>JAFGHM010000040.1 GCA_016930135.1 Thermoplasmatota archaeon | reverse complement strand
TGTTGATGGGCGTGACCTCGAGTATGCGCACGTCGTCACGCCTCCGGATGTCCTGGAGCAGCGGGTTACGGGACTTCTTGTGCAGGGTGAGTATGATCGGCTTCTCCACGTCCATGGCCTCCTTCACGGCCTTGACGAACTTCTCCGACTCCACCTCCATCTTCCCCACCTCGTCGATGACGATGACGTCCGCATTCTTTGTGGCGTCGTTGAGCGCCTCGACTCCGACTGTGTCCAGGCTCTCGAGGTTGACCCCGTACTTCCCGACGGAGAACTTCGACTCCGTCTCGATATGTGCGAAGACCGCCTTTCTCTTGGTCCTCCAATCCATCACATAGAACCCGACGCGCTTGCCGTTCTCGATGATCGGCTCGGTGACCATCCCGCCAACGATCAGGCTCTCTTCCTCCAGCATCTCTATGACCTTGACAAGAGCCTGCGTCTTCCCGGCCCCCGGTAACCCTGTGATACCTACCTTGATCCCCCTTGCCATAATCTCACCAGGCGGCCGAACAAACGGCTTCTGTATGGTCATCCAAATATATAATGAGTGTCATAAATCTTCCAACCAATGCGCATAGTCGAGAGGCCAGACTCTCAATCATGCGTGCTCCACGCTCTCGATGTACATCAGCGGGTAGTTCATCTCCTCAACGAGCCGCATCGACGCTCTCACCCTTGTCCCCCCGTATCGTATCACGAGAGCTACGTCCAGCATGTCTCCCGTGAGGGACACGTAATCGTACTGCCCGCGCTTCCTCTTCAGCTTTGACCTGTCGATCTTGACGCTCACGCTCTCGACGAACGGCTGCACCTTGCATCCAGCCTCGATGGCCTTCTCCAGGGTCGATACGTTCTCGGACCTCAGCGGCACACCAACGAACTGGTGGTATATCGAGCCGAGCTTTATGCCCGCTTCGAAGGCTGCGCGCTCTACTTCCGAGCAGGCGAAGTAGCTGTCAGCCGTGGCCTCCCTTGAGTCTCTCATACACAGGTCCCCCGAAAACGTACACCAGCGCGAGTGCCAGCGCGACGCCTGAGGCGGTACGTGAGAATGCTGTATATAAGGATTGGTCGGAGACAATCACAAGGCCAGCTATCGTGGGTGTGAAGGCCAGCAGCAGTGCGAAAGCGGTCGCTGCGGCCATCCTGCCGTGCATCTTGGGGTAGGATATCTCCGATGCCATCAGGAAGCTGGCGAGGAACCCGAATGGCAGCACGATCCAGGCCTCCTGGGATATCGTGAAGTAGTAGCTGTCGGCCTCTGCACCCCCGGTCGCTCCGAAGAGCAGGCAGAGGAGCAGCAGAATCAGGGCCGCAGCTGGCGCTGGCATTCCCACGAAGTGCGGCAGCTGGTATCCGCCCACCGTGAACCTCGCGAGCCGGAACAACCCGGTGGCGAGGACCGAGACCGCACATGCAAGCGCAGCAAAGTTCATCCCCGTGATGCCCCCGGGTTCCCGGAACTCGGCGTATATCAGAAGCGCCGGGGCGAAGGCGAACGAAATCGCATCCGAGATCGAGTCCAGGACCTGCCCCCTCGAGTGCTTACTGCCGTATCGCCTTGCCATGTATCCGTCGAGCCCATCCATGAGCATGGACAGAAACAATAGGCTGGATGCCGTGATGAACTTGTCGTCCAGGATGTAGGTTATCGCGAAGAATCCGAGCACTCCGTTCGCAAGGGTGAACAGATCGCCGAAGGACACCTTACTCCATGCCGCCACGGAGCACCTCCGCTATCTTCGTCTCCCCGGCGCGCAACTTGTCACCTCTTCTGACGGTGATGCTCATCTCCGATGGCGGCAGGCGGAGGTCCACCCGGGAGCCGAATCTGATGAGGCTTATCCTGTCCCCTTTGCGCAGGGTCTGTCCCTCCTCGATGTATGGTACTATCCTCCTCGCAATGATGCCCGCCATCTCGATCATCGATGCCGGGCCGTTCTTGGTCCCCATGGTGATCTCGAGCCTCTCGTTCTCCACCGACTTCTTCGTGAAGGCTGGCACGTGGCGGCCCATGACGTGAGCCGCTCTCTTCACGGTGCCGTCCATCGGAGCTCTCGTGACATGCACATTCCTCAGCGCGAGGTAGATGGAGAGGTATCCGTTCGCATGGTCGACCTCGCGAACAGTGCCGTCGGCAGGAGACACGATTCCTTGGCCGACATCCCTGTTCGGGTCTCTGAACATGAATACGAACACCAGGGCCAGACCGGCAAGGGCGATGCTGAGATACGGGCTCAGAAGGAGAGCTGGAATCACGCACAGTGACACAAACGCCACAGCGGCTCGCCCTCCTCTGGCAATCATTGCCCGCACCTTCCGGACCTCATGTGCTCGCAAGGCGATATCGCTCATCGCAGAAGGAGTTTCGCATCGACGACAACGGCGCCCTTCTCCTTGACGAAGACCGGATTGAGGTCCATCTGGTCTATCTTATCGGAGTACTTCTCGCCCAGGGCGGAGACCTTGAGCAGTATGTTGACGATGGAGTCCCTGTCAACCTTTATCTTCCTGAAACCCTCGAGTATGGGCGCGGCCTTGATCTCCCTGAGCATCTCTTCTGCGTCCTCATTCTTGATGGGGACTATCCTGAAAGTCACGTCCTTGTAGACCTCTGTGTAGATGCCCCCCAGCCCGAACATGATCGTGAGGCCGAACGTCGGGTCGTTGATGAGGCCCACTATGACCTCGACTCTCCTGTCCTGGTGCGACTCGACCAGTATCTTCTCGTCGGGGAACTTCTTCCTCATCTCGGCGAACTCCTGCTCCAGGGCCTCTCTGTGGATGTCGAGCACCACTCCTCCGACGTCGGTCTTGTGAAGTATCTTGGGGGAGCAGACCTTCAGGACGACAGGGAACTTCAGCTTCTTCTGGTCGATGTCTCCGAAACCCTCGGCCACTTGGAAGTCGGTCGTAGGGATGCCCGCCTCCCTGAGCAGCTCCTTCACCTCGTTCTCCGCGAGGGACTTCCTTCCCGCCTTGAGCACGTCGTCGATGATCAACTTCCCACTCCTTCCCGAAGAATGTGGTCGCCGCCTTTAATCCTTACCCCTCCTGTCCAAGGCGTCCTGCCCGAGCTTGGTGCCCACGAGCAGGGCGTTCTTGTTCAGGTCGTGCGTCGCCTTCGGCACCGCGTCCAGGAGCGCCTTCTCGAGAGCCTCGCAGGAGACGACATCTGATATCTGCCTCAACGCACCCAGCATGATTATGTTAGCCACTATCCTGGTGCCCATGTCCTCGGCGGCTCTGGTTGCGGGCACGAGATACAGGTCCGCCTTGGGACGTTCAAGGACCATGTCGGGGTCGATGACCACCTTGGTGTCCGGCCTCCTCTCGTTTATGTACTTGGTGAACGCCTGCTGTGACATGATGACAAGGTAGTCCGGGGTCTCAACGAACGGGTAGAGCATCTCCTGTTCGGAGATCTTCACGTCGCACTTCGAGTGCCCTCCCCTCGCGGAGGGTCCGTACGACTGCGTCTGGATCGCGTTCTTCAGCCTCGGCCTGCCGTCCTCCCCGGATGGCCGATCGTAGAGTGCGGCCGCTCTCGCGAGCACGATGCCCATCAGTATCACGCCCTGGCCGCCGAAGCCGGAGAATCTAATCTGCCTATCCATGCTTCTCCACTCCGATTAGCTCCTCGAAGCACTCCCTGTTCCTGTCCACGAACTCCCCTATGGTAATCTGACCCGCGATGTTCAGGTCGACATGGTCCAAGGCCGCCGCCCTGGTCTTCTCTCTCCTCACCGAGTTGTCCTTGAACCACTCGAGCATGGCCGTCGAATCGGCCATCTTGTTCCTTCGACCGAAGTTGGTCGGGCACTGTGAGACCACTTCCACGAATGAGAACCCCTTCTTCTGCATCGCTGCTTTGAGGGACCTGGTCAGCTCGTGGACGTGCCTCGTCGTCCATCTCGCCACGTAGTTCGCCCCTGCTGCGACCGCTATCTCAGAGAGGTCGAGCGGATACTCCTTGCTGCCAAAGGGTGTCGTCGTCGAGAGGAAGTTGTGCGGAGTCGTTATTGAGGCCTGGCCGCCGGTCATGCCGTAGACGTTGTTGTTTATGCAGATGACCGTCATGTCGACATTGCGCCTGCAGCCGTTGATGAAGTGGTTCCCCCCGATGGCGCCAAGGTCGCCGTCACCTGTGAACACGACCACTTTCAGGTCGGGCCTTGCGAGCTTCAGCCCCGTCGCGAATGCAATCGCCCTCCCGTGGGTCGTGTGCAGAGCATCGGAGTTGATGTACAACGGTACCCGGGACGAGCAGCCGATCCCGCCGACGAAGACGGTCTTGTCAAGGGTCAGGCCGAGCTCGTCGAACGCCCTGTAGAAGCAGTTCATGAGCGTGCCGATGCCGCACCCAGGGCAGAAGACATGCGGCCACTGCTCCTTCCTGTAGAACTCGAATATGTCCATCACACCGCCCCCATCGCGCGCAGCTTGTGGCGCACATCACTCGGGGTCGGTGGGTCGCCCCCGATCTTCGAGAGCAGCTCGATCTTCTTGCAGCCAGCCTCCAGCGCGGCCCTCCTGATGTGCCAGTAGAGCATGCCCAGGTTCATCTCGCAGACGAGTATGCGGTCACACTTGCTCGCGACCTCGTGCACGACCTCCTCCGGGAAAGGCCATATGCTCTTCAGCCTCAGCAGGCCCACGGTCTCGTCCTTCGCCGCAACCTCCTTCGCACCGAGTGCGGCAGAGCCGTACGAGACGACCATCGTCCTCGAACCAGGGCACATCATCTCCCACTTGTTGATGTCGCGCCTGTTCTTGAGCACCTTCTTTGACAGCCTCGTCACCAGCTCCGTGTGGACCTTGGAGTCCTCGGGCTCGATCTTGTTCTTGTCCGTGTGGGTCATGCCGGTTATCATGGTCTTGTGGCCCTTGCCGAACGTTGGGAACGGCCTCACCAGCTCGTCGGGGACATCATAGGCCTCGTCCTGCCTCATGAGCCCCTTCTCCTTGCGGTCGACGACCTTGACTTCTTCCGGGACGGTCAGCAGCCCCCTCATGTGCCCGACCTCTGCGTCTGAGAGCAGGAACGCGGGAACCCTGTACTTCTCTGAGTAATTGAAGCAGTCGACCGTGAGATCGAACATCTCCTGGACGGTCGCAGGCGCGAATGCGATGACCTGATAGTCTCCGTGGGAGCCGTACCCCGTCTGCATCACATCCCCTTGGGACGCCCTTGTGGGCTGCCCGGTCGATGGACCGCCCCGCATGACATTCACGATGACTATCGGGGTCTCGGACATCGCAGCGTAGCCTACCGACTCCTGCATGAGAGAGAACCCTGGACCAGAGGTTGCCGTCATGGACTTCACGCCGCTCCAGGACGCCCCTATGACCGCCGAGATGCAGGCGATCTCATCCTCCATCTGGAGGAAGACGCCGTTCTTGCCAGTCAGCCTGTGCGACAGGCCCTCCGCTATCTCCGTGGATGGCGTGATCGGATAGCCGGCGAAGAACCTCACGCCTGCGGTGATCGCGCCCTCGACGCAGGCCTCGTTTCCCTGAAGGAAGTACTCGCCCGCAGGCGTCCTCATTTCTTCCTCTCCTCCTCGGTCTCGGGGTGCCACGATATCGCCTGGTCGGGGCAGCTGAGCACGCAGAGCTCGCATATGAGCTTGCCCTCCCGGTTGTGGTTGTAGCAGTTCTCAGGCGCGCTCACGACCGCAGCGAAGTATCCTCTCTCGGAGATGTCGGCGCCCTTCGAGTAGCATTTCTTGGGGCAGATGTAGACGCATATGTTGCAGGCCTTGCAGAGCGCCAAATCGATGACGGGCTTCATCGCCTCTCTCGGCTGCGATTGGTCGGCCGCTACTTGAATCTAATTGACTTAAAAATAATCGCTGCGGCCGCGCCTGGCCAATGTGTAGGCGCATTTGGCAATCTCCTGGTTCTCGGGGCCAAAAGCGGTCAAGGCGAAAGGATTGTGGCCTCCGGTCCGGTCCAATGTCCGTCGGAAATGATTAATACGGACCTATTGATAACCTGAGTTCCGAGACTGTGAACGACCTTCAGAGGTCCATAGTAGAGCTCAAGAGGGAGAAGGACGCCATCATACTAGGGCACAACTACCAGAGGAAGGAGGTGCAGGAGATCTCCGACTTCCTTGGCGACTCGTATGGCCTGTCTGTTCAGGCCTCCAGGACGGCAGCCAAGATCATCGTATTCTGCGGTGTGGATTTCATGGCTGAGTCCGCGAAGATACTGAACCCCGAGAAGGTGGTCCTGCATCCGAACCTCAGGGCACGGTGCCCGATGGCCGCCATGGTCGATGCAGCCTCCCTCAAGGAGCTCAAGGCACAACACCCTGGAGCGCCTGTTGTGTCATATGTGAACACTTCAGCCGAGGTGAAGGCGGAGTCCGACATCTGCTGCACGTCCGCCAACGCGGTCAAGATAGTCCAATCACTGCCCGACAAGAAGATCATATTCGTCCCGGACACCAACCTGGGCCTCTATGTCCAGAGGTTCGTGAAGGACAAGGAGATGGTCTTCTGGCCCGGATACTGCCCGACGCACGTGAACATCACGAGGGAGAACCTCGAGAGGCTCAAGGAGGAGCACCCCGAGGCCGAGGTGCTCGTGCACCCGGAGTGCACGCCTGATGTCATCGATGTCGCCGACCACGCCTACTCGACCGAGGGCATCCTCAGGCATGTGCAGACCTCTTCGAAGAAGGAGTTCATCATCGGCACGGAGGAGAACATGATCCACAGGCTGAGTAAGGAAGCCCCTGGAAAGATCTTCTACGCGGTGCCTAATGCCACATGTCCGAGCATGCGGGAGATCGCTCTCGAGGATGTGCGCGATTCTCTGGTCAAGATGCAGTACAGGATCGAGCTCCCGGATGACATCATCATCAGGGCCCGCGTCCCCTTGGAGCGCATGATTAGAGCCGGACGACAGGAATAGCCTTCTCGTCTAGGAGCTTCCCACGAACTCCAACGTGGGCCCGACTATGAAGTAGATGCCGAAGACGATCATGAGCGCGCCGCAGACGCCGAATACTATCTCGTGCACCGTTGGAGTCCAGAGATGCTTCGTCCTGAAGACGGTGTATGATGTGACGCTGTACCATGCCAGGTCGCAGCTCCAGTGGACCACGGCGAACACGACCACCACCATCGGCCCGAACCACTGAGCGTTGAACACGAGTATGGCCCCGACCGTCGCCCACCAGAGGAAGAAGTACGGGTTGGCGGAGGTCGTCATCGCCCCCGCTGCCGTGGCGCCATAGGGTATCGAGCCCTCGCCCCCATCTGCGACTGTCTTCCTGGTCCTGATCATGTTCGTGCCCAGGAACAGGAGCAGGCTGCCTCCGACAACGCCTATCACCAGGCCTACGACAGGCTCCTCGAACCACTCACTCGCCTTGAACCCTATGGCCGCGATCAGGGCCATGAGGGGGAACTCGACCAGTCCGTGGCCCAGGGCGATCTTGATGCCGGCCCTCTTGTCGTTGTACCCCTTCGCGACCGCGGCTGCGAAGACGGGTCCCGGAGTCATGACCCCTGATAGGCTGATGAAGACCACGAGGCCGAAGAAGACCCAGATGTTCTGGCTGAGAAGCTCATACTCCACGGAGGGCAATCAGCTCAGCACAAGTATATAATCCGTGCCCCAAAGGGCCCGCCCAGGCTTTCCATCAAATACCGCCAATGAGATTCCAGGGCTCTGTGATGAGAAGAGGGTCAGCTGAGGTCCGCAAGGACCTGTGATGAGCCCTATGAGTGCTGAACAGAGCACCATCTCGTCCTCCGGGGCACGGGGCTAGCGCTGCCTTGATTGCTCACAACATGGGCCGTTATCAGAACTGATAGTCAAGCGTGATTATCAGACCCGCGCCTTATAAGCCGACGGAGGACAGAACGGGAAAACACATTCCTCCTCTCTTTTTTTTCTGTTTCACTCCTGAGCGGAGCATCTAGCTCGAGAGGGTGACCAGGTAGTCTATGAACTTGCTGAGGGGCATGCCGTCGTTCCATCTCATTATCAGGTTCCCGTCCCTCGAAGGCGTTATCTTCGGAAGCCTCTGGTACACTACCCTCAGCCTGCCGTTGATCGGCCCAACATCGAGCGTGAAGACCCGCCAAGCGTCGCCTCTGTGGCGCTTGAACCTGTAGGCGTAGATGGGCATCAGGCCGACACGCCTGCAGCCGTCCATCATCTCCTGGGCCTGTACGGCCAGCTTCTCGCTCCTGCTGAACCTCAGGACGTCGCTCACCGAGCTCTTGACCTCGATCGGCAGGGACAAGTCTGACCTTATGGCCACGAGGTCCACACCGAGCGAGCCGGCGCCCCTGATGACCATGAAAGGCCTCTCTCTGATCCTGAAGTAGGAGTCGCGCTCATCGTCATCGCAAGTCTTCGTGATGCGTGTGAGCATGTTCTCGTCAGCGCTCAGTATGCCCTTGAGCTCGCGCTCGAAAATGCGTCCCATCCTGCTCGTGCACCATATCGTGGGCTGCAGATATAACTCATTTGTTGCTGCAGTCACCCAACGCGGCGGCCACCAGGTCGTCCTCCAGCACAGACTGGGGGATGTTCAGGAAGAACTTCGCCTCCCTGCCCATGGACGGGCCGATCTCGAAGCACTGGTCGTCCGTGAGAGCCGCATAGACGAGGTGCAGTCTCTTGATTGATATGTCCGAGAAGTGCCAGACCACATCGTACATGCCCACCAGATCCAGCCCCCTGACGCCGACGCCGCACTCGCTCTTGGCCACCCTCTTGGCGGCAGCGGTGACCTCCTCGGCCGCCCCTACGCGGCCCGAAGGCAGCGTCCACTTCCCAGTGACGGCGTCTCGGGCCAGGACCGTCCCCTTCTCTCCACATATGACCAGGACGATCTGGCCCTTGCACGGGGAGTAGTTGAGGTTGGCCCTCTGCTCCCGACGGTCGTATTCGAAGGCCCTGACCTCAAACCGCGGGGAGCTCGTAGCCAGACCATCTATCTCGTCGGCCACTGGCAGCTCGAAGAGCATCTTCTTGGGGCGCTTCTTCACGGGATGAGCCTTGCCCTGTCCCTTGGGTATAGGACCGCCTCCCTTATGTTGGGCAGGTCCAGCATCTTCTGGACGAACCTCTCTATCCCGAACCCGAACCCCCCGTGGGGCGGCATGCCGTATCTGAAGGCCTTCAGGTAGAAGTCGAAGGCCTCGAGGCTCAGGTTGTTCTCGCGCATCTGCTCCGTGAGCACGTCATATCTGTGCTCCCTCTGCCCGCCCGAGACGATCTCCTGTCCTCTGTAGTCGAGGTCGAAGTAGCCCGTCGTCTCGGGGTCGTCGTCGTATCTCTTGGCGTAGAAAGTGCCTCTTTTGAGTGAAGTTGGGAACTCTGTTATGAAATAAAGCTCACATTTCTTCTCGCGCATCATGACCTCGCCAAGGGTCTTCTCGCCCTCGGTGCCGAGGTCCTCGCCGTGGTCGATTTTCATGCCCTCCGCCTTGAGGATCTCGATCGCATCCCTGTACTTCACCCGCGGGAACGGCGTCGCGGGCTTCGCGAGGCTGACCC
>JAFGHM010000039.1 GCA_016930135.1 Thermoplasmatota archaeon | reverse complement strand
TGAGAAGACCCTGGAATACGAGTGGGAGAAGCTCACGGTCATGGACAAGAAGACATACCTCGAGAAGAGCGTGGACAGCTACATCAAGTCCAGAGGACTCAGCATCGAGCCCATATCCAAGGACAAGATAAGCTACTTCATAGCGAGGGATTTCGTCGGCTACGGGCCCATAGACGCCCTGATGAACGACCACCACATTGAGGACGTCTCCTGCGACGGTGTCGGGATACCTCTCTTTGTCTTCCACAACAAGTTCGAGTCCATCAAAACCAACATCACGTTCGAGGAGGAGAACGACCTTAATTCGTTCGTCGTCAACCTGGGCCAGAGGTGCGGCAAGCAGCTCTCGGTTTCTAACCCGATCTTGGATGGGACCACGCCCGAAGGGCACAGAGTCCAAGCCACCTACGCGCGAGAGGTGACGACCAGGGGCGCGTCCTTCACGATCAGGCGGTTCAAAGAGAAGCCTTTCACACCCGTGGAACTCATCAAGTACGGCACTGCGTCCCCCGAGATAGTGGCCTACATGTGGATGAGCGTGGAGCACGGGGAGTCGGCCATGATCTGCGGAGGCACTGCGAGCGGCAAGACTGCGACATTGAACGCGACCGCCCTCTTCATACCCCCCAGCGCGAAGGTCGTCACCATGGAGGACACGAGGGAGATCAACCTCCCCCACGAGAACTGGATACCTGGCACGACTAGGTCCGGCGTTGGCGAGCGCGGACCGGACGGCAAGGCCGCGGGCGAGATAGATATGTACGACCTCGTGAGGGCCTCTTTGAGACAGAGGCCGAACTACATCATCGTCGGTGAGGTCAGGGGCAAGGAGACCTACACGATGTTCCAGGCGATGGCCACGGGCCACACGACCTACTCGACCATGCACGCGGACAGCGTGAAGGGCATGGTGAACAGACTCGAGAACCCGCCCATCAACTGCCCGAGGATACTGCTGACGGCCCTGAGGAACGTCATCATACAGACTCACGCCAGGGTAGGCATGGACATGGTGAGGAGGATCAAGCAGCTCATAGAGATCGTTGGGTTCGAACCTGAGACGAACGAGCTCATCAGCAACACGGTCTACGAGTGGGACCAGGCCAGTGACAAGTTCATCTTCAAGGGCCACAGCTTCCTGTTCGACAAGATCATGGAGATGAAGAACATGACCCACGAGGAACTCCTGCAGGAGTTCGAGCGGAGGGTGGACATCGTGAAGTACATGGTGGCCACAGACATGTCCGATCACATGGACATCTGGAACCTCATCAGAGAGTACTACAAGGAGCCCAAGGTCACGGCGGACAGGGTGAGGAAGGAGCTCATGTCCATGACGCCGAAGATGACGATGGCTCCTGCACCGGGAGGTGTTGCCCCTGCCTGAAGTGTCTGATGTGTTCGAGCAGGTCGAGGTCAAACCCACCCACTACCTCAGGACCAAGACGACGGGGGCCGGAGAGACCATAGGCCCCCATACCGTGAGGCTGGTCAAGGGCGCTGTTCCCGAGTACATCAAGCTCTCCCCGTTCCAAGACTTGGCCTGGCGCACCATGGGCAAGTACGCGAAGACCAAGACCGCGCAGCTGCAGGCGCTCGACGACTCGCTCCTCAAAGCGCACATGAAGATCAGGCCGGAGGAGTACCTCGCCTACGTGCTAATGGCGACCGTCGTGACAGCCATAGTAGGCGTGGTCATAGCCGTCGTGCTCGGCGTGGTCATATTCGGATTGATCGGGGTCAGCATCGTGCTCAGGGTGCTCATCTCGGCGCTGGCGATTGGGCTGTTGCCCATGATGACTTACCTCCTGCTGTTGAGCACCCCTGGCTCGAAGGCGAAGTCAAGGGCCAGGGACATAGAGAAGAGGATAGCCGCTGCGATGAGCTTCATATCGGCCATGGCCTCTGCGGATGTCAACATAGACGTCATCTTCAAGGAGCTTTCCAGGCAGAAGGTCTACGGCGAGATAAGCCAGGAGGCTGCGTGGATCACGAGGGACACCGAACTCCTAGGATTGGACATACTGAGCGCCATCAAGAAGGCTGCGAGGAGGTCGCCGTCATCGAAGTTCCAGGACTTCCTGCAGGGCGTCATCACGACCTCGACATCAGGCGGCCAGCTGAAGCCGTACTTCCTGCTGAAGGCGGAGGAGTATCAGAAGGAGAACAAGCTGGCGATGAAGTCGCAGATGGAGACGCTCGGCATGCTTGCTGAGTCCTTCGTCACTGTCGTCGTGGCGTTTCCCCTGTTCCTTGTGCTCATATTGGCCATCATGGCCATAGTCGGCGGCGGAGACCCGGACTTCATGGTGCTGATGCTCTACGTGATAGTCCTCGGGATGATCCCTGTCTCTCAGTTCGGGTTCATCTTCGTCGTATGGAACATGTCAAAGGAGAGTGCGATGTAGATGCCGACCCAGAAAGCGAAGTCCGAGCATGAGAGGGAGAGGATCCTCAAGAGGATCCTGGCCACCGAGAAGGAGGACAAGACAAGGTTGGTTGTCATCGTCTCGATCCTGATCATCGCGCTGTGCAGCGTGATTGCCGCGTTGGAGGCCATCGGCAGCGTTGACTTCCCCCTGGAGTCCATAGACTACGTCATATTCGCGATGGCCGCGGCCATAGGTCCGTACGGGTTCTACGCTGCCGCAAAGGAGAAGCACATACGGGATATCGAGACGAGGCTGCCCGACTTCCTGAGAGATGTGGCGGAGGCGGGAAGGTTCGGCATGACTCTCGCAGACGCGATCGTTGTCGCGTCGTCCGGGAGATACGGGAGCCTCACGCCCGAGATCAAGAGGATGGCCGCGCAGATAGAGTGGGGCGTGCCAGCATCGCAGGCGATAAGGCTGTTCTCCGAGAGGGTCAGGACACCCCTGGTAGTCAGGATGACCTCGATCATCATGAAAGCCAACGACGCGGGGGGCAACGTGGCGGACGTCCTCAGCATGGTCTCGCACGACGCCAAGGAGACCATACTCACGGAGGAGGAGAGAGGGGTCACCATGCAGACCTACGTCCTCGTCGTCTACATAGCGTTCTTCGTGTTCATCGCCACGATACTCATCCTCCAGGGCCAGTTCCTGCCCAAGATGGAGGAGGCCGGCTCACAGGTGAGCGAGAGTGCTGAGGCTGCAGGCGCCGGGTCGATCACGGGCGTGACCATTCAGGTGGACATCATACCCACGATCACCTTCATCTTCCTGCTCTCGGTCCTGGTGCATGCGGTCGGCGACGGGCTGCTGGCAGGTGTGATACAGAAGGGCAGTATACCGATCGGGATGAGGCACAGCTTCATCATGCTCATCGCTGGCTTCATCTCATTGAGACTCATCGGGTGATACAGATGACCGAGACCGAGCAACCGAGGATAGAGGAGACGCAGGAGGCCGAGGAGGAGAAGAGGAAGAGCCCCGGACTCAAGTCGGCGTACTACAACTTCTTACTCAAGATCAAGCCGAAGCCCATCATGGTGGCCCTGACCAAGAACGAATCCAGGATCGACATGTCCGCGATCACTGAGATCCCGAAGCTGACAGAGCCCAACATGGACGAGGTGGAGGTCACTCCGGTCAAGCAGAACTACACGTATGTCAGGATCAAGTACGACAACAAGGCCAACGAGTATCTGTACGAAGTGATAGAACCTAAGCTGTCCGAGGACGAGAAGGACGTGCTCGAGCTCCTGAAGACGACTCTGGTCGCCTCGGTCGAGCACATGACTGAGACGATCCCGGAGGAGAAGGAGAAGTACCTCAGACGAATCGTCGAGAAACTGATGGTGCAGCTCGGCATAGCCCTCAACCCGATCGCCAAGGAGAAGGTGATGTACTATGTCGCCAGGGACTTCGTCGGCTACAGCGTAATCAACGTGATGATGATCGACCCGAACGTCGAGGACTGCTCCTGCGACGGCGTCGCCGTCCCGTTCTACATATACCACAGGAAGTATGGCTCGATCAGGTCCAACCTGAAGTTCACATCTGAGGTGGAGCTGGACGGATTCGTCGTCTGGCTCGCGCAGAAGTGCGGCAAGCACATCTCGGTCGCGAGCCCGCTCCTGGACGCGACCATCCCGGACGGCTCGAGGCTTCAGGCCACCCTCGGCAAGCACGTCACCAAGAGGGGTTCCTCCTTCACCATCAGGCGGTTCAAGGAGAACCCGTTCACGCCCCTCGACCTGCTCAAGTTCAAAACTATGAGCACCGAGATGATGGCCTACCTCTGGCTGGCGATCGAGCACGGTCAGTCGATGCTCGTCTGCGGAGGCACTGCGAGCGGCAAGACGACAACGCTGAACGCCGTCCTGCTCTTCATACCGCCTCAGATGAAGATAGTCTCGATAGAGGACACACGAGAGCTCAATCTGCCACATGAGAACTGGGTCCCGGGTCTGACAAGGGAAGGGTTCGGCGGGAAGAGCGCCATCACGGGCAGGGCATCCGGTGAGATAGACATGTTCGACCTCCTAACCACGGCGATGAGGCAGAGGCCGCAGTACCTGATGGTCGGTGAGGTCAGAGGCAAGGAGGCCTATGTCGTCTTCCAGGCGATGGCCACGGGCAAGACCTGCTACTCCACATTCCACGCAGAGGACGTCCAGGCAATGGTCCACAGGATGGAGAACGACCCCATCAACCTCCCGAGGGCGCTCATAACAGCTCTGAACGTGGTCATGCTCCAGGCGCAGGTCAAGGTCGGCACGAAGATGACAAGGCGGGTCAAGTCGCTCACCGAGATCGTCGGGATAGACCCGGAGACGAACGAGCTCATCACCAACTCCGTCTACACGTGGAACCCTGCGGATGACACCTTCAACTACAGCGGCCACAGCTATGTCTACGAGAAGGTCAGGATGGCGAGGAACTGGTCTCCCAGAGAGATGGAGAGGGAGATCAAGAGGCGGGTCGACATCCTCGACTACATGAAGAAGATAGGCATAGACAACCACCGGAAGGTGGCGACGGTCATCTCGGCCTACTACAAAGACCCGGAGAAGGTCATGAAAGAGGTCAGGGCGAAGCTCGCAGAGGGTGCGGAGACGATCTGATACTTGCCTGGTCCTCTCGACGGCTCTGTTGGACTCCTTCGAAGACCAACAGGCATAATTAGTCTCCTGTTCAATGGCACGTCTGGAGATGCCAATTGAATGCGGACGACCGGCTCTTGCTCACCTTCGCAGCGCCCTTGATCGCATGGCTGCTCTTCACGGCCCTGGCCCTGGCCTATTCCAGGCGCGGAACCGTAGAGGTGCGCCTCAACCCAATCTCTGTTCTCGGTGCTATGATCGGCTATCTGGCGCTGACCCAGGGATGGTCCGTAGAGGCGGAAGGGGCGGCTGAAGTCATGGGACCCGTCCTATTCATGTTCGGGTCGATCACAGCCGTGTTCACCCCCATCGGAGGGGCGCTGCAGCTCATCGCCCTGGCATCAGTCGTCGCTCCATCCTCTGAGGCCGAATTCGGGGCCGGACTAGGGCTGGCGATCCTCTCGACGGTGCTCGTGCTCTCGAGCCTCCTCCTTCCGTCCTTGCATCGGAGAGACGGGAAGGCGACGAAGTCCAGGGGCCGCTTCCTCACTATCTCCCTCAGAAGGACAGTGAGTTGAACCTCTGGACGGATTCTCGGGTCATTGGAATCGTCGCGGGACTAGGGCCAACAATGAATGAAAACCGGAGTCTAAGGGGTTTCGAGAATGGGTTTCGGGAGTCGGCTCTGGCTCACTGGCCCTCGTCGTTCTCGGTGGACTCGCTCTTCTCCTCACCGCTCACCGGGGTCTTGATGATCTTCTTGGGGACGACCTTCCGGTCTATCGGCCGCCTTATGACCATCCGGGGAGCAGCTCCTGGAGCTGCCTGAGGTGCTCTGGGCTCCCTCGGCTCGACCTGAGGCATCTCCTCGACCTCCTCACCTTCCGGGGGCGCGCCCTCAGACGGGGGTCTCCTACCTGGCGGGCCCGTCCTGACCGCGGCGAACACAGTGCCGCACTTGTGGCACACGGTCGCCTCCTTCGGATTGAGGGTGCCGCAGACCGGGCACGCCACTGGCCCCTCCTTCTTCTTCTCCTCTTCCTTCGCGAGCCAGTCCTCGAACGCTATGTAGCCTGGCTGGCTCTTCCACCACAGCTCGAAGGCCTTCTCGGTGTACTTCTTGCCCAGCTCGGGCTTGGCGAGCTCGCGGTACTTCGAGACCACGTTGTCCTCATACTCGTTCCGCATACGCTCCATGTAGTCGGCCTCGGCCTCGGCCTCGCCCACGAACTTGACGCCGCAGTTGGGGCATTCAACGGACTCGGCAGGTATCCAGGCGCCGCACTCCGAGCACTTCATCGTGCCCACCTCGAACTCGACGCCGCACTTCGGGCATCTCTTGCTCGCAGCGGGTATGAACGCGCCGCACTCGCCGCACTCCACCAGCTTCCCAAGCCCATAGATGTAGGTATAGCCCGTGAAGCCAGCCACTACACCGACCACGGCCACGATTATCAGCACCCAGACCCACCATGGGAACAGGCCTTCGCCGCCCGCTGCGCTGATGCTTATCAGTGTCGCGCTGTTGTAGCCCACACCAGCGACAACGGCCCGCACATGGTAGTCGCCGCCATCGATGGAAGTGGGTATCCGGATTGTGGGATCGACGCTTCCAGTGTTGTCGGTTTCCGCGCTCTGGCTGTTGGAGCCTGTGATCACGACGCCCTCCACGGGGTCGTATATCCATAGGACCACGTTCTCCAGACCGACCACTGGACTGCTGTCAGATTTGTACAAGATGGTGGCTCTCACGATGACTATGTCGCCCGCGTCATACTCAGCGAGATTGGTCGTGAAGTAGACGTTGACATCCAGGGCCAGTATCTCGAACGGTATGAGAGCATAGTTGTTGTCCTCGTTGGGCTCGCTTATGGTGTCGTTCACATCGAGCGATACCCATATGTGATAGTCACCAGGGTCCGTGTAGCCAATCGTCCAGTTGTATGTCACGCTGACCGAATTGTCGCCAGAGAAGTAGTGGGAAACCGATAGGCCTGTCGTCGAGTAGAGCTGGGACTCAGAGCCCGATGGGAGCCTTATCCCAATCCTCATGTCGAAGTTGTCAATGGAGGTCTGGCCAGGATTCCTGATGGTCACTTCTATGGCCACGGTTCTTCCGAACATCTCTCCCTGGACGGGCGTTGTGCCTCTGCGGACCACTATGTCGTCGTCGATGATGGAGAGGTCACCTCTGATGTCCAGGAAGCTGATGGATCGTGTCTGGATGTTGTTCGTATACGATATCTCCACATAATCCCTCTCGGGGTTGACGATAACCTCGATGGTCGCAGGCGTAGTCTCAGTCAGGACCGGGGCGACGAAGTGTATGGTTGTCTGGTATTCGCCGCTTTTCGGATACAACGTAGTCAAGAGTTCTATGTCGTCGATGTCCACTAGCGGCCCTTCGGACCCGTTCACGTAACACCGCAGGACGGGGTGCACAACCGGCTTGCCGTCTTCCTGGATGTTTTCCAACGTAACCGTCACATTCACCTGCTGTCCACCGGTGGCCTCCACCTCTGGGTCCAAGGAGATGATCTCAAGCGACAGGTCAGGATGGTCGTACACGGTGATCGACCTGGAGGCCAGGTTGTTGGCGGTGTTCGATTCGTCACCGGCAATGGAGGCGTTCACGGTGATAGAGTAGAATGAATCAGACTCGGTTGGAGTCCAGGTTATGGTGGCCAGGGCTGATTCGTGGGCGTCTATCGCAGATATGCTCGTGTTGCCCAAGTACAGTCCGCCGTGGCGGAACGAAACGCTGACGCCATACGCCGTTGCATCACCGTCGTTTCTTATGTTCGCCACGAGGTTTGTCTCAGAGTCGATCTCCACGTATGTCTCCGACGCGTAAATCCCTGGACTGGTTGTCGTGCCAGCGTACACGACTATGTCCGGGAGGCTCCTCACGGTCAGCCAGCCCTCGCCAATTGCATCTGTCTCGTCCATCTCTGGAATCTGGCTCTGGCCGTCAACAACGAAAGCGATCCTGTGAGGCGTCGGTTCCTGCGGTGGCACCGCGGTCCACGTCGCCTGGACTATCACATCCGTGTTCGGGGCTATCGCGTCTATGTAAACGGTCGCAAAAATCTCCCATGCGCCGAGCTCATCGAAGCTCTCCAAGTCATCGTAGAAGTCAACTCGGACATTGAACGCATATGAAACCCCGATGTTGGAAACGGTGGCATTGACGAGCACCTTGTCCCCCACTTTCGGGGAGGTCACGTTGAACGTCACAGGCGAGGGGCCGACGACCGCGAGATCCGGCAGGACCTCGTCTATCTTCATCACGACGAAGGTGGCATTCTTGCCGAGCGGCTCCGAATAAGGCATAACACCAACAGACACGTCGTCTGCGTAGAAGTCTCCCAGGTATGTGGAATACGAAGCGCTAACCCAGTAGTTCCCGACGAAGGTCGAACCGAACCTGGTTATCTGCGTGGCCAAGGAGTTGACCTTTGCCACACCGAAGGCGTCAGGGTCAGTGCTCGAGTAGGCCGAGAAAGCCGGGTCTCCGCTGACGTAATATCTCGTTGACACCAGTGCCCCTGGCAAAGGCTCGTCGTTGCCATCCAGGACGGTCACGTGAATCCATCTGTATATGTTTGCGATAGCGTCGTTCTCCACCCTAACTGCAGGCGCGCTGGTGTTCGTGAACTCGCCGAGGGTATGTCCGGACAGCACAGGTGCACACTGAAGGGTTGAGTCCTTCACAATCACCTCTGCGTACGAGTCGAACCGAGTCGTTATCGTGCCTGTGACGTTGGCGTTGTAGAGGATGACCGTGGAGTGCTCCAGAGCGACTATGTTGACGCCCTCAAGTGTCGAGTTCATGACCTTGAGGGTCGCGTGACCCTTCACGATGATGTCTATCGGCAGGGCGCTGGTCATCTTCGACTTCTCGAATATCAGCATCGTCGGGTGGCCTGTCGTGTTGTCGACATACACTGCTCTCTGGTAGGAGTAATCCTGGACCAGCTGGAACCAGGTATTGTAGAACGTCAGAACGCCATCCGCCGCGACAATGACATCGCCCGCATGGTAGTAGGTCATGTTGCCGATGGTCAGAGATGGAGGCACCACGAGCCACCTGGAGGGGTTGGGGCTCGGGACGGAGAGGCCTTCTATCCTCACGGTCACGGCGAAGTTCTGGTCACCTGCATCCATCGCAGGATATGCGGGGAACGAGAAGCCGGTTGCCGAGCTGTCATCACCTGTCGCCCCTGTGATCATGAACGATCCGATGAACAGGGAGTTGCCGGCCTGGCTGCCGGATACTAGGTCCGTCAAGTAGGGGATGGCAGCAACGCCATCCGTTCCAGTCATTCCGAAATCGACACCGTCAATTCCCATGTAGCCTAGAATCTGGTCCGGAGGCAGTGCCTGAACGCCGTTCATTCCAAAGTAGAACGATGGCTGGCCGCCGTACAAAGTCGAGCCCGTGAACACGGCTGAGACGGTCGCATTCTCAATCGGGACACCGTATTCGTCGCCAACGGTCACATTGAGCCATCTGTAGACATAGGCCTCTGTGCCGATGGTGATGACTATCGACATGCTGTCGAACATGACTTGTGCGATGGCCGCATTGTTGCTGAAGTATATGTCGAGAGAGTTTAGAGCAGTGGTTGTTGTGACACCAATCGCATACAAATCAAAGCTCGCGTCCACAAAGGAAGTCTGACTCGCGAGAGGAACCACTCCTGTAGCACCCCAAGAACCTCCCTCGTTTGTACTCCACATCAATTGATTAGTGCCGTCATACCCAGGATCCACTTTGTATCGAACATAGAGCGTGGCGGCATCTACGGTGATACCTCCAGCTCCTGCGTCAAAACTGTCAATCCACATCTGTTTGGTCGGCGCAACATGATATGTCAGACCGTCTCCGCCTTCGTAGAGATATGAGATTAGCTGGTCTGTATCGTCGCTAGGATTCTTGTCCAAGGGCGGTGCAACGTAGCTCTCACCGCTGGCCACCACCGCTGGTGCCCTGTCGGCATACAGGCCAGTGTAAGGGGCGAACGATGTGCCGTAGAAGTGGGCCTTCGATGTGCCCGATAGGACCATGCAGTTGTGAGTGTACCAGTGCGCCGGGACCTCCGCGGGGCCGAAGTCGACCCCCACATAGCTGTTGACCGCCATGAAAGTCGATGCGCCGCTCACGGTGATGTTGCTGGCGGCCATGAGAATGGTTGAGTACTCCGGCAGGTTGGTTATCATCGAGTCGTACATCTCGAGGGTCGAATCTGAGAGGGATATCGCGGGGCCGTCGTCCGCGGAGTCGTAAGTGATCGTGCCCTCAGAATTGACGACATACATCATCACCAGCTCTCCTGGCAGGGCGTGAACAGTTGTGTCCTCGAGAATCATCTTCGCGTCGTTTGTGAGCGCAATGATCCCTGGGAACATGAACTCGGAGTATGCCGACGCACTCACCTCGCCGCCGTCCACGTATACGTTCAGGAACGGCCATGGGTTGATCTGATTGAGATATGAGGTGACTGTTCCTGTCTCAAGTATGAGCTTCCCGCCGGTAAGGACGGTTATGGAATGCTTGAGCGCCGGGTCGTTGTTGCTTATGATGCTCAGGGTTCCGTTCCTGACAATCAGCTCGCCACCCGACCGGACCTCCACATTACCGTCCACAGCCTGCTCGATGCCCTCGATGACATATGTTCCATCCACGATGAGGTCGCCCGAGGCGGCTTCTGCGGGGGCCGGACCGCGAAGGATAAGGATGCCCGCAAAGGATGACGCAAGCAGGCACACGATAACCAATGCACTCATATATCTATCGGCAAGTAGCTTGTCAGCTTTGCCCTTCATAAATTCACCCACCCAGGGAGTCTGGGTACTGCGAAGGAAGTAAGTAGTTCGGCTATATAAAAAGCTATTTGCCGCATTCTCATGTGACAGAAGGGTGTGCCAGATGCCGGGCTAGACCGCCTTCTTTTTGACGATTTTCTTGACGAAAATCTGTGGCTTCTTCTGCTCGGGAGCGGGCTCCGCGGGCTTCGCCTCCGCCGCCGCCAACGCCTCCTTGATGTTGACGCCGCAGGCATAGCACATGAGCGCGTCCTTGCTTACCATCGTCTTGCAGCTAGGACACGGGATCTCCTCCTCTTCCGAAGATTCCTCAGCCGCAGCGGGCTGCTCGGGCGGCTCCTCCTCGCGCAGCCTCTGACCGCAGGCATAGCACATCATCGCGTCCTTGCTTATCACAGTCCCGCAGTTCGGGCACTGCATCTCGTCCTCGCTCAGGGAGGGGGCGCTAGCCGCCTCTCGGGCCACCTCCGCCTTGACCGAAGGGGCAGGTTCCGGGCCCCCCTTGACGAGCATGTCCTTCTGCCTCTCGAGGAGTCTCCTCGCATCGCCTGCGAGCTTCTCTCTGTCGCGCCGCACTGCGGCCTCCTCCTCTGCGAGAGCGCGCTCGCGCATGACGAGGGCGTCGCGCCTTGCAGTTGTCTGCTCCAGGATGCGCTGGACCTCCTCCTCCGACTTCTTGAGCACATCCTCCCGTTCGAGGGCCCTCTGCCGTTTCTGGGAGATGTCAGCCTCCTGAGCGTTCAGTTCCTCGAGCCTGTCAGAGGCTTCTCTCTCGCGGGCCTCTGCGTTCGCAACGGCAG
The DNA here is from genome assembly GCA_016930135.1 of Thermoplasmatota archaeon. Classification (GTDB taxonomy): domain Archaea; phylum Thermoplasmatota; class Thermoplasmata; order UBA10834; family UBA10834; genus COMBO-56-21. The sequence continues at coordinate 3,708 of JAFGHM010000039.1, read as the reverse complement.
CCTTGGCCGAATTCTCCAGCTTGGCCATCTCAGCGCTCTTGGCCTCCACCTGCTGCATCATGTCCTGGACCGACTGCTCGCGCTTCTTGAGTTCGTTCGACCTCTGCTCGATGCCCGACTCCTTCTGCCTCAGGGCATCCTCCTTCTCCCGGAGGCGCTGCTCGAGAGCATCCAGCTCCGACTTCTGCTTCTGGACCTCTTCGCGCTCGGCCCTGAGCTCCAGGTCTCTCTTCCTGGCCTCTGCCTGCTGTTCCTTCAGCCTCTGGACGGCCGCTCCGATTATCTGGTCGATCGATTGGTCTTCTGACATCGGGCATCACCCGAGGGGGTTGTTGTGTAGCGCAGTGCCGGTCCGCCACGCGCGGCGACACATATGTGGTGAGGACTACTACAACGTTTTGCTCCTCGCATCTGTCTTAATCACGGTGCGCTCATGATAGGGCCGAGGAGCTGTATGCCGCTCCTTCCGACCTCTATCGCATGTCTCTCCATGCTGTGCTCGGCGGCGCGCATCTTCTCCACCTGGAGGAACCTCACGAGCTTGCCCCTCTGCCTGTCCAGGCCCAGGAGCAGTATCCCGTCTGCTAGGAACCCCTCGTTGCCGAGGAGCTGCGACTCACCGGTGATCGAGCGCTCCATGATAATGAACGATGTGAGATTGTTGTCTCTGAGCATCTTGAAGAAGTAGAACATCTTCTTACGCATGTCGGAGACGTTCTCCATGAGCGAGTACAACGCTCCGAGGGAATCGAGCACGAATATCGAGAACTTGTTCCCGTGCGTTCTCTTGAACCGCTGTATCATCTTCTCTATGAATAGGACATAGTCGGTCTGCGCCTCCTGACCTATCACCTCGTCGATCTGGTCTATCTCCCTCAGATCCGTCAGGTCGGACACCTGCATCTTCATCGACAGCTTCACGCCCACGCTCTCCATGTTCTGCAGGTGGCTGTCGACCGTCTCCTCGAGGGTCGAGTAGAGCCCGAACTCGTTCTTGTCGCGGAGGTAGTTCGACATCAGAGTGTAGCAGAAGGTGGTCTTCATCGAGCCCGGGGGGCCAGTTACGAGTACGACCTTCGGCCTCTCGACATCGTTCTTGAAAAGCTTGTCCAAGCCAGGTATAGAATCCTTGAACATGGGGGAGCACTCCTTGGGAGGAGCCGTGTTCGTTTTAATGGAGTGATGTGTATTAAACCTTTCCGGGCCGTTATCAGATTTGAAACAGCGCGTCAGCAGGCCCTGGACACGTCAATCTCTGTCGCCTTCCGAGCCGCTCTCTCCGCCTTCTCCGTCATCCTCCTGCTCTTCCTCGACCCCTTCATCGGCAGGGCCCCCGATTGACGGCTGGCGACTCGTGAGCGTCCGGCTGGCCTCGACCATGCGCTGCTCCTCGCTCTCCGCGAGCAGGCGCGTGACGGCGCTGACCCTGTCGCCCTCCTTGAGACGCATCAGACGGACGCCCATGGTGGCTCTTCCGAGGAGGCTTATGCCGCTCACGGGCATGCGTATGACCATGCCCTTGACGCTGGTGACGATGATCTCGTTGTCGTCCCTGACCTCCTTCGCGCAGACGACTTCGCCGTTCCTGTCGCCTGTCTTGATCGTGATGACGCCTTTGCCTCCCCTGCGGATCTTCCTGTAGTCCTCGACGAGCGAACGCTTGCCATAGCCCCTCTCTGTGACCGTGAGCAGTTGCCCCTTGCCGTCCACGACCGCCATGCTCACGACCTCGTCTCCCTTGCCCAGCCTGACCCCGCGCACGCCGTATGTGGCGCGGCCGGTCGGGCGGGCATCGGTCTCGGAGAACCTCGCGGCCAGACCCTTCTTGGTCGCCAGTATGATCTCCTTCGTGCCGTCCGTGATGGTCGTGTCCACGACCTCGTCCTTCTCGTCCAGCTTGATGGCTATTATTCCGCTCTGCCGCACATGCTGGTACGCGGAGAGCCGGGTCTTCTTGATCGTGCCCCTGCTGGTGGCGAAGACGAGGTAGTTGTCGTCCACGAAGTGCCTCACAGGTATCGTGTTGACGACCGTCTCCCCGTCCTCGAGGTGCTCGAGCAGGTTCACTATCGGCTTCCCCTTGGCGTGCCTCCCCGCGGCGGGGATCTTGTAGGCCTTGAGCCAGTAGGCCCGGCCTTTGTTCGTGATGCACATCACGTAGTCGTGGGAGCAGGTGACGAACAGGTCTACCACGTAGTCCTCGTCCTTCGTCTCCATGCCCATGAGGCCGACGCCTCCCCTGTGCTGGCTCTCGTATGTGTCCATGGGGAGACGTTTCACGTAGCCGGTGTTGGACACCATCACGACGACATCCTCGACCGGTATGAGGTCCTCGATGTCGAAGTCGATCGCGTTGGCCTCGATGGTCGTCCTGCGGGCGTCGCCGTACTTCTCCTTGATCGAAACGGCCTCGCCCTTGATGATGCCCAGGATCTTCTTCTCGTCCTTGAGTATCGACTTGAGCTGGTCTATCAGCTTCTTGGTCGCCTCCGACTCGTCCCTGACCGCCTTCATCTCCATGCCGGTCAGGCGCTGGAGCTGCATCTCGAGGATGGCCTTCGTCTGCTCCTCGGACAGGAGGTACTTCGCCATGAGCGCGCTCCTCGCTTCGTCCCTCGTCTTCGCCTTCCTGATGATCCTGATGACCTCGTCCAGATGGTCGAGGGCTATCATGAGGCCGGCGAGTATGTGCGCGCGCTTCTCTGCCTGCTTGAGCCTGTACTCAGTGCGCCTCTTGACGACGTCGAACCTGTGCTCTATGTAGTACTCCAGCATCTCCTTCAGAGAGAGCACTCGGGGCTGGTTGTTGACCAACGCCAGGTTGATTATCCCGAAGGTCGTCTGCAGCTGCGAGTGCGCGAAGAGCTGGTTCAGAACCACTTCCTCTATCGCGTCCCTCTTGAGCTCGATGACTATCCTGAGGCCCTCCTTGTCCGATTCGTCCCTGAGGTCGGAGATGCCCTCGATGCGCTTTGCCTTCACATGCTCCGCGATCTCCTCCAGGAGCGAGGATTTGTTGACCATGTAAGGTATCTCTGTCACGACGACCGCGGCCTTGCCCGTGTCCTCGTCCCGCTCGATCGTGTGCCTCGCCCTGACCCTTATCCGGCCTTTGCCAGAGGCGTATGCCTCGACTATTCCCTGGGCGCCGTACACGACCCCTCCCGTCGGGAAATCAGGGCCCTTGATGATCTCCATCAGCTCCTTGAGCTCGACCTCCTCTCCCTCGATCTGCTTGTCGATCATCAGGGAGAGTCCGTCCACGACCTCGACCAGGTTGTGCGGAGGGACGTTGGTCGCCATGCCAACGGCTATGCCCTGGGAGCCGTTCACGAGCAGGTTCGGGAGACGCGCAGGCAGCACCAGAGGCTCCTTGAGGGTGCCGTCGAAGTTGGGCGCGAAGTCCACCGTTTCCTCGTCCACGTCCTGGAGCATCTCGGCTGCGATCGAGGACAGCCTGCACTCCGTGTACCTCATGGCCGCCGCGGAGTCGCCGTCCACGCTTCCGAAGTTGCCCTGACCGTCTATGAGCTGATAGCGCATCGAGAAGTCCTGGGCCATGCGCACGAGCGTGTCGTAGATGGCCAGGTCGCCGTGCGGATGGTACTTGCCGAGGACCTCGCCGACGACCCTCGCCGCCTTCTTGTGGGCCTTGTTGTGCTGGAGGCCCATCTCGTTCATCGCGTACAGGATCCGCCTGTGGACGGG
>JAFGHM010000038.1 GCA_016930135.1 Thermoplasmatota archaeon | reverse complement strand
TTTCGGGCCCGTGCGAAGTCCGCCAAGGCTTAATATATGGTCTGCGTAACTTGACCTCTGCCCAAATGCCGTGGTAACTCAGTTGGGAGAGTGCAAGACTGAAGATCTTGAAGTCGCTGGTTCAAGTCCGGCCCACGGCACCATGTTTCTCAACAGGCTGGGAAGGCCGACAGATAGATTAAATTGGCGTGATGCGCTTAGCGCCACTGCGAGGGGAGAAAGGCCGATGCCCATAAAGACTTTCGAGCTAGTCGCAATCGATGCCAAGAGGTTCTCGAAACTGGGCGAGAGGATCCCTCATCTAAGGGTCGACCACAACACGGCGGTGACAGGGGTGAGCGCCCTATCCGACCGGGAGGTGCAGCTCGACTTCAGGTTCACTGTCAACTACGTCGGCGTCGGGCTCATAAAGATCGAAGGCAGGGTCGTGTGGGACGGGGAGGCCAAGGAAATCGCCTCCAAATGGTCCAAGACGAACCAGCTCCCGAACGAGGTCTTCGCCCCCATCCTGCAGGCGATATTCACAAACTGCCTGCCGGCCGCGGTCGTCACGGCGAGGGACCTTGTGTTGCCTCCGCCCATACCGCCTCCGCAGGTCCAGGCGGGTAAGCCCCCCAAGTCTGGCGCGAAGGACACCCGTTCGATGGAAGTCGCCTGATCGCCCAGGGCGTGCGCATAGAAGTGAGTCAGGATTGCCCAATCATCTGATGTGGTCGAGTGAGAACGAACCTATCGTGACGTTCGCCTTGGTCGCGGTGTACCTGATGAACGCCCTCGACTGAACATCGCATATGCCTCTGACCGAGAGGAAAGTGTTGAGGTTCTCGACCTTGAACTCTATCATGCCGTCCATGAGCGAGCCAATCATCTGGATCTCCTGCTCCCCGTGGACCCCCTTCTCTATCGTGTACATGCCGACAGACCTGTCCCTCTTCCTTCTGCCGACGACGGGGCTGAGGAATCTGAACGCGGTCGCGGGATCCAGGTAGGCGATCAGTGTGGATATCGACCTGAAGGCCACGCGGTAGTATTCGTGCTTGTCCTTGAGCTCCTTCGCGGCGTTCTCGACCGCCTTCTGGATCGACTCGTAATCTGTGGGCGACTCGATGTACTCAGTGTACTCGTCCTGCGATTCGTCGCCCATGCTCCTCGAGTATGCATCGACGTATTTCACCAGCCCGAGCTTCTCGTATTCTTCGTAGCCCGATACGACGAACTGCATCTCCGCGCGTATCTCCTTGGCCGATTTCTCCGTCAGTATCCATATCGCCGGGACGCCCTTCTTGAGCCCCTCGGCGACGAAGACGCTGACCAGGACCTCCTTGCCCGTGAAGGGCGGACCGTATATCAGCACGTTCGAGCTGAAGGGGATGCCCCCCATCAGCAGGTCGTCCAGTCGAGTTGTGCCAGTCTTCACCTTCTCAAGCTTGAGCTCTATCAGCCGGTCCTGCTCCCTCTTCTCGATCTCGTCGGTGATGACTCCCTGTTCCCTCATCCGGAGATCCTCTTCCTTCATCGAGAGATACTTCTCCTTGGACCGGATCTCCTCCTCCTTCGCGGTGACTTCCTCCTGGAGCTCCTCTAGCCTCTTCTTGAGCGTGAGTTCGTCCTGGGAGGACAGCTCGGCCTTGGTGAGGGAGACCCTCTTCTGCTCCTCCTGGAGCAGGCGCTCCCTGTACATCAGGTCCTCCTCCCGCCTGAGCATCTCCTCCTCCTTGTATTTCATCGGCTCCTTGAGCTTGCTGAGCTCGTCATCGCGTATCCTGAGGTCGTCCCTCAGGCGCTGGACGTCCTGCTCCCTGACCGCGAGAAGGCGCTCAGCCTTCTGGGCCTCTTCGAGCTTGCGCATGATCTCCTTGTCGACGCCGTGGCCCTTGCCTCCCGCTATCTTGACCAGGTCGCTCTTCTGTTTGATCTCGACTTGGGCCGCGGCGAGCCGCGCTTCGATGTCCTGGTTCTTCGTAAGAAGCTCGGCTTCCCTCCTGGCTGCCTCTTGCAACCTCTGGGATAGTTCCGAGCCCATCGGTCCTGAGGCAGCCAAGGGCATCGATAGCCCGCCCTTGCTCAGAGCCTCCTCCTTCGACAGGAGCTGCCTTCTCATCGCTTCCAGCTGCGCCTTCTCCTCGACCATCGCGAGTTCGCGCGCCTTGAGCTCCTGCTCCTCCGGGGGATGGTCTTCGATTCTGCCTCCCAGCTCCAACTTCAGCGTGGAGACGACCTCCTCGAGCTGCATTATCTTCAGCTCTAGGTTCTCCCGGTTCGCCATCTCCGAGGCCAGCTTGTCCGCCAGCGTTGCGCTGTCCGCCTCTGAACCCTGCTGGCTCTTGATGAACTTGATGACCGCAATGCTGCCGCGTTTGACGTTCTCCATCTCTTCCTGGAACTGCTTGTTCCTGATCTTCTCGGCCTCCAGCTCCGCCTTGACCTTCGCCAGTTCCTCGACAGTCTTCTGCGGGTCGAACTCACCTGATTCGAACTGCCTCAGCTTCTCCTTGAGCGTCTCCCGAAGCTGGATGAGTTCCGCCTCCCTCGCCAGGAGTTCTGTCGGGCCGATCTCCTTGACTGGCGCTTCAGCCATCTTGGTTTCCTCGAGCCAGACGTTGACGTCCTGCTCCTCGCCGGCCAGCCACTTGGCGAGCGAGTCGTCGTGCGGAGGCTCCTTCTCGGAGGCTGCGGCCTCCGGCTCCGATTTGTCCCTCCCAGATAGCCAGTTGTCGAGCCCTTCCTCCTCTCCAGCAAGCCATCCAGCCAGCGAATCGTCGACAGGGCTGCCGAGGTCGTTCACCCCCAGCATTATCTTGTTCGCGAGCCTCTCACCGATGCCCTTGACTTCAGCGAGTTCCTCGACCGTTGCCTTCTGAAGGTCCTTGATCGTGTGATAGCCAGCGTCGTAGAGTATCTCGGCCTTTGCGTCTCCAACTCCTGGGACCTGCCTCAGCTCGTCGAGGCCCTTGTCTTCGCTCTCGGGCTCGCTGGTATGGTCATCATCCTGCGGTTCCTCCGTTTCGAGACTGCTGTAACAGTGCTCGCACCTCGTCGAACCTGCCGGTGACTCATAGCCGCAGATCGTGCACCTGACTGTCTGTTCCGGAGACTCCTTTTTGGACATTCGATCTCCTGATGGGTCTAGTCGGGGGAGTACGAGGGTTGCCTAAACAGGTTGCGGTCTTAACACTAACCCTGCTTCAGGCCATCCCATTCCCGTCTAAATAGACAGGCCGAAATATATATAGTTACCCGAGCCGCAATCGTCGCTGGATTCCCGGAGCCGCATGGTTTATTACTATCCTGCCATCCGAGGCCAATGGCCCGCTCTCGCTTCGGGAGAGGAGTTCTGGGAGAATCTGCTCACGGCACCCGGAAGGAAATATTACTCTGCTAGGGCATTCCCCCTGGATTACCTCGATGGCAGAAGAAGGACGGAAGAAGGCGGACGGCAAGGAAAGGATAGGCGTTTACGTATGCCATTGCGGGACTAACATCGCCGCAACCGTGGACTGCAAGGCGGTCTCGGAATACGCCAAGGGCCTGGAAGGCGTGGTCGTCAGCAGGGACAGCATCTACACCTGCTCCGAGCCGGGACAGGCACAGATAATCGAGGACATAAAGAGCCAAGGATTGACGAAGGTCGTCGTCGCCTCCTGCTCCCCAAAGATGCACGAGAAGACCTTCAGGAAAGCCGTCGAGTCCGCCGGACTGAACCCGTATGCCCTTGAGATGGTCAACCTCAGGGAGCAGTGCTCCTGGGTACACAAGGACAAGAACGAGGGCACGAGGAAGGCGCAGGACATCGTGAAGGGCGGGGTGATGAGGGCCGCCCGGCTGGAGTCGCTCTATCCGAAGGAGGTCGCGATGTCGAAGGACGTCCTCATCATCGGCGGGGGCATCGCGGGCATATCGGCCGCTCTCCAGCTAGCCAACTCCGGATACAAGGTCTTCATGGTTGAGAAGCAGCCGAGCATAGGCGGGAGGATGGCCCAGCTCAGCAAGACATTCCCCACCCTCGACTGCGCCCCCTGCATCCTCAGTCCGCGCATGGTGGATGTGGCGACCAACCCGAACATAGCCCTCTTCACCGGATCAGAGGTCGTAGGTTTCTCCGGGTTCCCAGGCAACTACAGAGTCAGGGTGAGGATCAGCCCCAAGGGGGTGGACCCGAAGAAGTGCGTCGGATGCGCGAAGTGCGAGAAAGTGTGCCCGTCCAAGGTGCCGAACGAGTTCGAGGAGTGCCTCTACGAGCGCAAGGCAATCTACAAGCCGTTCCCGCAGGCCGTGCCAGCATCCTACGTGGTCGACTTCGAGAACTGCAAGGAGTGCGGCGCCTGCCTGAAGGTCTGCGCAGCGCACGCAATCGATATGGAGGACACCGAGAAGTTCCAGGAGTTCGATGTCGGAGCCGTCATAGTCGCAACAGGGTTCGACACATTCGATGTCAAGAAGCTGCACGAATACGATACGTCACTCCCGGACGTCATCACCGCTACGCAGATGGAACGGCTGATGATCAACGAGTGCGGCGCCGGGATGGTGCTCAAGAAGAAGGCCGATGGCAACAGGGTCAAGAAGGTGGCCTTCGTTCTGTGCGCGGGCTCGAGGACGAGGAAGGTCGGCGTGCCCTATTGCAGCAAGATATGCTGCAACTACGCCGTCAAGCAGTCGGTCATCCTGCGTAAGACCTTCCCATACATGCAGGTGTACATCTACTACATCGACATGCGAACTGCAGGGCGCGGGTTTGAGGAGTTCTACGTTCGGGCCCAGGAGGAGTTCGGCGTCCGGTTCATACACGGGAAGGTCTCGGACGTCCAGAAGGGCAAGACCGGGATACTGGTAAGGGCTGAGGACGTGACGCTTGGCGAGATAATCGAGAACGAGTTCGACATGGTTGTCCTCTGCACAGCGATGCTGCCCTCGAAGGGCACCGAGGAACTGGCGAAGATGCTGAAGGTGCCCCTGGGCGAGGACGGGTTCGTGTCGGAGAAGCACCCGAAGCTCGACCCGGTCGCCACGCACCGCTCGGGCATCTTCGCCGCGGGAGCGATCCTAGGGCCCAAGGATGTGCGAGACAGTGTGATTGATGGCAGGAGCACCGCCGCGCACGTGATCGAGTTCCTCGGGTCGGGGAAGATGTTCATCGACCCGGTGAAGGCGATCGTCGCAGACGGCATGAAGTGCACGAAATGGAGGGCATGCGAAGCTGTCTGTCCCGCGAAGGCGATACAGGTCGATGAGTTCCCGAGGGTGGATGCGATTGCCTGCATAGGCTGCGGGGCGTGCGTCTCCGAATGCCCCGAAGGGGTCTTCGAACTCGCGAACTACACGGACCAGCAGATAGATGCTGAGATGCGCGGGCTGATCGACGAGAGAACCCCGGACATCAGAGTGCTGGGTGTCTTCGGCGACGAGCTCGCATATGTTGCTGCAGACAGTGCTGGCACTGCACGGATGGAGTACCCTCCCTCGATCAGGATCATGCGCGTCCCCTCGGCAGCCAGGATCGGCCGCCGCGAGGTCCTCAAGGCTTTCGCGTACGGCGCGGACGGAATCCTCTTTTCGGATGAGGAGGAAGGAGATATTGCGAACCTAGTGGAGGAGCGCATCAAGGCCTTGGGACCAGAGCTCGACGAGCTGGGGATCGGTAGAAACAGGGTAGCGTTCGCCCCGATGTTCCTGCCAATCTACAAGGTTCTGCCCAAGCTGATCGACAATTTCGACAAGAAGATCAAAGCCTTGGGAAAGGTCCCAGCCGAGGTGCGGGCGAAAGCGCTCGAGGCTGCAGGGCGCAAGTCGGTCCCCGTGTTCGGTCCCAAGGGCTCCTTGGGCAGTCCCCCCTCGCACGCGGGTAACTGACGCGCGCACACACGTGTATTCATAGGGAGCGCTCCGAGTAAACATATTTATATACTCAGGGCCAATAAGAATCAATATTTCAAGCCTGGCCCTTCGCAGGGATGCACGATGGAGAAACGCGTATTGGTCAAGATAGACAAGGACAAGACGGAGCTCACCCTCCGCGAGGTCCTGGACAGAATCAAGGAGATCCAGGACCAGCACCCTGAGATGGACGTCTTCTTCGACGGAGACCAATACGCGATCTGCGGCAGGATGCGCAAGTCCCCTGAATGAGCAGAGTTCTAAGTGCTCAAATAGTGATAGCCCAGGCGCATGCCGGGCAGGGTGACCATCGGGCTGTACAACTCCTACGACCCGGTGAGGTTTCGCGAATCACATCGTCGCGCGCTCGCTAGAGCCGGCCCGCTCGCTCTCGCGTTCGACTGCAACCTCGCAACCTTCGGTTTCCCCTACGCAAAGGAGCTCGGCACGCCGACGGAGATCGCCGAGTGGGTGGCCACGACCACAAGCATAGGCGAGAGCGGCGCGTATCTGGTCGAGCTCGGAAAGAAGGGCAGGTTCTCCTGCTTCGACTATCCGAGAAAGGGTTTCCCGCCTCAGCTGGGAGAGGCCATCGTGACCACCAGGAAGCCGTCCAAGGACAAGCTGGTGTCGCCCGCGGACATCAGGGCGTCGGTGAGATCGGGCAGGTCCTTCCTGCTGCTGTTCGGCCTGGGACCTCACGGGCTCCCCAAGGAGATGTTCGAGGCGGGCAAGAAGCATCTCGACATCACGGGGCGAGGCCTCTCCCTCGAGACCTGCACGGCAATGGGCGCAGTCATAGGCTCTCTGCTGGGAAAGTGAGCTGCTCCGCCCGCTCAGTACTTGGAGTACTCGAGCCTCATCGCGGGCACTCTTACACTGTCGCCCCTGACCGCATGGCCGACTACCTTCGCGCCCCTGCCAGCAGCCTTGACGACAGCATCGGCGTCCCTATCAGAGACAACCAGACAGTACCCCATGCCCATGTTGAAAGTCTGGTACATCTCCTTGTCGCTGACGCCCCCCAGTTCCTGCATCACATCGAAGATGGGCCGCGGCCTCATCGGGTCCGTGATCTCGAACCCGATCCCCTTTCTCAGCCTGATGAGGTTCCTGAGCCCTCCACCGGTTATGTTCGCCATCCCGTGCACATCGGACTTCTCGAGAAGCCTCAGGACCTGACGCACGTAGATAGTCGTAGGTTCCAGCAGCTCCAGTCCGACGGGGCGTGCAAGCCCTTTGATCCTCTTTCTGTATCCGATGTCGTTAGACTCGAAGATCTTCCTGGCGAGCGTCAGCCCGTTGGAGTGTATGCCCGAGCTTGGCAGCCCGATGAGCGCATCCCCCGACCTGACCGCCTGGCCCGTGACAATCCTGTCCTTCCTGACCATGCCCAGGCAGGTGCCAGCGAGGTCGAACCCCTTGACCAGCTCAGGCAGTACGGCAATCTCCCCGCCGACTATGGTCATGTTGGACTGTCTCGCGCCTTCCTCGAGCCCCTTGCCGACCTCGGACGTGACTCTCGGGTCGGGCCGGTCGATGGCTATGTAGTCCACGAAAGCTATCGGCTCCGAACCAACGCAGATGGTGTCGTTCACGTTCATCGCGATGCAGTCTATGCCCACGGTGTCCCATTTCTCAAGGGCATCCGCGATCAGCAGCTTCGTGCCGACCCCGTCGGTGCAGAGGGTCAGAGCGTATTCGCCGAAGTCCATCAGGCCCGTGAAGTGACCGGGTAGGTCTATCGGCCTGCCGAGCCCCTTCCTCTTGTACTTCAGATGCCCGACGAGCGCGGATATGCTCCCCGATTTCTTGTCGATATCGACCCCGGCCTTGGCATAGGTCATACGCTTCGGCATCCTCGTCCCCCTCGTGGCGCTTGGGCGATTGCGTCCTCCGCCTAAACCTTTTGCGCCCTTGTCAGGAAACAATATCTGTGCGTACACGGATAATGCCAGACGTGACCAAGCGCTGGAGGGCCGTGAGGCGCAGGGACAAGTACTACCGGAAGGCCAAGCGGGAGCACTACAGGAGCAGGGCGGTGTACAAGCTCAAGCAGATAGACTACAAGTTCGACCTGATCCGACCGGGGGACACGATCGTGGACCTTGGGGCCTCCCCGGGCGGCTGGTCCCAGGTGGCTGCGGAGCTTGTCGGGGCTGAGGGCAAGGTCGTCGCGGCCGACATGGACAGGATGACGCCCATCGAGGGCGTGGAGTTCGTCAGGGGAGACATCCGCGATAAGGCGGTCGTGGACCGCGTGCTGGAACTGCTCCCCGAGGGGGCCGATGTCGTGATATCCGACATGTCCCCGGACATCAGCGGCAACTACTCTTACGATCACGCCCGCTCGATCGAGCTCTGCGAGCACGCATTCAGGTTCGCGGAGGAAGTGCTCAAGGACGGCGGCAACTTCCTCTGCAAGATGTTCTCAGGAGACATGAGCAGAGGGTTCGTGGGAAAGGTCAGAGGGGCTTTCGATGAAACCCATATCGAACACCCGAAGGCGTCGAGGGCAACTAGCTCAGAGGTGTATGTCGTAGGTCTCGGCTTCCGCCAGTGAGGCGCTCAGTCCCAGAACCTCTTCGTCCTGGCGTAGGTGATCTCCGCAGCCAGGATGTCCCTCATGAACTCGTCCTCCTCTGTCTGGTACCTGGCGAGTATCCTTGCGGCGGTGTCGGGCCCGACTCCTCTGCCCACGAGCGCCAGCACGGCCTTCTTCCCGTGTGCCATGACCAGGTTCGCGTTCTTGTAGATCCTCTTCAGCTCCTTCTTCTGCTCCTCGGTCGCCGGTCCCTTCCTGAGTATGTCGAGCTGAGCCTTGGCATAGGGTTGAATGGCAGCGAGCAGGACGCCATCGCACTTGGAGCATCTCATCTTGTTCGGGAGCTGTCCGACCGTCGAGCTTCTCTTGGTCCTGCAGTTCATGCACACCAGGACAACATCCTCCTTCTCCAGCCTTTCTCGGAGCGCATTGAGGACGGCCTTGTCCGCCCTCTGAGGCTGCATCAGCTCCTTCCTCGTGCCAATGACCTCATTTCCCAGGCGGGATAATGGACCGGCCACGACCTCGATGCTGCCATCCTGGATCTTCCTCAGAACGAGCTCGGCCATGTCGACGTCCATGCTCTCCCAGATGGTCTTGGCCACGGCCTCCTCGAAGATGGGCGTCTGCTCGAAGACGTCGACCAGCTTCGACATGTTCAACATCTTGTAGTCGGCGCCTTTCCTGACGGCGCCGAACTTCTTGGCCACATGCAGGAACTGCCACCTCAGATGGGAGGAGTTCCTGACGAGCAGCCTGATCAGCTGGCTTAGCGAGGATGGATCCGTCTCCTTGAGGACCTTGACGACGTCCGCCGCCCGCACATTCCTTGGGGTTTCGAGCACTATGTAATACGGCTCTGTCTGCACCCCGAAGCTCTCCCCGAACCTGGCCATCAGGAGACCTGCGACGAGCTTTGCTAGAGTCTCGTTCACTCTGCTCCCGAAGCAGCAGTGTACCACTATGACCCCATCGCCCTGCTCGACCGTGACGCGCTTGTCGGTCGGGAGAGCGTGCTCTCCCTGCCCCTCGATCCAGCCAAGGAGATCCTTCCTGGCCCCCTCGTCAGCCGGATATAGCTCCATCACCTTGAGCCTGCGGACTGCACCGACCTCCTGGGCGACCTCGAAGGGAACAGGTATCTCCTCTCCCACCCACGAGGGCGTCGCGGCGATCTCCCTGATCTGCTCTACGATCACCTCGTCCTCCCCCACCTCGACCACCCTCCAGGTCCTGCCCCTGGTCACGAAGGTGGCGTACGGCTCAGCATAAGTGGCCACGAAACTCTCGTCCAGCGTGCCTATGACAGCCCGCGAGGACACGTCCCGGATCCTGTATGTCTTCTCGTCCGGGATCATCGAGATGTTGTCGAAGAAATGCCTCATGCCCGTCGTCTTCTTCCTGAAGGCCTTCTCGTCGTTCCAGACAATGTGCAGCTCCGCGAGCAGGCGGAGCACATCCTCCATCTCGCTCCTCGGCAGGTTCCTGAAGGGGTAGGCCCTCCTGATGGTGCCGTGAGCCCGGTCCTTGTCCACCCTTCCCTCGGTGAGCGTCATCGCGACGAGCTGGTTGGCCAGGACGCTGAGCGGGTTCTCCCTGATGCTGAACTTCTCGAGTTCCTCGACCATCGCCCTGCGGGCGATGACCATGCTCTCGGCCGTCTCGGCCGGCTTCGTGGTGACTATCGCGCCGAACGAGACCTGGCCGACGCTGTGCCCCGACCTGCCTATCCTCTGGATCAGCCTCGTCACCTGTCTGGGTGAGTCGAACTGGATCGCGAAGTCCGCCGAGCCCACGTCTATGCCGAGCTCCAGCGAGGATGTGCATATCAGCGCCTTGAGGGCTTCCGACTTGAAGTCCTCCTCCATCTGCACCCTGATCTCCCTCGAGAGCGAGCCGTGGTGCACGCCCATCTTGAAAGACTCGTCCCACAGGTGGTATCTTATGCCGAGCGCCTCGGCGTAGTCCCTGGTGTTGACGAAGAACAGCGTCGACCGGTGCTCCTCGATGAGCTCCCTGCACCTTCTCATGCAGGCGATGTGCTTCAGGTCCGTCTGGAGCCTGTCCGCCAGCTCCTTGTCCCTCTGATCCGTTGCAGGGCTCTCCACCATGATCCTCATGTCTTTGACTGCCGAGACCTTGAGCGTCCTGACCTCTCTCCCGGCGCCCGCCAGGAAGTCGGATATCTCCTGGACCGAGCCCACGGTTGCCGACAGGCCGATCCTCTGGAACTCCCCGGCGAGGTCGACCAGCCTCTCAAGGGCGACCGAGAGCTGTGCCCCGCGTTCGTCCTCGGCCAGCTCGTGTATCTCGTCGACGATGACATGCCTGACATGCGCAAGATGCCCTCTCAGCACCCGTCCAGTGAACATCACCTGGAGCGTCTCGGGCGTGGTGATCAGCACATCTGGCGGCTTCTTCGCCTGAGCGGTCCTCTCGTACTGCGTGGTGTCCCCGTGCCTCACGGCGACTGCGAGCTCTACGGCCTCTCCGAACTCCTTCAGCCGCCTCAGCAGATCTCTGTTCAGGGCCCTGAGGGGGGTGACGTAGACGCACCTTATGCCGCCCTTCTCGGATTCGCTCAGCCGGTGCAGGATCGGAAGCATCGCCGCCTCGGTCTTTCCTATCCCTGTGGGCGCGACGAGGAGGACGTGCTCTCCAGACAGGATTGGCGGTATGGCCTTGGCCTGGGGCTCTGTGGGCTCTGTGATGCCCCTGCTCCTCAGCAGGTCCTGCAGCCTCTTGTCCAAGAGGGTGAATGGGCTCATGTCCTCAATCGGACGGACGGAGGACGTATAAAACCTTGCACCGCCCGCGCGGTCCTTGTTTTGTCGGGCGGGCCGTACTCCCTGCGCCATCGGCCTCCCGCCTCGTCACGGAGGTTCTTTTATGTTGAGCGGCGATTCTCTCTTGTCGATAGAATGGCGAGGATCAAGTCCGTCAAGGCCAGAGAGATCCTGGACTCAAGGGGCAACCCCACGGTCGAGGTGGATGTAACTCTGGACACCGGGACCCTCGGCCGCGCCTCGGTACCTTCTGGCGCCTCAACCGGCTCCAAGGAGGCGGTCGAGCTCAGGGACGGGGACAAGGCTAGGCTTCAGGGAAGAGGCGTGAGGAAGGCCGTGGGGAACGTTAACAAGGTCATTGGGCCGGCGGTCGTGGGCATGGATCCCTCGGACCAGAAGGCTGTGGACAGGCTGATGGTGGATGTCGACGGAACCGAGAACAAATCCCGCCTCGGCGCCAACGC
>JAFGHM010000002.1 GCA_016930135.1 Thermoplasmatota archaeon | reverse complement strand
CCTATCTCGAGCATCAGGTCTATCTCGTGCTTCCAGAACTCATCCTTGAACCTCGGGTCGGTCTTCTCCGCGTTCAGAGCCTGGATGTCCTTGTCGTTCAGCGCGTCCGTCGGCAGCTCGTAGTTCAGGATATCCGAGGCGGTTATGCCTATGAACTCAGCAGTAGGCGTCGCGAGGTATTCCGAGAGATGCGCGGTCTTGATCGCTCCGTACGCTAGGGACGCGTGTATCCTGAAGCTCCAAGGATCCCCGTCCGTGAAGGTGCACACGGGGAGCTTCATCTCCTCGTTCATCCTCTTGACGAACCTCCTCGTGCTCCTCGCGGGCTGCCCCTTCAGGTGGACCAGTACGGCGTGCGAGTCCTCATCGAACTTGTTCTCGACCAGCCTGTCGAACATGCCGCCCGTCTCGATGGCGATCACGAAGTCGGCGTCGCAGTCGAGGAACTTTATCTTCTCCTTCTCGACATTGTACGGTATGCCGTACCCAGAGTCGCCGACGTCGTCCCTGCAGTTGATCTTCTTCTTCTTGCCCTTCCTGTCGATCTCCTGGATCGTGATGTTGCCCATGACCCTCGCGCCATCCTCTTCGGGCCGCAGCTTGAAGTCCTCCCTCATGCAGCTGGTGATTATCTCGAGGTCCTCGGCGAGCATGTTCGACTCGTCCTGGGCTGAGAACTTCGCCTTCGACCACCCCTCGGATATGTAGTACATCTCCCTCAGGGTCGAGGATTTCTCCTGCTTGATCATGTCCTCGATGAACTCCAGCATGTACATCGTCCTCAGGAGCATCTGGGCTCCCGTGAGCTTCTTCGCGGACCTCGCGCCCATGGCCTTCCCGTACTTCCACACGGCGGACTTGGGGTCGAACCTGATGTTCCCCTTGGTCCTGAGCGGTATCATCATCTTGGGTATCTTCCCGCCATCTATCTGGTCGTAGACGCTGCCTGCGAGCTCGGTCAACTTGTCCACAGCCTTCTGGTGACGCTCCTCATTCCTCATTGTTCATCACCTCCGCCCCCTCATCGTAATCGACCTCGCCCTCTTCTCCCTCCTCGATGCCCTCAGGGCCCTCCTCGGTGATCCTCAGATGCTCGAGGTCCCAGTCCCCTGGGAGCACCTCGACTCCGATCACGGAGGCAGGGTCGATGCCACTGACATAGACCTCGTTCTCCGTGTACTGCTCCGCCGTCACACCGGCTAGCTCGAAGCCGAGCTCGAACACATCCGTGGACTGAAGGCGTCTGATCTCCCAGGTGACCTTGTCCCCGTCCCGCATCTCGATCGGCTTCTCCTTGAGGGACTTCGGGTCGATCTTGTCGTAGGGCACGAGCATGTGTAGGTGGAAGCTCTGCGACTTCGGAGTGTAATTGAATATCCTCACGGTCACGAGCTGCTTCTTCTTCTCCGACTTGACATCGTCGTCTATCCAGACTACGTTCATGATCTTCGTGATGGTGCCGGCGATGTCGGGTACGGGCTTCCCGACTATCTTGGCGCTCTTCTCGGCTATCATCGGTATGATGTCCTGGACTATCTCGAACTTGACCTTCGCCTTCCCCCTCTTCGCAGCCTTGTTCAGATGGGTCTTGAGGCTCCTCGCACATGCCTTGAGCGCGAGCTCTATCTCCTCTCGTATCTCCGGCACGTTGGCAACGGCCTCCTTGGACTCAGAGGTGAACGGGATCTTCGTCGATGCGACATGGACCAGGATTATCGCGGGCCCGAAAGGGATCCCCTGGCCTCCCCTCTGTTCCAGTCCGTACCTCCGCCAGTCCACGGCCTCTATGGCCTGCGTGATGGCACACGCTCCCTGCTGGTACATCAGAGGCACCCTGTTCGCGAACCTGAGTATCTGGACCGGGTCCTCCCTGTTGAGCTCGCCCCCGTAGACTATCCCGACCTCTACTATGAACGGGTTCCCTGCGAAGACCTTGGGCTCCCTCGTCACGGGGGGGGCGTAGAACTCAGCCTTCAGGCTTCCCAGAACGTTCTTGAGCCCCTTCCTTATGAGCGTCTCGCCTATCGGTGACAGGCAGTCGGTCTCCGGGGACATTATCCTGACCTTCTTGATGGCTTCCAAGACCGCCCCTGCCTGCTCGAGCGTCAGCTTGCCAGGACGCTGGTCTGGCGGAACGCCTGTTATGTCGCATATCTCCCTCGCCACCCTGTATGATATCCTCGAGAACTCGGTGTTGAGGAAGCTGGTCATCTTCAGCGATTCGGTGTACTTGGCCATGCTCAGCAGCTCGCCCAGCTCCACGCCCTCAGGGTGCGGCTTCACCTCCTTTGTCGGCGGAGGTACCTGCTCCGAGGCCCTCTCGAAGACCACGGCGTTGCCCTCGGGTGGGATGAAGGTTATCTTCGAATGGGGGTTCACTATTGCCACGCCTTTGAGGTATTCGAAAACAGACTGCTTGCCCGTCACGTACTTGCCCTTGACGTGAACCTGGAAGCTCGTTCCGTGCAACCGGTCCCAGATGATGTAATCCTCGTTGATTATATCCGGCTTGTTCTTCTTGGTGTCGAGGATCAGCTCGACCTCGTAGGCCACATCCTCATCCGATATCTTCGAGCGGACCTTCGCAGCCTTTCCGGTCGTGAGCTGGCTGTACATCACGACCGCCGAGACACCTATCCCCTGCTGTCCTCGCCTCTGCGCCCTCGTGTGGAACCTGGAACCGTAGAGCAGGCGTGCGAACACGTTGGCGACCTGCTTCTTCACGATCCCAGGGCCGTTGTCGTCGACAGTGACCCTGTACTCGTTGTTCTCCATCTTCTCGACGCGGACGGTGAGGTCCGGCAGGACGCCTGCGTCCTCACAGGCATCCAAGCTGTTGTCGACGGCCTCCTTCACGCTAGTGATGAGTGCGCGCGTGAGCGAGTCGAACCCGAGTATCTGCTTGTTCTTCTCGAAGAACTCCGAAACCGAGATCTCCTTCTGTTTCTTCGCGAGTTCGTGTGCTATAGATGACAATCGAATGCGCCTCCGTGAGCGGTGCAAAAGCGCCTATCTGACCAGTGCATCCCAGGCGCTTGGAATAGTTTACCAAGATAAATACATGTTTGTGGCTCGTTGCTCAGTCGAACTTCTCTCCGCACTTGGGGCAGACCTTGGCGTCCGCGGGCACATCCGCCCCGCACTCGGAGCACACGAAGCCCTCGTCCTTCTCCAGCCCCATCGCCTTCGAGAGGCTCGGGACCTTGGCCTCGTCCTTGGTCAGCCCCTCCCGCTCCTTCTCGCGCTCGGCCATCGCCCTATCGAACGCTTCAGTGCGCATCCTTCTCGCACGCCTGGTCCACCAGATCATGAGAAGCAGGAGTGCATAGACTGGGTAGACGCCTGCGAACACGCTGATCAAGGCGGCAGGAATGACAGAAGATATGATCGTACCAACCTCGTCGGTGACCGGCCCATAAGATCCAGCGCTCGTCCAGCTGCCTCCGATGTAGACGCCGAACACGAAAAAGCTGATGGGGTTCGGGACAGCGGTCTCGTAGTAGTACGTGAACGCGGTCGCATTCGGATCGCTGTACGGGGCCATCGTCATTGTCACGTTCATCTCTGGGTCTGTGTAATATCCCACACCGGCGATCAATAGGCTCACATCGCTAATGTCCGAGAGGTTGGCGTGGACTGTGACCGTGAAGTTGTACACCGTGGACGAAGTGCCATGCATCGGCGTGACCGTGCCCTCGGCGATCTTGCCGTCTTCCGTCTCGACCACGGGGTCCTCTAGGTTCAGCCATGTGTAGGGCAGGTATATCGCCATCGCGGCAGAGATCACGAGGCACGCGACCACACCGATGATCAGGAGCTTCTTGACGTCCTTGATGCCGAAGAACCAGAAGATGCCGACCATTGCGAGCGGCGTGATCAGCCCGCTCAGGCAGAATCCGTATATGTAGATGACAACCAGCATGTAGACCGCAGTCGAGAGGGCGATCCCGACTGGGATCACGAAAGGCGTCTTCAGGAACTTGCCGAACAGGTCCTTCAGAACCTTCTCCATTCTCTGAGCTGGTGTCTCCATCTTCTGAGGCAATTGGCTCGTCCCATAAATACTTGTTTCCAACGGTCCCCGTGCCGTGATAGCAGTTAAATAGTGGATTTTCCCATCGAAGGCCCTTCTCTAGGAGTCCCCAGCGATGAAGACCGCGGTCATAGCAGTTGGCGGCAACGCCCTCTTGCGTTCTGGCGAGAAGCCGACGCAGGAGAATCAGATGCGAAACGTCGCAGTGACCGCGAAGGGGTTGACCGACCTCATCGAGAGGGGTTACGATATCGTGATCATCCACGGCAATGGTCCTCAGGTAGGAGACATACTCCTGAGGAACGAGATCGCGAAGACGGAGATACCGCCCATGGGGATGGACGTCTGCGACGCCGAGAGCCAGGGACAGATAGGGTATATGATGCAGCAGGCACTGACGTCCGAATTCCTCGCCAGAGGCATGGACAAGGTCGCAGTCTCGCTGATCACTCAGGTCATCGTAGACGAGAACGACCCCGCGTTCAAGAACCCCACGAAACCAGTGGGCAGGTATTACACGGCGGCCGAAGCCAAGCGTCTGGAGAAGGAGAACGACTGGACGATGCAGTACGACAAGAAGAGGGGCGGCTGGAGACGTCTTGTGCCTTCCCCTGACCCGATAGGCATCGTCGAGTACAAGCCAGTGAGACGGCTGGTGTTCGGAGGCGAACATCAGGCGGAGGTGGTCATCGCCTGCGGGGGTGGCGGGATACCTGTGATCAGAAAGGGCCACTCGTACCACGGTGTGGAAGCAGTCGTTGACAAGGACCTTGCAGCCTCGATGCTCGCCGCAAGCATCAAGGAGAAGCTCTTCGTGATGGCGACCGACGTCGACCATGTCTTCCTCGACTTCGGCACGATAGACCAGAGGCCTTTCATGCGTTCCACGCTGAGCGAGATCAGGCGGCTCCATTCGGAGGGGCAGTTCCCGCCCGGCACGATGGGCCCTAAGATACTTGCCGCCGTGAGGTTCCTGGAAGCCGGCGGCGAAGAGGTCATCATCTGCTCCCTCGAGAAGATACGCCAGGCGGTCGAGGAGGGCGCTGGAACGCATATCTACAGGGACGATAACAGGGCTTGAAGCCATGGCCACGATCGAGGAGCAGATCAAGGAGATCGAGGACGAGCTGGCAAGGACGGACTACAACAAGAAGACCCAGCACCACATAGGGAAGCTCAAGGCCAAGCTCGCGCGTCTGAAGGACGAGATTGAGCTTAGGCGCTCGAAGGGGCCTAAGACCGCGGGGTACGCTGTCAAGAAGTCGGGGAACGCGACCATCGCATTGGTCGGGTTCCCAAGCGTCGGCAAGTCCACTCTCCTGAACAAGATAACCAACGCTGAGAGCGCGGTCGCAGCGTACAAGTTCACGACGCTCACGGTCGTGCCCGGCCTCCTGGAGCACAAGGGCGCGAAGATACAGGTGCTCGACCTTCCAGGGCTGATCAAGGACGCGTCGAAAGGGAAGGGCAGGGGGAAGGAGGTCCTTTCGGTCGTGCGCTCTGCGGACATGATAATCCTGATGATAGACGTGTTCGAGACGAATGTCCAGATCCTCGTGGACGAACTCAAGACAGCCAACATAAGGCTCAACCAGAAACCCGCGGACATAGTCATAGCGAAGAAGAACAGGGGCGGCATCACGGTCAACTTCACGACAAGGCAGACCACGCTGGACGAGGACCTCGTAAGAGACATGATGAACGAGTACGGCTACATCAACGCGGACATCGTCATAAGGGAGAACATAGTGGAGGACCAGTTGATAGACTACATCTCGGGGAACAGGATCTACATCCCCGGCCTCGTTGTCCTCAACAAGACGGACCTCGTGAACGACGCCTATCTCAGGCACATAGGCAAACGCCTCAAGGGGTGGAAGGTCATCCCCATATCCGCCGAGAAGGAAGTGGGCATAGACGGGCTCAGGGACGAGATCTTCGACGCCCTCAGGTTCATACGTATCTACATGAAGCCGCAGGGCAAGGAGGCCGACCTGGTCGAGCCGCTGGTCATCAAAGATGGCTCGGACATAGGCATGGTCTGCGACGCGATCCACAGGGATTTCAGACGCAACTTCAGGTATGCGCAGGTCTGGGGCAGGAGCGCCAGGTTCCCTGGCCAGATGGTCGGCCTGGAGCATGTGGTGAAGGACCAGGACGTGGTCACAGTGATTGTCAAGCGCTGAGAACACAAAGGTATGAGTGAAGGGGTTTGGGTCGGTGAAGAAGCAGGTCCTGGGCCTTACTTCTTCATCAGCTTCATGAATCCGCCGCCCTCGTGGATCTCGAGACCCTTCTGGGCGAGGATCTGCTCGAACTCGGGCCAGTCGATCACTTCGACCCTCGGGCTGCCGCCCTTGGTGAACTCGATCTCTGTCGTGCCCCTAACCCTGCCTGGCTTGAGGCTCTTCTCAGTTGCGATCTCCTTCGCCCTGTCGAGAGATATTGGCTTCATTGGCACGTGCATCCCTCCGTGTATCGGAATCCCTTCCGACAGTCAGTGCATTGCCGTCCGACATATAAAGCACTTCCGCCAGAAAGCTGTTTTTCCCATGCTGGATGGGTGTCAGACAAGGCACTGGCCAGGGCTCAGAACATAACCATGAGCATGACGGTCGAAACGAACAGGGTGACCAGGGCTATGGGGAAGCCCACCAGAGTGAACTTCCAGAAGTTCACCTCGACGTCCTGGGCCTCCGCCTTCTCGACCACGATGATGTTCGCGGCCGCGCCGAGGATGATCATCAGCCCTGCTCCTACCAGAGCTGCGGCGGCCCTGTCGACCCTAACCTTAGGGAGCGGGCGGATGGAGATGAGCGCATAGGTGACGGGAACTATCGCGAGCGCTATCCAGAGCTTCTCCATCAACACAGAGAACCGAGCTCCTGGATATGAATGTCAGCGTCTTCCCGTCCCAAAGGATTAAGAGAATGTTGTCCGTTCTTGCGGACGATGATACAGAGGCCCAGGGGCACGCGCGACTTCGGTCCCGCGGAGATGGCCAAGCGCAGAAAGGTCGAGCTGGCCATGCGCGAAGCCTGCTCGAGGTTCGGGTTCGGTGAGGTGGTCACGCCGACCTTCGAGCACTCGGAACTCTTCACGCTCAGGTCAGGCCAGAGCATCGTCGACGAGATGTACGTCTTCAAGGACAAGGGCGACAGGGAGATGGCCCTGAGGCCTGAGATAACCGCATCGGTGATACGGTTCTATGTCAACGAGATGTCCACGCATCCGAAGCCTCTCAAGCTCTACTATGTGGGCAACTGCTTCAGGTACGAGAACCCCCAGAGCGGCAGGTACCGGGAGTTCTTCCAGATAGGGGCGGAGCTCATAGGTTCCAAGAACCCGGAGACGGATGCCGAGGTGATAGCCCTGGCCGTGAACTGCATCAGGTCCGCGGGTCTGGAGAACTTCGTAGTGAGGGTGGGGCACATAGGCGTCCTCAAGTCGCTCGTGAGGGAGCAGATCGAGGACGAGAAGGCCGCAGCGGATGTCCTGCGGATGATCGACAAGGAGGACTGGGACGCTCTCGGAGACATGTTCGACGCACGCGTTCTCCCGAGGAAGCTCTTCGACAGGATAACTGCAATAGCCGACATCAAGGGTGGGATCGAGGAGCTGAACAACCTCGAGGATTCCGAGGCCACGAGGCACCTGAGGGAGTTGTTCGATGTCTTGCGGCTGTACGGAATCGAGGACTGCCAGGTCGACCTCGGCATCGTGAGGGGCCTGGACTACTACACCGGCATGGTGTTCGAGATCGACGCTCCGAAGCTCGGAGCGGAGAAGCAGGTCCTGGGCGGGGGCTCTTACGCGCTCTCGGAGCTGTTCGGGGGCGAGCCCGTGTTCAGCACGGGCTTCGCGATAGGGATAGACAGGGTCGCTCTAGCCATCGATGCCGAGAGGAAGATCGAGCCGAAGCCCGCTCTGGACGCGTACGTCATCCCCACCAAGGACGACATGCGCAAGTACGCCTTCGGCATGGTGGCGAGGCTCAGGTCCCAGGGCCTCAGGGCCGATGTGGACCTCATGCGGAGGACGATGAGCAAGAACCTGAAGTACGCATCTTCTCTGGGCGCGAGGTTCGCCGTGATCGTCGGCAAGGAGGAGATGGCGAAGCGGTCCGTGACGCTCAGGGACATGACCTCTGGCAAGCAGGAGGTCGTTCTCGCAGACAACATCGCATCGGAGATCTGCAAGCGAATGGGTTGAGGCGGCGACCGGGATGCACGACTGTGATCACAATCCCCAGTCCACCGGAGGAGGGGCGCTGGATGCCCAGTCTCTTGAAGATGGAGCTGGGAGACGATCGAGCATCATGCCATGGCTCGCCCCTGTGCTGGCCATCGTAGCGTTCCTCGGGTTCGTGGCCTCGCTCGTGCTATTGCCTGTGTGATGACAGAAGTGGAGTTTGAGCCATCCGGAGGGGGACAGCCCCCGGATGGATTGGAGTTTGAGGGCCGACTACGGGTAGAAGCCCCTGAGCTTAGTCGCGTCGGCGACTCTCTTCACGGCCACGAGGTACGCCGCGTCCCTCATGTTGCACTTGTACTTCTCGTGCATGTCCCAAACCTCGTGGAACGCCCTCGTGATTATCTGGTCGAGCTTCGTGTTGACCTCGGTCTCGGTCCAGTAGAAGTTGTAGTTGTTCTGGACCCACTCGAAGTAGCTCACCGTCACGCCGCCTGCGTTTGCGAGTATATCCGGCAGGACGAGCACGCCGTTCTTCGCCAGTATCGCATCGGCCTCGAAGGTCGTCGGGCCGTTCGCGCCCTCGCCTAACATCTTGGCCTTGATCCCTCCAGCGTTCTCCTTGGTGATCACGTTCTCGAGCGCGCACGGGAGCAGGACGTCGACCTTGAGCTCGAGTAGCTCCTCGTTGGCGATCTGTTTCGTTCCCGGGAATCCCTTGACGCTGCCGGTCTTCTTCTTGTGCGCCCAGACCTCCTCGTACTTGAGGGGCTTCTCGCTGACGATGCCGCCCTGCGAATCGCTGACCGCTATAACACTCGCTCCGAAATCGCGCTCGATGAGCTTGTGGGCGAATGCGCCGACGTTGCCGTATCCCTGGATAGCGACGGTCGCGCCCTTCAGGTTCATGCCAATCTTCTTTGCGGCCTCTCTCACGGTGAAGACGAGACCTCTGGATGTCGCCTCAGGCCGCCCCAAAGATCCGCCGATCTCCCTCGGCTTCCCGGTTATGACACCTGGGCAGGAGAACCCTTGCTGCATGCTGTAGGTGTCCATGATCCAGGCCATCTCGCGCCCGCTAGTATTGACGTCCGGCGCGGGTATGTCCTTCATCGGGCCGATGATGATCCCTATCTCCGAGGCGTATCTCCTCGTCATCCTCTCGATCTCGCCCACGGACATCTGCTTCGGGTCCGCGACGACGCCGCCCTTGGCCCCTCCGTACGGTATGTCGACCACCGCGGTCTTCCAAGTCATCCACGAGGCAAGAGCCCTGACCTCGTCGATGTCGACCTGCGGGTGGAACCTTATGCCGCCCTTGAAGGGTCCCCTGGCCTCGTTGTGCTGGACTCTGTATCCAGTGAACACCCTGACCTTTCCGTCGTCCATCTTGACCGGAAAGTTGACCGAGAGCTCCCTCTTCGGGCTCTTCATGACCTCGACCAAGCCGGGTTCGAGGCCCAGGGTTTTCCCCGCTTTGTCGACCATCTTCTTCATTTCCTCATATGGATTCACTTTGTCTGCCATTCTAACACCATTGGCCTTGCCGTCCGAGCATGCTGAATCGCTGTTGCGGACGCTTGGCTAAGCGCATCACTAGAATGAATTTAAACGTTCGCTATTAACTAGTGCCCTCCCCCGGAAACGGTGCGATTTCACGTGGGATGTTTTAAAAGGACCTTCGAAGGACAGGGCGCATTCTTGGAACGTATGGCCCGAAAAACGGCATCGACGTGAAAAGCGACGCCTAGGAGGATGCCCGTTTCGACACGGCCTTACGAAAGCTGTCCCCGGCCTACTCACCGCTGTTACGGAGAGAGGTCGAAGCCTATCAGGATCGACGCTAGCTTCGGGTCGTCGTCCAACCCCATGCCCTTCCTGATGAACAGGTCCCCCGCCGTTGACGGGCTCGACGAACAAACGTTCCTCACGCCAGGTATCTCCTCGATCTCCTTGAACGGCACTGGCGGAAGGACGAACCTGGCGCCCTTGCCTCTGCCCCTGCTTGCGAATATGACGAAGTCCTTGCCCAGGAAGATGGCCTTCTCCCTCTCGGCCGGCCTGATCGTCTCCCCGGGCAGTATCTCCTTGCCGATGATTGCGCCGTCCTCGTCCACGAGCTGCACGGTCGCCCGCGGGGGCGCTCTGAAGCCTCCGTCCTTTATGATGCAGGCGACATGCTTTCTCTTGACAGCCTCCCTTACGCCGTCGTTATGCACTGTCAGAGGGCCTATGGCGGGGTATCTCCTCTCGATGTCGGCGACGCCATCCCTCATATCGACGGTCAGGTAGAAGGCGTGCTTCACGCCTTTGATCTCCGCAAGCACCTTCAGCACTTCCGCCAGTTTGGCTTTCTGGTCGTCCTTCGTTCTCAGGTGATCACCCACATGGGCCTATCTCGGCTGCACGGGCGAGACGTGCTCGAGTGCGTTCAGCACGTGCCCCACGAACAGGTCTTCGCTGACAGCGCCACTGAACTCGAACTCGTCGTTGATGACGATTTTGGGCACACTGGTCACGCCATGCTTCTGCGCCAGTGGCACGAACTCCGTGGCCTCGATCATCTCCGCCCAGATCATCTCGCTCTCGATGGCCATCTTGTGCGCGGTCCTGACCGCCGTGGGGCAGTATGGGCATGTGGGCGTGACGAAGACCTGGATGTGGATGGGGCCGTCCACCGCTCTGAGGGCATCCCTCGTCTTCTTCGACAGGCCGCTGTCCCCCTTGGAGACATCGATCACTGCTCCAACAAGGGAACCGAACTCGTACCCGGACGGGATGCCGTAGAACCTGACCCCGTAGTCCTTCGCACCTATGACCGCTATCGCGGGTATGTTGTCGACCCTCAGCTCCTTGGCCTTCATCTGGTCCCTGATGAAGTCATAGATCTCGGCCTTCAACTTGGGGCTGATCTCGGCCAGCTCCTTGACCACATCCACGGCCTCCCTGCAGAACATACAGGGCATCTCCTGTGTGAACACCAGCAGCCTGACCTCGTTCACAAGCTTCGTGCCGAACTCCTTCGCGAGGAAGTCTCTCTCCTTCTGACCTATCAACGACACCTCAGTCACCCCACTCTCAATCGGTCATTTCACGACCTCGACATCCACCTTGATGCCCTCTCTAATGCTTGCCGTCACGATGCAGAAGTCCTCGAAGAGGCCTTTGCATCGTTCCATCTTTTGCGAGTCAATTTCGTTAAAACACGGCTTTATCCTGACCTTAATCGAGCCAACCCTCCATCTCCCCCTCTCGTTCCTGCGGAGTTCGGTCTCGACGTCGGTCTCAATGTCCTTGAGGTCTCCGCGCGACTTCTGCATGCAGAACAGGAGGCTGGAGGTGAGACAGTGCCCTATTGCCGCCGACAGCATCATCGTCGCGCTGGGCGCCTCGGATCCGCCGAGGGGCCTCGGCTCGTCCATCTGCACCTCGGCGTCGGGAAGTCCGTCGAAGGCAACGTCGAACTTGTATCCTCTCTCGCGCCTCATGTGCGCGTGTATCCTCTCATTCATCTGACTATTCCCCTTGCCTTCATCGTAATGCTGGTCCTGCGTCTTAATCTTTCGACGCACGTATGCAGAGCCCACGAATGGAGAGCATCCGGGCACAAGAAGCTCAACAAGCAGTGAGGACGGCGGCCGAGGAGAACTCGTCCTTCAGGCGACGATCCGGAGCACGATCTCACGCAGATGGCCCTTGCTGGATGGCTTCAGATCGTCCATTCGGATTGAACACGGCAATGTGCCATCTTCTGGCCAGTTCAATCGCCACAGCGGAGGCCGCGACGCACGATGTCATCAGCAAGAGATAGGCGATGCCGACGAACAGATTGGCCTGCACGCTCAGCGTGAAGAGCCAGGACAACGGGCTCATCGCGGTGATGGCTATGGAGGCGAGTGCACTTGGCAGGAAGCGGATGCCGACTATTGCGACCAGGCTGACGAGGACCGATATGAATATGAGAACAACTGCCACAGCCCACAACAGGGGATCCAGCGATACCAAGTATGCCCCCTCGAAGTAGTCCCACGAATAGACGAGACCATAGTCGATCAGCGCACCTAGCAGGGTGACGACAAGGACTGCGGTCACCGCCTTCGCAGCGAGCCCACGGAATTGTGGGTCGAGGGCTCCGGCGCTCCTGCCGAGGGCTCTGAGGATTACAAACAGCGCAACCCATATCGCAAGCAGATTAAGCGGGAAGTTGAAAAGAGCGACGACTCCGATGCTGAAAAGGCTGGAATCGTAAGGATGGTAGAACGGAGGGACGACCGGATCAGCAGCCACGCGCATGGAGGTCAGGACCACTAACATGATCGGCATGAGCATCAGGGCGGACCGCGCACACCTGCTCACCGCAGCTGCCGAGCATGCGATGCTCATATCGACGAATTCCCCCTTTTCGGACCAGAGCGGCTGTCCTGCGATTTCCAGAGACGGCCACGCCTAAGAGCATAGAACGCGAGAAGCACTTCTGACAGGAGGACGACAGAGAGCGCGACAGATTTCTCAATGGACCATTCGATTCGCCCTGATCGTTCACTGAAGTAGTTGAGCCCTTCGTTGTCGTCCTGGAATTCAATGTAGTTCTCACTCAGCCAGTTGTCTACCACCTCGATGCCCGAGCAAGAGACGAGCCTCACGCCCCAGTGGCTGTTCTCAACCTGGTTGTCTGTGACGGCGGACGATGTCGTGTTCACAAGGAGCATCCCACTGTTGTTTCGAATCGAGCTTTTCCCTGCTGCATACGATACGATTGCGTTCCGGCTCAATGTCACCTCGCTCGAATCCGAGACCACGATCCCGTCCAGCCCGTAGTTGGATATGGAGTTACCCACCATGGCTATCTCTGTTGAATTGGAGATTCTGATAGCTCCCACAGAGTACCAGAGTCTGTTGCGTTCGATATCGCAGCCACGTGAGTCGTTCACGGCCAATAGACTGAACTGGGAATCTCTCAAGGCAATGTACCTGCACCTCTCAAGCGATATTCCTATCGCATTGTAGTTGGACACTCCATCCACAGTGCCGTTCGAGGAGTCGAAGAGGATGATATCTTGGATCGGCATCTCGCAAGGGAACCAAACCTGAATTCCAACGAGCGTGACGTCGCGGATTATGAAATGCAGCGACGTGTTTCTGATCTCGATACTCGCAAGATTCTGATACCCCTCGATCAGAAAAGGACTGGATTGCGTCCCATCGCCGCTCACAACGCCGTTCGCTTGCGTGAAGCCCTCGTCGCCTTCGATCACTATCGAATCGGATGCGAATTGGCTGGCGTCCATGAACGCCTCCCCTCGCGCTGCAGGGAGCAACATCGCCATGGCGGCCAGAGCAAGTACCATGCGCAGCATCGCAGTCCCTCAGACCACCGTCAACCCTTCGAGAATCATCCTTTGCGCTAATATTGGTTTCCTCCTTCTGAGCCCCACCGGGATATCTATAAATATCGACCGTCCTCTTCCAATCGAAGGTGCGCCCGAAGCTTCGTTACCGACGAGGTGTTCGACGATGGATTGGGGTTTGAGGAACAGGCTGTCAAGGATCATAGTGCCGGATACGGGCCGTTCGGTAATGCTGGCTGTCGATCACGGATACTTCCTGGGCCCTACGAGCAGGCTCGAGGTCCCGAGGAAGACCATCATGCCATTGGCCCCGTATGCAGACTCGATAATGCTGACCAGAGGAGTTCTCAGGTCGTCGATAGATCCGTCCATCTGCAACTCGGTCGTGTTGCGCGTCTCTGGAGGGACTAGCATCGTTGGCGAGGATCTCTCCAACGAGGGGATAATCACATCGGTGGAGGATGCGCTGAGGCTCAACGCATCGGGGATCGCTCTCTCGATATTCGTTGGCAGCAAGCACGAGAGACAGACGCTGCTCGCCCTTTCTGAGCTGGTGAACGAGGGCACGAAGCACGGGATGCCAGTCCTCGCGGTGACCGCCGTGGGAAAGGAACTAGGGAAGAAGGACTCCAGATACATGGCGCTCGCTTGCAGGATCGCGGCGGAGATCGGCGCGAACATAGTGAAGACGTACTACTGCGACGACTTCGACAAGGTCGTGGAGAGCTGCCCGGTCCCGATCGTTGTAGCCGGAGGCACGAAGGTCTCGGAAAAGGACGCCCTCGAACTCACCTACAACTCGATCAAGTCGGGTGCCGCGGGCGTGGACATGGGCCGCAACATATGGCAGTCCGACCATCCGATTCCCATGATCAAGGCCGTAAGGAAGATCGTACATGAGGACGCAAAGCCGAAGGAGGCCTACGAGCTCTTCAAGAAACTCGCGAAGGAGAAGTAGAACCCAGATTCGACACAGGGACGGACCGACATGCGCGTGGCTATGTACTACAGGAACGACGATGTTCGGCTGGAGGAGATGCCGAAGCCGAAGATCGGCTCGGAAGAGCTGCTGGTGAAGGTCATCTCGAGCGGCATCTGTGGCAGCGACGTCATGGAATGGTACAGGATCCGACGCGCGCCGCTCGTGTTGGGCCACGAGATCGCAGGTGATATCGTCGCCGTCGGCTCGAAGGTGAAAAAATACAGGGTGGGCCAGCGGGTCTTCGTGTCCCATCATGTCCCCTGCATGGAGTGCAGGTACTGCAGGAGCGGGCATGAGTCCACGTGCGACACGCTCAGGACGACGAACTTCTACCCTGGAGGATTCGCTGAGTTCGTGCGTGTGCCCGAGGTGAACGTCGACCGCGGTGTCTATGTCCTGCCAAGGGAGCTCACATACGATGACGGAGCGCTCATCGAACCCCTGGCCTGCGTAGTCAGGGGTTTCAGGCTGGGAGGCTTCGAGCCCGGCGATTCCGTGCTCATCCTCGGCAGCGGCATCGCGGGCCTGCTCAACATAAAGCTCGCTAAGGCCCTCGGCGCTGAAAGGATAATCGCGACGGACATATCGAGGTTCAGGATGGGCGCCGCTAAGAGCATGGGGGCGGACGCGGCCATCGATGGCAATGCGGATGTTCCCAAGCTGGTCAGGGATGCCAACGGTGGCAGGGCGGCGGACTTCGTCGTTGTGTCGACCGGCGCCCGGATTGCCTTCGACCAGGCCTTCAAATGCGTGGACAGAGGCGGTATTGTGCTGATTTTCGCGCCTCCTGCGCCCGGGACATCCGTGTCCGTGCCGTTCGACGAGCTCTGGAAGGACGAGATAACGATAACGTCGACCTACGCTGGCAGCCCGAAAGACATCATGGAGGCGATCGAATACCTGAAGTCCCGGAGCCTTGTCGTGAGCGACATGATCACCCACAGGTTCGGGCTGGCGGATACAGGCAAGGGCTTCGCGCTCGTGGCCAAGGCCGACGAGTCGATCAAGGTCATCGTTGAGCCGCAGAAGTAGACACGGCAGCGGGACCGATCAGAGGTCCGCACAGATCATAACGTCCGTATGGAACTCTATCTAATCGCCTTCATGATCTTGTCGAGCAGGTCGGACTGTATCTCATGCATATCGTGGGCCTCGGTGGCGTGAAGCTTGATCTTCTTGATCAGGCTTCCTCTCGTCCAGGCCTTCGCCTCGAAATCACATTCCAGACCTATGTCCCTACACCTGAATGACGGCAGAATACCTCTCCGACGACGTTTACTAACGACCATGGCCGATATATAGTTACCCCGTCAAGCGCTCAGCTATCTCATCGGCGATGCTAGTGCCCGCACCGCCAATCCGATGCTCATGACAGCCAAGATTCTCAGGGTGTTCAGTGAGAAAGCTTTGGCCACGAAGGTCCTCTTTCTCGCGGTCGTGATTCCCGAGAAGAGCGCGCCAAGGCCCCCGAGGACACCTCTTAGGATCACGTTGACATCGTCAGCTATGGTCTCGAGGATCGCCAAACCGAAGGGAACGCCGAAGCCTCCAGATGGTTCTATCGTGGGGACTCCGAAGTCTGGGTGTCCTGCGCGCCTGAAATGATTCGTCTCGCTGCACGAGCGCCCGAAGGAAACCCTCAAACGAGATGAGAGTAATCCCAATCCGAGCGAGATGACCGGGCCTTCAGTTCCGCTGGAGTCGAGAAAAGGTGCGATTGACGCGAGGAGTCTGCTCACCGACGAAGAGAGAGCGAAGATGCTCGCGCGCATACACTCCCTGGTCTATTGGGTGGGCATGCTGATTCCAGAGCACGAGCTCCTCGGGGGCAGCGGGATCGATCTCCGCGAGGTCGTCTACAACCTGACGACAAAAGAGCATCTCACCGATGATGAGGTCGACGAGATACACAAGCTGATAGACCTGCTGAAGGCGAAGGAGCGATCCCTCGAGAGGACGCTGGCCCATGACCCGATGGCAACGGGGACCGCGAAGGAGCTCCTCGCCGAGATATGCGGTCTTCTGAGGGCCATCGACGAGCTGCGTTCCACTGAGTCGCAGGAGCACGCTGAGTTCAGCGCGCAGGAAGTGATGAAGAGGGTCGGGGATGCGAAGCGGTGGCAGAGGTTCCTGGAGGCCATCAAGCCTCCGACCTGAGTCAAGAGCTGTGCTTCCTGAGCACGAGATCCATCCGCCTCTTCGCATCGGGGTCTATGGGCTCTGGCTCATGGCTCGCGAGTATCTCCTTCACCCTCATCCTGGCATCCTGGACGATTCCAGTCGCTCCCTCGCTCAACATGTACTTCCTGAACGCTTCGGTCTTCTCCTTCGAAGGCATGAACAGCTCCTTCCTGAAGTTGCGGGCAGTGTGAAGCTCGTGCAGGAAGTTGCCTCCCGGCCCGACCTGCCTTATCAAGTCGACCGCGAAGTGGAGGTCGTCGAACGATATGTCTCTCCTGATCTCTCTGATGTGCTCCCAGATGTCGCAGTCTATCACTATCTGCTCGAGCGAGGCGCCCTTCGCCTGGTCGAGGCCGCCTATGCCGGACGCGAAGTCCGTGGCTGCAGCGTTGGTCGCAGATGTGACGAACAGCTCGGCCGGGTCGCAGTGTATGCCGGGCGATTTGCCGTCCAGGCCAGCCCCGAACCCTCCGACCATCGCGACCACGCCGTATCGCTTGGCCATCTGTCCAGAGGCCGCCGCGAGAAGGGCCTCCTCTATGGCACCGTAGTGTATCTCCCCCGTGAACATGTTGGGCGCTGTCGATTCGGAGCTGTAGATAACGGGAGCGCCAGGCCTCACGAGCTGCGAGATGGCGAAGCTCGCGAGGTTCTCGGCGTTGACTATCGCCAGGGTGGAGGCCAAGGTCACGGGCGAGGTCAAGCCCATCAGGGCCATGGACATCGATACGACAGGTATTCCCGCCTCGGCGAACTCAGCCACCGCCTCCACCGAGCCTCGTTCGAACTCGAGCGGACATATGGGGCACTGGATGACCGAGAAGATGGGCCTCTTCGCAAGCTCCTCAGGTCCTCCTACGATGACCGAGGCCAGCTCAACCTGCGCTCTTGCCTCCGCCGCAGAGATGGCCTCTCCCTGGACGTGCTTTGTCGTGTTCGTGAGGCATATCGCTAGGTCGTGAAGCGACCGCATCTTCTCCGGAGCGTCCTGCGCCGTCACGATCGGCCACACATAATCCAGGGGCGCCATCGCATCCGAGAGTATCGTCAGATCCCTGAGGTCCTTCGCGGTCGATGTCCGCTTCTCCTCTGTCATCATATCCGTCACGTACACGGCAGTGCCGTTCGTGGCCATGTACGGCGGCCCTGCCTTCGGAGCGGCCATGTCCTGAGCGGGGTTGCGGGCGCAGAGCTTGACGCGCTTCGGAATGCGCCGCATGGTTTCATTGACGAGGCTCTCTGGGATGCTGGCCCGCATCTTCCCAAGGTCCACCTTCGCTCCTCCGTTGGCAAGAATCCTCAGCACTTTCTCGCTGCGGACCCTCACCCCTGGGTCGAGAAGAATCTCGAGCGTCTTCTCGTGGACGAGCTCGATTTCGTCCCTCGACAGAACGCTTATCTGGGCAACAGCCATTGTCCCGCTCCGACACGGAGATTGAGAGCGGAGCTATTAATCCATTGGTGCCGCATGCGGGGGTTGCCCGTGAGATCTCTCTCCGGCAAGCCCGCCTTCGCCGAAAGGAACGGATAACATGGTACTTGAGAACCTGCGCGCTGCACCCAGAGCGTTCAAAGTGCTCATCACCAGCGCGCTCATCGAGAACATGGCCTTCGGCCTCATCATCCCGTTCCTGACGATATACATGGTCCGGGACATCGAGATCTCCGAATCCCTCGCGGGTGTCGTCTTGGCCGGGTACACGCTCTCAGGCATACCGGGCATGATATTCGGCGGAATGCTCGTCGACAAGATTGGCCGGAGAGCCGTACTGCTCACCAGCTTGGGGCTGATGTCGCTCACGATATTCCTGTACTTCTTCGCGTTCGACTTCGTCACGTTCCTGCTCGTGGCAATGGCTGACTCATTCGTCGGCTCACTGTACATGCCAGCGGCGAATGCGGTGATAGCCGACGTCATACCATCGAGGGACAGGCCGAAGGCATACAGCACGCTCAGGATTGCCTGGAACGTAGGCCTCATCTTCGGCCCCGCTGCGGGCGCGGCCATCGTGGTTGCGTACTCCATCAAGGTGTTGTTCCTGTTCGGGGCAGTGATACTCCTCGGGGCCTTCTTCATGAACCTCGTCTTCATCCCTGAGACAAAGCCCAAGGACACGGGCGAGGCCGTGACTTTCGGGAAGGTCGTAGCGGTCGCCAGGGACCGTCCGTTTCTGATGATATGCAGCATGAGCGCGGTTCTCTTCCTTTGCATGACCCAGTTCATGTCAGCTCTTCCCATCTACATGGTGGCTGACATGGACAAGGATGAATCATCCGTGGGACTCCTGTGGACCTTGAGCGGCTTGATGATTGTCTTTCTGCAGCTCTGGGTCACCTCCCAGATGGTGAAGTTCAGGCGTTCCGCCGTGCTCATGTCGGGTCAGATCGTGATGGGCATAGGGATCGCGCTCATCTACCTCGCGACGGACCTGCTCACGCTCTCAGCATGCGTCATCGTCATGACCATAGGCGAGCTGATGTACATGTCCATCCTGGGGGCGATAGTGGCCGACATGGCCCCCGAGGAACGGAGGGGCATCTACATGGGGTTCTCGGGATTCATGCAGACCCTGGGCTGGGGAGTGGGTATGTTTCTCGGACTCTGGATGCTCGACGTACTCCCGCAGCGCGATACGATGTGGCTCATATTCGGAACCATCGCAATAGCGACGAGTATCGCCTACCTCACCTTCGGGCGCATGATCGGCCCTGTCAAGGATCAACCTGGCAAGCATGATGCGACAGGGATGGAGCCATTGCTGGGTGACTGAGAATCGATGTGAAAAACTGAAGAATAAGGGGTTTCTCTCAGCTTCCGACCACTCCGTGCCGAACTCAGAACCTTCTGCGGCCCTTGTTCATGTACGAGGGCCTGTCACTGTCCCTGTCCCTGTCGCCGCCGTAGCTGTCCCTGCGGTCGCGTCCGCCACCACCGCCTCTCCTGCCACCGCCGCCACCGTAGTGCCTGCGCTCCTGCTCGTACTCCTTGTCGCTCATGTTCACTTCGGTGCTAGGGCTCTCGATCGTCTTCTCGGCCTTGCTGAGTGTTCCGTACTTGCCCACGTTCAGGCGCATGTGCCCTCTCACGAGTGAGACGTACCCGTTCTTGATGTCGAGCACATCGTCCTTCGTGATGCTCCCGATCTGGTTGTCCCAGAGCGAGAGCACAATCGCTCCCGTATCATCGGCCACGGTCGCCTCTGCGACCTTCCTGCTGCTCCCGAACTTGCCGGG
>JAFGHM010000037.1 GCA_016930135.1 Thermoplasmatota archaeon | reverse complement strand
GACGTGCTCGTCTATCTGGAAGATCTTCTCTATGGACTTGGACTCTATCAGCTTGCTAGCGATCCTCTTGTCGACTATCAGCGCGACGCCGTCCATGAACTTGAGCCCGACAGTCGTGGTGCCCCTCTTGACCGCCTCTCGGGCGTACTCCACCTGGAACAACCTTCCGTCGGGCGAGAACACGGTTATCGCCCTGTCGTATGCCATCTGTCCTGGTTGCATGTCTGTGACACCTCTTCTGGAAAGTGAGATGAATCCTGCTGCTTCTTTTGAGGCTGGATTCTGCCTAAGGTGGTAACTCGATATAAAGGTTTAGGCCGAATGTGGTGACTAGTTTCTCGCCATCTGGTCGCATGCCGGCATCGGTCA
The DNA here is from genome assembly GCA_016930135.1 of Thermoplasmatota archaeon. Classification (GTDB taxonomy): domain Archaea; phylum Thermoplasmatota; class Thermoplasmata; order UBA10834; family UBA10834; genus COMBO-56-21. The sequence continues at coordinate 22,892 of JAFGHM010000037.1, read as the reverse complement.
ATCGGGTGGCTCGTCGCCTCCCTTCAAGAGCCCGCTGTACTTCTGCTTGAGGGTCTTGATCGTCCCGGAGGTCTTCAGCGTTGTGACCTTCGTGGGGACTCCCTTCACGTCGCCCATGGAGTTCAGGACATGGATCGCATCGTCCTTGAACCTGTGAGGGACCTTCAGGATCCCGAAGTCGTTCTCGTAGACGGTCATTTTGAAGCTGTCCTGGAGGTTGGTCCTTCTGGCCGCCTTGATGAGCGCTCCCAGGAAGTCGTTCCTGGCGAACGTCCGTTCCCCCTCGACTCTGAAGGCGATGTACCGCCATCTTGTGGACCTGCTCTTGGGTGACATGTCGGGCTCAGCGGATGAAATCGACCCCGTGCTTCACCTGCGGTTCGTCCAGAGGCGCCATGAGGCTCGGGCCCTTGACGCCGGTCAACACGGTCATGACCCTCACGATGCCGGCCATGGACGGATCGACACTGCAGCCCCATATGATCCTCGCGTTCTGGCTCACCCTTGCGCTAACCAGCTCAGCTGCCTTCTCCGCTTCCGCGACCGTCATGTCCATGCCTCCTGTGACCCTGATGAGCGCTCCCCTCGCCGCGGACAGGTCGACGTCGCCCAAGAGGGGGGACTCCAGGGCCTGCGTGACCGCAGAGTCCATCCTGTCTCCCTTGGCAGTCCTCTCAGTCGCCTCGCCTATCCCTATCATCGCGACCCCGCCATTCTTCATTATGGTCATCACATCGTTGAAGTCGAGGTTGACCAGACCGGGCCTCGTGATGATCTCGGTCAGGCCCTTGATCGACTCCATGAGCACCTCGTCCGCAACACGGAAGGCCGCGTCAAGCGGCAGCTTCGGAACCAGCTCGAGCAGCTTGTCGTTGGGTATCACCGCGGTCGTGTCACAGTTCGTCCGCAGCAGCTCCAGACCTCTCAGGGCGTTCTCCATCCTGACATTGCCCTCGGCCGCGAAAGGCAACGTGACCACGCCGATCACAAGTGCACCCGCCTGCCTGGCCAGTCTTGCGACCACGGGAGCAGAGCCCGTCCCCGTGCCGCCACCCATCCCTGCAGTGACGAAGACGATGTTGGCGTCCTTCACGAATTCCTTGAGTTCCTCCTCGGCCTCATGGGCGGCTCTCTCTCCGATTTCGGGCAATGCGCCCGCGCCGAGGCCGCGCGTGGTGTTCCTGCCCAGCAGGACCTTGTGCGGGGCGTGCACATGGAGCAGGTGCTTCGCATCGCTGTTAGCAGCTACCAGCTCCGCCCCGAACACGCCGGCGGTGCTCAGCCGGTTGATGGTGTTGGAGCCGCCTCCTCCGCAGCCGACTATGGAGATACTCACCTTCAGTTTCTCGACGATCTTGGCCAGTTCTTCGTCGTCAGGGGTCCCCAGGGGGACTTTCATGTCCTTGACAAGCTCGTGCTGTTCGAGAGCATCATCGATAAGAGACTTCATTCAATCCCATCCCGAATCGCTTATGACACGTATTATACACTGTACTATATAAATGGTGTCCAGATGGGCGGATAGCCTTCGTCACGGCAGATGAGGCAACCTAAACAGCGCGTCCTTGTCCGCATCTCTCTGCGCGCCTTGCCCGATCCTCGGGCTCGCCCGTCCGCCGTCCGATTTCTGCGGAGGCGTTTCGAAACAGGGTCGTCGTCGGCACGAGGGACGTTTTCTTCTCGGCCGTTCTCCTTCGGAGAAAGCTCCGGATATACTGGCTCGACCTGCTGACTAGCAATGTTTATATTCCGGGGCTCTGATTACTGAGTTAGTCTATGGGGTGCACTCTATGCCGAAGTCTCTAGTCAAAGAAGCATTGGGAAAGGACGTAAATGACCTAATCGAGAGATCCTCCCCCGAACCCGCAGTTCAAGTGCAGGCCACAGCACCTGCGCCCCCATCCGCGGATGACGAGGAGATAGCAAAGATCGCGGCGCAACTTGATGTTTCGATCAAGATCATCGGTTGTGGCGGCGGCGGATCGAACACGGTGAACAGGTGTGTCGAGGCCAAGATCTCAGGCGCGCAGCTCTGTGCCATAAACACGGACGCGAAGCATCTCCTTGCGATTCACGCTCCCAAGAAGATACTCATAGGTAAGAACATAACAAAGGGCCTGGGGGCCGGCGCGATACCACAGGTGGGTGAGGCGGCGGCCAAGGAGAACGAGCGCGAGATCCGGGACTTCCTTCAGGGGGCGAACATAGTGTTCGTCACCGCAGGCATGGGCGGAGGGACCGGGACCGGGTCTGCGCACTACGCCGCCCGGCTCGCTAAGGAGCAGAAAGCGCTCACGATAGGCGTCGTCACGCTCCCCTTCAAGGCCGAGGGAGAGGTGAGGATGGAGAATGCGCTGGACGGCCTGGACAGGCTGAGGCGCCTCTGCGACACGACCATCGTCATACCGAACGACAGGCTTCTGGAACTGGTCCCGAAGCTCCCTGTGGACGCGGCCTTCAAGGTAGCTGATGAAGTGCTGATGCAGACCATCAGGGGCCTCACGGAGATCATAACGAAGCCCGGGCTCGTGAACCTGGACTACAGTGATATCATGACCGTCATGAACGAGGGCGGAGTCGCCTTCGTTGGAATTGGCGAATCGGAGGAGTCCGACCCGGAGGACAGGATCGAGGCGGCCATCGAGGAGGCGCTCAACTCTCCTCTGCTAGGTGAGATCAACCTCCCAGCTGCGAAGGGCGCCTTGATCCGGGTGGTCGGTGGTCCCGACATGACTGTGTCCGAGGCGCAGAAGGCGGCCGAGGTCGTGACAGGAAGGATAGCCAAGCATGCCCGGATAATCTGGGGATGCAGCATCGACCCCTTGCTTGAGAACACGGTCAAGATACTGCTCATAGTCACGGGAGCCCAGTCGGAAACCGTCATGGGCAAGGACGAGGGCACGAGGCCTGCTCAGAAGGGGTCCGCAGGGGCGACTAGCAGATCCTACGGCAGCGATGACGATTCGATCGACTTCGTGAGATGATAGCGCAAACCCTTGGACTTCAGGTAGGCGGACTAGTTTAAGTCCGCCTACTTCCTCAGTTTTCTCTCCAGCTTCTCCTCGAGCCTGGGGCTGTCTGCGAACCTCGCACCACAGACAGGGCAGAAGACGTCATCGATATCGACGGCCCCTCCGCAGTCCGAGCATTCAGCCCCTGTTACCCGGTCCGAGAAGACAACTCCGCACTGGCAATCGTAGGCGTCTCTTTCCACCCGCCTGCCACATGCGGGACACTCGGAGATGAGCTCGATCAACGACATACCGCAGTTCTCGCAGGCGGTGGAGGTCTCGGGTGTCTCCCTGCCACAATGGGGGCAGAGCATGTTCCCCTCTCCGACCAGAAGCACGCCACACGCGCAGGACTTCTCGTCGCCGGAGACTATCCTCCCGCACTCCGGGCACTGAAACAGGTCCTCGGAGAAGTCGGTTGAGAAGACGACACCACATCTGCTGCAAAACATGTCCTCTTCGCCGAGTGTCGCGGCGCACTCGGGGCACTGGAGCGAGCTCTTGTATAATGTGCAGTCGCAGCTCTCACCGTCCAGCAGCCTGCGCCCGCAGATGCTGCAGAAGGTCGCTGCGTCGGGCGCGCTCTGCACATCCCCCTTCATCGTGAGGTAGACCTTCTCGGTGATCTCTCCGAGGAGGAAGCGCTCCTCCAGAAGCAGCAGCTTGTCGTCCTTCGACAAGGGGACAGATCTCACGAGGGGCATTTCCGAGTATATCACATGCGGCTTCTGGGGAGTGTAGCCGAGCTCCCTTCCGCAGATCGGGCATCTCCCGATGCGCATCGCGCAGGAGTTGTGGAACTGTTTCCCGCAGCCGCACAGAACGCTCGGCAGCTCCTTCTTTATCACGCCTAGGCAGATGTCGCACTTCGTCTGGTCCTTCATCCTCAAAGCCTTGACCTGCGGCCTCGTCCGGACCTTCATCCTCCTTGACGCAGCACGCCTGGTCTGAATCTTCGGGACCTTGATCATGCGAGGCCTTCTGGCCTTGGTCCTGGCCGGGAGCGCCACGAATGCTGTCATAGAATGATCGATGGCCAAGGTCCATTCACTCCAGTGGGACGATGATTGCGTATTCCGGATATTATGCTTTCACCGGCCTTCCGGACGCCCACCACGTCTCCGGTCCCCTACTTGCCCTGAGCTGACAGTGAGATGTTGGGCGAGAGCATCGAGCCGAGCGTGCACGCCACGAGCTCCAGGAACCTGATGGTCTGGGGGTCGGGGATCTTCGAGGCCCAGGTGCTGGATATCTCTATCCACCCAACGAGGTCGTCGTTCGGGCCTATGATCATGACGTCCATGTAGTCGCCCTCGATGCAGTCGTCGAGTTTGTGCCGCTTCGAGGCAATCATCTCCTGCCTGTCCACGGTGTCCTCCTCTCCCTCCTCATACGGGTTGTCCTCGGCGAGCAGAAGCTTCGTGTACTTGCTGATCATCGTGCCCTTCCACTTGTCGTTCCTGAAGAAGTCATCCTTCTTGTACACGAGGTTCTCATGGGCCTGCCAGATGCCCTTCTTCATCCCCGCCATGACCTCGTATCTGTAGAGGCCGTCCTTCGGGTTCTTCAGGCCAATCGAGACCTCGCGGATACGCAGATGTCTGTAGATGATCTCGGCCGCCTCTTCGAGGAGATCGTGCACCTTCACCTTGGGCCTTCTGTAGGCCGCGAATAGCGGTTCGAGGCTCGATAGCACCTTGTCAACGTTCTCCTTCGAACCGTACAAGTAGTCGAACTTGAGCTTCTTGGCCACATCAGCGTGGGTGAACTTGGCGACGTGTCCGGGAGCCTGGCCAGCCTCTGCCATCTGGACCTCTCGGGGCTGCACGGGCTGTGTCTTCGGCTTCTGGACCTTGGCCGGCTGAGGAAGAGGCCTTCCACACGAACTGCAGGACGAAGCGGACGTGATCGTCTCAGAGCCGCAATGGGGACACCGCATCTAGCAACTCCTAGCACCCGGAAGGGGCGAAGGAGATAATTCTTCTTTTCTCTGGATATCGCTGTCCCGCGCTTGCTTCAGTAGCGCAGGACCCCGTTGTCCCGGCCCTTCGCGGACACAGGCGGATATAAGAACAGAAGTGGCGATTCACTGCCCATGACCGTGAAGGAAACGGTGCGGATGGTGGGCGAGCTGATGGCGGTCTCCGCGCGTACGGCCCCAAAGGCAGTCGGCGAGGATTTCATCGAGGTCATGCTGCTATCGGATTCTGATAGGATCGCCGTTGGCAAGGACATGATTCTGGTCGGGAGGGAGAGAGGCATCCAGGGCTTCGAGAGGGACGGTCAGAACGTGCTCGATTCCGACGCGGTCCTAGTGGTCGGGCTGCTCCCGCACAAAGGGGTCGGACTCAACTGTGGGGCGTGTGGCTATGCGAGTTGCGAGGAGTTCGATAGCAAGGCGCTCAGTGGGGATTTCGAGGGTCCGAACTGCGCGATACGGTTGCTGGACCTGGGTATCGCGCTCGGCTCCGCTGCGAAGACCGCATCGGATCTGAACGTGGACAACAGGATCATGTATCGAGTGGGGGTGTCCGCGAGGAGGCTGAAGCTGGGCGGTTCGAGGATATGCCACGGCATCCCCCTGTCCGCAACAGGCAAGAGCCCGTTCTTCGACAGGCCGTTGAAGCCCGCCTGATGATGGGTCTTCTCAGACCGCGCGAGGCCTGCCAAGGTTGGTGCCGTCCAGGAGGTATGCGGACATGCTGCTCTGGTCGACGAGTCCGTTCCTGAAGATCGGCCCGAGAGGGCCCCCTCTGCCGCCGTTGATGGGGGTGCCCACGAGGAGGGGGTTGAATGCCGGCACTACGACTACCTCCTTCGGGCAGTGGTCGTAGCGCTGTCGGACCACGCTCCTTTTCATACGGGCCCGCACCCAGCACTTCTCGTTGGTCTTCGCCCCGATCGAGTCCATGAGCATGACGGAAGGATGTATGTGGCCCATGATCAGAGAGCCGCCCGACATCGCTCGCTCCGATGGCCAGACGTGACCGTGGACCATGCCGACCTCCTCAAGCAGAGTCCCGGCCCCAGACACCGCCTCGATGCCCTCAGGGAGCGCATGGCTCAGGCCCCCGTCGTGGTTCCCGGCGACGACGACCACCCGCTTGAAGCTGGAACGCAGTCTTGCGATGAAGGCCGGGATCTCCTTGTTCTCCATGTGGCTGACCGCGGGTATCCTGTGCTTCACATCCCCCAGCAGCACCAGGCTGTCGCCCTCCTTCGCAAGCCTCTCGATCGAGTCTGCCATCTTGCTCGTCTGGGACGGCACGTTGAACCCCGCGCGCCTGAGCTGCACCTCTATCCCGATGTGGAGGTCGGCCACACAGACCCATGACTCGGCCCCCTTGATCAGCAGAGCGGGAATGTCTGGTACGGGTTCGATTATCACGCCATCGCATACCGAGCCCCTTCCAGATAAACCTGATTCCTCACCTGCCCATCAGCAGCCTCTCGGCCAGGAACGTGGGCAACCCAGCATCCAGTATGTCTTGACAAGCCGCGTGTGCGTCGTACGCCACTCTCTCGATGACACACTCACGCGTGTCCGTGTCGAGGACTGCGAGGCTGGCTCTCGGGTCGCGGTCCCTTGGCTGTCCCACAGAGCCCGGGTTGACGGCCAACCCTTCTCCGAGCTTGCGAACGTAGGGCACGTGAGTGTGTCCCAGGACGAGTATGTCGCACTTCGCCTTCTCCAGAAGTCCGACGTGGAGCTGGTCTTCATAGACATACTCGATGGCGCTGTCGACAGAGCCATGGTACATCGCAAGCAGGCGTTCCCCGCACCTCAGGCGTCCCTCGAGGCCGAGCTGCGAGAGGAAGCTCCTTGAGCCCTGGTTCAGGGTTCTGGAGGTCCAGATGGCGGCCTTCGCGGCATGAGGGTTCATCCAGATCACATCGCCCGTAAGAGCCGCGATCTCGTGGTTCCCATACACCGTGAGGTCCGACGTCTTCTGGACGATCGAGCAGCATTCGTTTGGCCTCGCGCCGTAGCCCACGATGTCTCCCGCGCAGACGACCTTGTCGGGACGGAGCTCTTCGATCCTAGCCACAACGGCCTCGAGAGCGTGCAGGTTGGAGTGTATGTCCGCCATCACCGCGACGATCATCGCGGACACACCCTCACGAGTATCTCCTGACGACATACGGGATCTTGTCGATCACATCCGTCGCGAGCAGGCCGTAGCTCAGCTCCTCGAAAGCCATGTTCCCCGCCAGGCCGACGGTGAACGCTCCCAGTCTCGCGGCCGTGAAGGGTGTAGCTCCCTGGGCCATGAACCCTGCAACTGCCCCCGTCAGCACATCCCCTGTGCCGCCGACCGTCATGGCCTCGTTGTGCACGCGGTTCAGCTTCGTGTAGGCGCCGTCGCTTATGACGTCCACAGGGCCCTTCAGCAGGATGGTCATCTTCAGCCTGCTAGCGGCTTCCCTGACAGCCTCCATCCTCTCATCGAGGTCCTCCTGACTGACCGTCTTGCCAGTGAGCTTCTTGAACTCCCCTGCATGCGGGGTTATGACGCCGTTCTTGCCCTTGAGGACATCCTTCCTGGCACCGCATGCCGCAATCGCGTCTGCATCGATCACGAGCGGCTTCCGGATCCGTCTCACAATCGATTGTACTGCCTCCAGCGTCTCGCGTTCGCTCCCCAGACCGGGGCCGATCGCGACGGCATCCACTCCCTTCGCGAGGTCCAGCACTTCACCGATGTGGTCCTTGGACAGGATCTCCCCCTTGAGCGGTCGGACGATTATGCTCGGGGAGTAGATCGAGACCGGGATGGCCGCGCTCTCGGGCGTGTTGACGAAGGCGAGGTCGATCCCGGAGCGCATCGCCGCCATGGCCGAGAACGCCGGGGCGCCCGTGTACGGTCCTCCTCCTACCACCAGCACCCTGCCGGCATCCCCCTTGTGGGCGTCCTTCCTGCGTCTGCGCAGAAGTGAGAACTCCCCAGGCCCGCAGTACAGCTCGGCATCATGGGGGATCCCGATGTCTGCGACCACGATTCTGCCCGAGTTGCCCTTGTTCATGCCCAGCTTGGGCGCGTGGAAGGTCACGGTCACGGCCGGTTTCACACGAAGGTCGGAGGGCCAGCCCGAAGGGACATCGACGGAGACGACCTCTGCGCGCGACTGGTTCAGCCGCTTGATGTGTTTAGCATATGGCTCCCTCGGCCTGCCATCCAGGCCGACCCCTAGGAGCGCGTCCACGACGACATGGTAGTTCGCGGGGTCGAACAGGTCGACCGAACGGAGGTTGTCCCTCGCTCTTGCGAGGTTTATCTTCGCGATGTCGCTTACGACCTCGTCCTCGGGCTCCACGAGGTAGAGATCTACGGGGGCGGAGCGCGCGATGTGTCTCGCGGCCACGAACCCGTCGCCGCCGTTGTTGCCCTTGCCGCAGAGGATGGCCACTCTGTCTCCCTGCCTGAGCACGGTCAGGACTTGCTTCGCGACTGCAGTGCCTGCCGCCTCCATGAGCTGGATGGCCCTGACTCCGAGGTAGGTCGAGTTGACGTCCAGTACCTTCACTTCCTCCGGGCGGATCGCCTGCTTCTTCACGGCTTTTGGAATGGCTAGAGCGCTATTAAAGTATCCGGGGGCGCCTGCGGGTTGACAAGCCAGCTGGGCGCCCAGGGCCTCCAGCTTTGAAAAAGAAATAAATACGCAGACCTCGTAACCGCAGCCACCGGCAGGGATTGGGTAAGTGAGCGAGATCAAGAGACTTGTTCTGGACGTTCTGAAGCCCCATCACCCGACCATAATCGAGATGTCTCGCAGGATAGGGGTTCTGAACGGTGTGTCCGGCGTTAACTGCTCGCTGGAGGAAGTCGATAGGGAGACCGAGAGCGTGAAGATAACGATCGAGGGGACGTCGATAGACTTCGAGGCGGTCGAGGAGACCATCTCCGACTGCGGCGCGGTGATCCATTCGGTCGACAGCGTATCCGCCGGCAAGAAGCTGGTGGACGAGATCAAGACCCCGCAGGACAGATGAGCTAACGCTCCTTCTCCCGGGGCACGGTCTTCAGCTTCGAGGCGACCTGCTCTATGAGCTCTGGTTTGTCCAGCTTCGGCTCGACCAGCACTCTGCCCGAGTGCTTGTACCAGAACCTCGGATAGGACCTCTCCAGCTCGAGTATGCAGTCGAGGTCCAGGGCCTTGACCGCCTCGAAAAGCATCTTCGCGGTCGGGGCCTCCAGGGCGTCCTTCTTCGCGACCCTCCGCCCCTGGGCTCTGCTGAGCCGCAAGTCGAAGTACGCTGGCCAGAGTACGACGGCGTCCTCGGGGTCGAAGGCCATACCAGAGCCTCGTGGCTGCGAAGGAACCCCGCATATCTAACCTTGTCGGTCCGGTCGGCCCCCAGATGGCTCTGTTCGGTACGGGTGGACGTTTAATACCCAAGACCCCGATGCGCCCGCCCAGTGACAGGGACATGATAGACGAGGAAGTTGCCCTCGCAACCCTGAAAGAGGCCGAGGCGAAGGCGGGGGTTCTGCTGGCTGAGGTGAGGCTTGAGGAGCGGGACCGAAGGCACATGGCTGTCAAAGAGGGTGAGATCTCAAGCGTTATCTCCGCCCACGACCGTGGGATGAACGTCCGGGTCGTGATGCGCTCGGGTACGGGGTTCGCCGGCGGCAACACCGTCTCGAAGGCCGAGGGCTTACGTCTCCTCCAGAGGGCCTTCAGGAACGCGAAGGACAGCAGGAGGCGCACCGAGGTATCCCTTTCACCGGAACCGTCCGTCAAGACGAGCTGGGAGGTGCACCAGAAGCGTCCTCTGATAGATGTGGGCTCGGATGAGAAGCTGGGCTACCTCAAAGATCTGGACAGGGCGGTCATGAAGACCAAGGTCAAGGTCCGGGGCAGGTTCTACGAGCTCAAGGACTACGAGATCGAATCATTCTTCGCCAACACCGAGGGTTCCAGGATAAGGTCCTTTCTGCCGAGGGTCGTGCTCGAATCCACCAATGCGGTCATCTCGAAGGGCGAGAGCGCCCAATCCCTCAGGAGCTGGGGCGCGAGCGGAGGATGGGAGAAGGTCGAGGCATGGGCGCTCGACGAGGTGCTTCCGCAGGAGATGAGGATGCTCAAGGCGCAGCTGGACAAGGGCAGGCGGGTCAAGGCGGGCACGTACGACCTTGTATGCGGCCCCGAGGTCGCGGGGATCGCTGCGCACGAGTCCTGCGGCCACCCCATGGAGGCGGACAGGATCATCGGGAGGGAGATGTCCCAGGCGGGGAGGTCGTTCGTCTCCCCCGACATGATAGGCAAGAGGATAGGGTCGGAGTACGCGACGGTGATCGACGACCCGACGCTGCCGGGCTCCTACGGTTACTACGCTTACGACGAGGAGGGGGTGAAGGCCAGACCTCGGTTCTTGTACAAGGCGGGCATCATCAACGAATTCCTGCACAACAGGGAGACCGCCTCAAAGCTCGGCGTGCAGAGCAACGGCTCCTCGCGCTCCGAGTTCTACCTTCGAGAGCCCATCGTGAGGATGGCCAACACATTCGTAGCCCCCGGTGACTTCGAGGACGACGAGATATTTGGCGATGTGAAGGATGGCGTCCTGATGCATTCGTTCACCGAGTGGAACATCGACGACAAGAGGTACAACCAGAAGTACGTCTCCAGGGAGGCGTACTTCATCAAGGACGGCGAGATTGCGGGCCCCGCGAAGAACTGCGTGCTCGAGATAACGACTCCCGGTTTCTGGGGCGCCATAGATGCCGTCTCGAGGAAGCTGGACTTCGTCGCGGCGGAGTGCGGCAAGGGCGACCCGATGCAGGCCATGCCGGTCTTCACCGGAGGTCCGATGCTCCGACTGAGGAGTGTGGCACTGAGATGACATCTCTCAAGGAGATCGCATACGACCTAGTGCAGGTTGCCCGCGACGAGGGTGCGAAAGACGCCGTAGCAGAGGCGTTCGACAGATCGACCAGACTCGTGAGGTTCTCGAACAGCGAGATCGACTCCACGCTCTCATGGGTCGAGAGGCATGCACATGTCTTGGTTGCCATCGGGAAGCGCACTCTCGTGACCGATGTCAGAGACCTGGAGACGTCGAAGGCGCAGGTGAGAGAACTGGTGAATCGCGCGAGAAGTGCCCCGATCAACGAGGAGTACGGAGGCATCGCGTCCGGGCGGTTCAAGTACAGATCGGGCAGGGCGGACCCGGCTATCGTCAAGCTCAGGGACCCGGCAAAGCATGTTCATGAGGCCATACGGGCGGCCGAGGCGGCCGGCTCCGATAACGTGGGCGGCACGCTGTACGTCAGGCACGCGGTCATTGGCGTCGCCTCATCTAGCGGAGCCAAGGCGTCCGACGAGAACGCATCCCTCGATCTCTCGGTGAGGGCGTTCTCGCAACCAGAGGCCTCGGGCCACTGCGTGTCTGTGACCCCCAGGCTCTCAGGCCTGAGGGCCAAGGAGACTGGCGCGAGGGCCGGGGAACTCGCGAGGATGGCCAAGAACCCGGTCCAGGGAGAGCAGGGGAGGTTCGACGTTGTTGTCGAGCCGCTGTTCCTGGGGTCCATTCTGCACTCCACATCCAACATGATGAGCGCGATGCTGGTTGACATAGGCATGTCGATGTACTCGAAGAAGATCGGCAAGAAGGTCGCCTCCTCCAGGATCACCATCGTGGACGACCCGCTCATGCCGTCCTCCAGTCGGAGGGCCTTCGATCACGAAGGCGCCCCGACCAGGCGGAACGTCATCGTCAAGGACGGAGTGCTCAGGACGTTCTTGCACAACACCTCGACTGCAAAGAGATACCGGACAAGGACGACGGCCAACACCGGACCGCTGGTCCCGACCCTTTTCACGATACCCTCCCAGCCCGTGGCCTTCCATCCGGTGCTGGAACCGGGAGACTGGAAGACAGAGGAGATCATCGCCGACACTGAGCACGGACTCTACATGAACAACACCTGGTATACGAGGTTCCAGAACCACTCCACTGGCGAGTTCTCGACCATCCCGAGGGATGCCATCCTGAGGATCGAGGGGGGCGAGATAGTCGGCGCGGTGAAGAACGTCAGGATGAGCGACAACATGATGAACTTCTGGAAGAGCGCGGACGCCCTCTCGAAGACCTCTCAGGAGGTGTTCTGGTGGGACGAGGCCAGCCCGCCCTCGACATTGCCCACGCTGAGGTCCAGGCAGATGAACATCACCAGGTCTGCTTAGAAGAAAGAGCTTGCCTTGTCAGGCGCCATGTGGCTCGGAGGGTTTCAGGAGCATGGCGTTCACGACGCCGTCCTGACCGCACCTCGATGTTATCACGGCCTCCCCCAGCTCCGTCATGACCGTGGCCCCCTTGGTGATTATGTTGCGTTGGACATAGTTCGGGTTCGAGGGGTTTGACTTGACGGTGAGGATCTTGATATTCTTCACGGTCTTCGTCTTGGGGTCGAGGACATTGGCGGTGTCGACGGTCAGGAGCCGGGCCTTCGTGTTCGCGCCCTTGGTCCTGTACATCTTGACCTTCCTGGCGCCGAGACGGGTGAACTGTTTCTCTCTCCCCACCTCGAACTTGCGCTTCTTGCGCGCGAGCCTCAGCCTTCCGCCTGAAGGTTTCCTCTTGGGTCTTCCCTGCCAAATGGCCATCGATTGACCTCTAGGGGGATGGGAAAGTGGCTGGTCTATTAAAAGCTTATGGGGTGCGTGCGCTGCCTGTGGACGTCGTGGAAATCCACCTCGACGCCATCGCCCAGACGCACGCTCGCATAGCTCCCGTTTTTCGCCGGACCGGGGTTCACGAAGACCGTTTCGGCCGTCAGCGCTCTCCCTCGCGCTTCGTGTATGTGGCCGGAGAGCGCGAGGACCGGCTTGAACTCGTTCACCACCCTGAGGACTCCCTGCGAACCGCCCATGCGGCCGAACCGCATATGGTCATTGAATCCGTAAGCAGGGACGTGGGTCACCATCACTCCGCCGTGGACCGCAATAGCTCTGAGCGATCGCTCCATCAGGTCCTCCTCGACCTCGAAGGGCATCCCTGATTTTGTGGGCAGGCCGCCACCGAATCCGAAGAATTTGCGCCCTTCGAACTCGACGACGAGGTTGTGCACGCTCGCTTCGAACTCCTCAAGGACGGCGACCGTGTCCGGGACGTCGCAGTTGCCTGGTACGGCGAGCACGCGGATCTTGAGCCTTCGTAGGAGAGCCCTCACGTATTCTGTGGACCCGAAGGTGGTGAAGTCCCCGCAGATGACGACGGCATCGTATCTCCCGGAGGCGGCCGCGTTCGAGACGACGTCTGCGGCTGTCTTGGAGCCGTGCAGGTCCGAGCAAACCAGGAGTTCAAGCTCTTTCACCAGATCACCATGGCAGGGTCATCCCTAGAGATGTGTCGCCGAACACAAGGATGTACGTCGCGATATACCCGGCGATGGCGCCTCCGTTCAGGAGCGGCAGGCCGGCCTGCGGATTGCCTTTGAGAACATATCTCATCAGAAGAGCGAATCCGAGAACTGCTCCCAGCAATGTCCCGAGGGCGACTGCGAGGTTGCCTGTGAGCGCGCCCACCGCATCATCCGGCAGGAAGAAGAAGGCCGAGGTGATGAGCACGCCTGGGATTATCACGTCCCCGAGGCCCATGAACATCGCCTCTCTCTCCCCGCCTTCGTCCAGCTCCTCCTTGAGGGACTTCTGCGTGAGATAAGAGTAGCCTCTCTTCTTGGGTATGACGAGGAGTATGGGCAGCCTCATCTTGGTGACGCCGTCCGCGAGCGCCACCATGTGCTGCGTGCCGTAGACCGAGACAGCATCGTAGATGGCAAGGACGATCAGGAGCACGAACACCGGGAGGATGCCGAGGGATATCCCGAATACCCCTATGATGCCTATGGACATGAGAACTCCAGCGGCGTCTATCACATACCACTCGGGCTTCCTCACGAGGTAGTAGATCATTATGGCCGTAAGCGCGAGCGAGACTATCAACGGCAGGGCGCCTCCGAAGAATCCAGACACAATAAGAAGTATCACGAAGAATATGGTGTAGGCGACCGCCCCGAGGAATACGATGCGGACGACGTTCTCACGCCGCTTCTTCATTACATATAGTATTCCGAACGTGAACAGCACTACTGCGAGTATGTAGTATATCGGTATCAGGGGGTCGTTCGGATCCTCGAAGAACTGCCACTCCGGCCCCAGGAACGCCCAGGCCATCAGCAGGGCCCCGAGCTGGGCGACGACAAAAACGAGCCCCATGATGACAGAGGTCCGGACCGATGCGTCCATCCGCTCCGCTATTCAGACGCCCTTTAGAAATACTTTGTGCACCTCGCCTCGACCGAGAACAAGCTCCAAATAGGCGGATGGCCGTGCATCAATCATGGCCGAGCTGGAACTGGTCAGGGTCGATGTGTTCACCGAAGAGCTCTACATGGGCAACCCCGTGAACGTCGTGCCCGATGCGGACTCGGTCGACGAGGTGCAGATGCAGAGGATCTCCTCCGAGCTGGGGTCGCCCCCGACCGTCTTCGTGCTGAGGTCGAAGAAGGCGGACATGAGGCTCCGCTTCTTCACGCCCTTCGGGGAGGAGCCCCTGTGCGGCCACGCGATACTTGGGGCCGTTTGGTGTCTCGCCGAGAGACGTGCCTTCGGCTCGTCGCACTCTGGGAAGCACAGGTCGGAGACCCAGATAGGCGTGCTCCCGGTCTCGGTCGAGGGCAGCAGCGAGGGGCCCGCAAGAGTCTGGATGACACAGAAGAGACCCATGTTCGCACGCGAAGGCGATGTGAAGGAGGTCGCGAGCGCAATCGGCGTCGGGGTCGATTCGCTGTTCTACGACAGGTTCCCGATGACGCGCGCCTCCACTGGACTGCCCTGCCTCCTGGTTCCGGTCCGGTCCATCGACGTGATCGGCCAGCTCGTGGTCAAGCGCGACGAGGTCGATGCGCTGTGCAAGGAGCTGGACGTCGCTGGACTGTTGGCATACTCCTGGGGCGTGCTGTCGGAAGGGTCCACGGTGCACGCACGCTTCTTCATGCCTTCCCCCGGACCGCTGGAGGACCCTGCGTCCGGCATGCCAGCGGGCGCGCTGGGGGCGTTCCTGGTCGAGCATGAGTTCATCTCGAGGGAGAAGTTCGAAAACATCGTCGTCGAGCAGGGCCATTGGATCGGCAGGCCGTCCAGGATCCATGTGAGAGTCGACAAGAGGGGCGGGGCCATAAGACGTGTGGAAGTAGGCGGACCGGCAAGGACCTCCTTCTTGGCAAGGATAAACATGCCCTAGGTGAGTCAGCTCATCCGCACGCCGAATGCAACCGTTCCCGACACCTTCTCGATCCTGACCTTGACCTGGGTGCCCTTCGCGGTCCCAGGCACATAGATGATGAAGTTGCCCTTCCGGGCGATGCCGTCCCCCTTCTTCCCGACATCCTCGATCATCATGTCGTACACCTTCCCGGATTCGATCTCCTTGGCCTCCTCGGTGCTCTTGACCTGCTTCTTGACATGAACGGGCCTGTGCGCGCCGCAGGTCTCGCACACGAGGATCAGGATCCTGTCGTCCTTGACGATCTTCGTATCCGGCCTGTTGCACTCCGAGCAGAGGACGTACTCGTCCACATAGCTCTTGATCCTCTCGGCGACCTGCGCGGTGCCCACCTTTCCCTTGAATATCATCCTCCGGCCGTCGAGCGTACCAGCAGTGCCGAGCTCCCTGAGGAGATATCCGAGGAGGTGGTTGGGCTCGCGCCTGAGCGCATCGGCGATGTCCCCGAAGTTCCTGATCACTGTGCTCTTCCCCTCGATCATGACATCGGGTTCAGGGACCTGGAACCTGTCGTGCGCCTCGAGCGTGTGGGGCAGCTTCTTCTTCGCCCTGTCCAGAAGGGCCTCGTAGTCGAACTGCTGTTCGGAAACCATCGCGGTTCCATAGCCCATGGCATAGTTAAAGCTATTGGCCAGCGCGACCGAGATGCGTTCCGAGGACGGACTCGCTGCCACATCTGGGTCCTGTTCACGAAAGGTTTATGGACAGGGCAGGTCAATGACGCGGTGCGGGGTCATCACAGGATGGACAACCCGGCCAAGTCGAGCACCCCCCCACTCGGCGATGATCGCACTGAGCCTCCACTAGCGGACAGCAGCAAGTTCGTTGCTCTCGACGCCATCGCGGAGCCCATATCTGTTGTCGACAGGCACCAGAGGATTGTGTTTCTCAACAAGATCATGAAAGGGTTCTTTGGAGATCTCAGGGGCAAGAGGTGCAACGAGACCCCTCTCGGGGTGCCCAGCATATGCGCCGAGTGTCCCGTGAAGGGTAACTGGGACTACGACAAGGGCCCGTACATCAAAGCCGCAAAAGACGAGGACGGGAGGATCCTCGAGTTCAGCGTCACGAAGTATGTCGACGAGGCGACACAGGAGCCTTTCTGGGTCTGCATCGAGCACGACCTTACGGAGAAGCTCGACTACGAGAACAGGCTGAAGATGCTCGCAGCCTCCTTCGATCAGATGGCAGAGGCGGTCTGCGTCGCCGACCTCCGAGGCAATCCGCTTTACGTGAACAAGGCATACATCATGCTGACAGGGTACGACGAGAAGCACGGCTCCAGCACGTTGAGTATCCCTGACGATCGGAGGCTCGGCCCCTCAGGGAGCACGATCCAGGCAATAATGCACGCGGCCTCCACCGAGGGATGGCACGGTGAGATGACCGGGCTGAGACGGGACGGCACCAGGTACTATACCTATGTGGAGGCCAAGCCCGTCAGGAACGACAAGGGGAACCCCATCGGTGTCGTGGGCATACTCCAGGATGTCACGAGGATCAGAAGCGAGAAGGTCGAGTACGAGAAGTACCTCAAGGAGCTCGAGGCCAAGATGGAGTCCAGGACTCTGGAGCTGGCCAGGAAGGTAAGCCAACTGACCACCATCAACAAGATCAGCCGCGTGGTCACCTCCTTGTTGGACTTGGACGAGCTCATAGCGGAGTTCGTGAAGTCGATCGCCCAGGGGTTCGGGTACAAGCATGTTGCCTTCATGATGATGGACAGGGAGAGAGGCGAAGTCTTCTTCAAATCGGGCTACGGCTGGCAGATGGACTCCGTTCCCAAGGACTTGCGTCAGAAGCTGAAGGAGGGGCTCATCGGGAACGCTGCCTACTACGGCGAGACGCTCGTGAGCGGAGATGTCGACCAGGACCCGAGATACGTTCGAAAGGATCTCATCGGCACCAAGTCAGAGCTGTGCGTCCCTGTCACCTTCAGAGGGGAGATACTGGGCGTGCTGGATGTCCAGAGCGACCTCAAGGACGCCTTCACGAAGAACGACGTGACGACGGTGGAGATGTTGGGCGACATGCTCGCGACATCGATCGTCAACGCCAGGGTGTTCACCGAGTCCAAGGAACGCGAGACCGCGCTATCCATTCTCGACAGGATAAGCAAGCAGATCTCCTACAGGCTGGAGCCCAATGTGATACTCGAGCAGGTGGCCAGGGACGCCGCCACCCTCCTGAGGGCCGAGAAGGCGGCCGTGGCGCTGGTGGACTCGACCGGGAAGAAGTTGGATTTCGTCGCATTCTACAGGTTCGACAAGAGCAAGATGTCGGGCATGCAGTTCTACTCGGACCGCGGTGTGACGGGCCGCGCGCTCAGGTCTCTCAAGGCGGAGGTCGTGAACGACTACATCGCGGACCCGAACGCCAGCGAGAGGGACGCACAGATGTTCGACATAAAGTCCATTGTCAGCGCCCCGCTTACGATCGAGGGAAGGGGCATCGGGGTCGTCAACGTATACAACAAGATCGGCGAAAAACCATTCACGAAGGGCGATGCGCTCTTCCTGTCCTCACTCGCGGACCACGCGGCTATCGCCCTGGAAAACGCGAACCTGCTCACCTCCCTCAACCAGAGGGTGCATTCACAGCTCACCCTTCTCGAGACGGCTGTGTCCATGCAGAGGCAGATCGAGAGCAGCAGCATCTACGACCTAGTGGCCGACAAGCTGAGGGAGGTGGTCTGGTACGACGAGCTGACTTTCTACCGTGTGGACGACGAGAGGAAGATGATATCCCCGGCCGTCTCCAGGGGACCCTACGCCGAGCAGGTGATGGCAGAGGAGTTCTCGACCGATGTCGGCATCACCGGTTGGGTCGTGAGGACGGGGAAGGCGCAACTGGTCAACGATGCCCTCTCGGACCCGAGGGGCGTCAATGTGGAGGGCACCCCGGAGGAGAAGGAGGCCCTGATGGCCATGCCCTTGATCTCAAAGGACGTGGTAGTTGGCGTCCTCGTCGTGTACCGCATGGGCGACAACAGGTTCTCGGACTCGGAATTCGAGATAGCCCAGCTCTTCGCGAACCAGGCCTCAGTCGCCTTGGAGAACTCGGAGCTGTACCGAGCGAGGGAGGACCTTCTAAGCGAAAGCAGGATGAAGGTCGAGCAGATGTCGAAGGTCCTCGAGCTCACTACCTCCGTGATGTACATGGACGACCTCAACAGGCTGCTGCAGCGCGTCGCGGACGGAGCAGTCGAGTCGTTCGGCTTCAAGAGGGCAGCCGTGGGCGTGTACGACGCGGAGCGGGATGTGTTCTTAATAAGGGGTCATTCTGGATTCCCATCGTGGTACAAGGAGAAGTTGGAGAGGCCGGCGGACAGCATCCTGTATGACATGCAGGACACGTGCAGGATAGGCTCCAGCGGCTACTTCATGCCGTTCGAGAAGCAGGAGTACGGCATCGACGAGTTCTTCTATCTCGCACATCCTGAGCGGGCGACCCAACCGAGGGAGGCCCCCGACGCGTGGCATGAGAGAGACATACTCATATTCGCGCTCAAGGACAGGGACGGCAGGCTCTCAGGTTTCCTGGAGGTGGACGAGCCGATCGACATGAAGATCCCTTCGGCCGACAAGATAGAGCTGATCGAGATACTCGTCGGGATCGCCTCCATCGCCATAGAGAACGCGAACGCCTATGAGAAGCAAGTCGCGGCAGTGAACGAGATCGCGCTTCTGAACGACCTGATGACCCACGACATCAACAACTTCAACCAGGGCATAATGGGCTACATCGAGCTGCTGCTCGAGGACAAGCGCTTGGACGAGAACCAGAGGAGATATGCCGATAGGGCGCTTCTGCAGGTCAGGAACAACGCGAGGCTGATAGATAACATCCGCAAGCTCGCCAAGGTGCGGACGATGGACGTGGACGACTTCGAACCCATGGACATACACGACTCCATCCAGGAAGCGATCGACGCCGTCACAAAGGCGTCTGGTGAGCGGAAGATGAGCATCGTATCGACGGTGTCTCCAAAGACGCACTACGTGATGGCCAACCAGTTCTTGCATGAGATGTTCTTCAACGTCATATCCAACGCGGTCAAGTTCGACTCCTCCATGAGGGTGAGGGCGGATGTGAGCGTGGCAGATGAGACGACCGCGCACGGGACTTTCTGGGTTGTCTCCGTGACGGACCGTGGCAGGGGCATACCTGACGATCGCAAGGGGGTCGTGTTCGAGAGGTTCGCGACAGGCATGACCGGTGTGAAAGGATTCGGCCTGGGGCTCTCCATAGTCAAGTCCATCGTCGACAAACTTGGCGGGAGGGTGTGGGTCGAGGACCGGATCCCAGGGGACTTCTCGAGGGGCTCCGTCTTCAAGATAGCGTTGCCGAAGGCCGGGCCGCCCGTGGACAGGGCTCGCGAACTCAAGGGCTAGGCTGGATGCGGGAGCGCTATCCGTCCCTCTCTGAGCGGTATCTCAGCGCGGCCTCGACGAGGCCGAAATGCAGCGGAGCGGGCCTGCCCGGTCTGGACTTGAACTCCGGGTGGAACTGGGAGCCAATGAAGAAGGGGTGTCCCTTGAGCTCGCATATCTCCATCCTCTTGCCGTCGGCCGACCTGCCGGTGTACCGGAGCCCCTTCTGCTGGATGGTGTCTATGTAGTGCGGGTTGATCTCGTATCTGTGCCTGTGCCTCTCCGTTATCTCCGTGGCGCCGTAGAGCCTCTCCGCGGTCGAGCCCTTCTCCACCAAGATCGGCTGTGCGCCAAGCCTCATGGTCGCGCCCATCTTGGTGACGCTCCTCTGTTCAGGCAGGATGTCGACGACGGGGTGCGCGGTGTGCGTGTCGAACTCGGTGCTGTTCGCGTCGCCCATTCCGAGGACGTTCCTAGCGAACTCCACATTGGCGAGCTGGAACCCGAGGCACACGCCTAGGAACGGCACCTTGTTCTCCCTCGCGTATCTTATCGCCTCTATCTTCCCCTCGATGCCCCTGGACCCGAACCCTCCTGGGATGAGTATCCCGTCGGCCTCCTCCAGGAGGGCCCTTGAGACGTCCCTGTCGATCTCCTCAGACTCCATCCTGAGGAACTTGACTCTGGTCTCCAGCTCCGCACCAGCGTGCGTGAAGGCCTCGTAGTGGCTCATGTAGGAGTCCCGCTGCTCCATGTACTTGCCCACCAGCAGTATCTTGACTTCGTGTTTCGGGTT
The DNA here is from genome assembly GCA_016930135.1 of Thermoplasmatota archaeon. Lineage (GTDB taxonomy): Archaea > Thermoplasmatota > Thermoplasmata > UBA10834 > UBA10834 > COMBO-56-21. The sequence goes on along the minus strand of JAFGHM010000037.1, from coordinate 2,423 downwards.
CATCACCCTGTTGAGGAACCCCTTCCATCCGGCCAATCCGTCGGGCTTGCTCTCGATCCCCATCCTGTTCAAGAGATAGTCGGTCAGGCCCTGCTCCTCGAGGAAGATCGGTACCTGATAGATCGACTTCGCGTCCGGTGCGCTCACCACGGCCTGGAGCGGCACGTCGCAGAACAGGGCAATCTTGCTCTTCGCCCCGTCGTCAAGAGGTTTGGCGCACCTCGCCACGATCACGTCCGGCTGTATCCCGACCGACCGCAGCTCCTTGACCGAGTGCTGTGTCGGCTTCGTCTTCTGCTCGTGGTGCGAGCCCAGGATCGGCACCAGCGTCGTGTGGACGAACAGGAAGCTGTCGTGGCCGAGCTCTGAGCGCATCTGCCTCATGGCCTCCAGGTACGGCATCGATTCGATGTCGCCCACCGTGCCGCCGAGCTCCACCATGGTGACGTCCGCGCCGGACCCGATCGCGACGTTCGATATCATCGATTTGATCTCGTTGGTGATGTGCGGGATTATCTGGACGGTCTTCCCAAGGAAGTTGCCTGTCCGCTCCTTCTCGATCACGCTGCCGTAGACCTTGCCAGTGGTCACGCTATGGTCGGAAGTCAGGTTCACGTCGAGGAACCTCTCGTAGTTCCCGAGGTCCAGGTCCGCCTCGCACCCGTCGTCCAGTACGAAGACCTCTCCGTGCTCGAACGGGTTCAGAGTGCCCGCGTCGAAGTTCAGGTACGGGTCTATCTTCATCGCCGTGACCTTGAGCCCCCTCGCCTTCAGGACAGTGCCTATAGAAGACGATGTGATGCCCTTCCCCAGGCCTGACAAAACTCCCCCGGAGACAACAATAATTTTCATCTTCGCCTCACGGGATTTGGAGAAGGTGGTCTCCCATCATAAAGCTTTCCCGGTGGCATGTGAGCGTGTGCCAGCCACTTCTGTCGCTCAATCCCTTTCGGCCATGATGCCGGAGAGCGCCGATGCGACCGCCTTGACCGCCCTCTCGACCGGCTCTGTGATGGGCTCTCTGAACTCGATCCTTCCGGGCTGGATGCATATCACAGCGGACCGTTTGCCTCCTCTCTCCAGCAGCGAGGCCATCAGGGCCACTGCGATCCGGTGTGTCGTGATCTCCTTGTCGTTGATGTCCTCCTTCCTCACGACCTCGATGGTCCCTGGAGGCGCCCCGATGTTGGCCGCATCAACGAAGAACACCGTCGCATCGCCAGGGGTCTCCGATATGTCAAGCACCGTGCCCTCGACGCCGTCATGCTCCGAGAATGAGAACTTCGGGAAGGGTTTCTTCAGCGCATGGGCGACGAGCACGCCCGCGCCGTCATCAGCGCGGTCAAGGTTGCCGAGGCCGAGCACGTAGACTCTGCCGTTCCCGGCGATCGCCTCGAGCCCGGCCCTCAGATCCGCTTCAGAGTCACCAGATGTGTGGAGCAGCTTATGCATGGGTCGTACGCCCTCGCGATCATCTCGAGGCCGAGCCTGATCTCCTCGTCCCTCTTGTCCTCGGCAAGCATGCGCTCGGCCGCCAGCTTCATGTGCTTCTCGACGTCGTCGAGGTTCTGCGCGGTCGGTGTTATGATGTCCGCGGCGTCGACCAGCCCGTCCTTGATGACGTAATGGTGGTACAGAGTGCCCCTCGGGGCCTCCACGGCGCCAGTGCCGGAGCCGTTCGTCCTTGTGGGCTTCTCTGTAGGGGGGTCGTCGAGGGCATCTATCTTCTCGCAGGTCTCGGGCATGTGCTCGAGCGACCAGACCATCTCGACCGCCTGGGCTAGGTTGTTGTAGAGCGGGTTCCTGAGCCATGCGTCGCTGTAGTGCTCCTTGAAGAGGTCCGCGGCCTGCCCGTCCAGCCGCTTGCCCATGTTAATCAACCTGGCGTTCGCGCCGACCGTGAACGGCTTCTCCTGGTACAGCGACCTCTTGGCGAACGAGTGACTCACGACGCGCTCGTTCGTCAGCTTCTTGTAGTCGTCGCAGCCGACCTCCTTTCCGTTGGAGATCAGTATTGAGTCGCCGTAGTAGCCGTACTGCTTCCTCGGGGCGCTCACCGACATGAACAGCGTCTCCGCCTCCGCATACTGCGGGTACTCCAGCGAACCGAACAGCTCGACGACCCTGACCGCGTCAGAGACGAGCTCGTGCGACCTCAGCCTGATCTCCTCGAGGGCCTTCTTGCTCGGGTACTTCCCGAAGCCCCCGATGATGGGGTTCTCGCCGTGGACTATCCTCCCGCTCGTGACGGTCATCACGTGGTTGGCGAACTTCTTGAGCCTGAGCGCGCGCTTCACGTCATCAGCGTAGTCGTTGAGCATCGCAATCGCGCTCGGGTATCCCAAGAAATCGGGCAGGGCGAGCAGCATCGTGTGGAGTGAGTTGCTCTCGAGGTTCTCGCCGAGCATCATGAGTTCCCTGGT
>JAFGHM010000001.1 GCA_016930135.1 Thermoplasmatota archaeon | reverse complement strand
CGGTCAGCGCGGACGAGCTTCAGGGCCTTGAGGATATCTACAACATCGTCCAGCAGGTCCTCAGGGGCGGAGAGGACCTTGAGGTCTAGCCTGCCCTTGTCAGCCTGAGAGCTCTCAGGACTTCCCGTCCCGGAGGCGTGAGCCAGAGCATTACCTTCCCGCCATCGCCTCGCGAGTCGATGAGCCTGTCTCGCTTGAGTTCCCTGATGACGCGATCCACTGTCTGTCGGCTCATCGGCTGCATCCTGGAGACCACATCCTCCAAGGTCAAGGTGTCCTTTCCGATCGCCTCTATCATCCTCGCCTGATTCTTCGTGAACCTATCCCTGATGGTAGCGCCTCGGATCACGGGTAGCCTTGTCACTCTTCCGTCTATGTGGTATGCCTCGACGCCTAGCTCAAACGCCGCCAGTAGCGCTGCGTCGCCCAGGAGTTTCGAGCCTCCGCTGATGTTCAGCACGACGCTGCCGCCCTCGGAGTCCCGGCTGCTCCTGAGATATCTCGCGAGGGTCTCAGCAACCTGGGCCACGATGTCCTTGAAATCGCTCTCCTCCGTGAACGAGACCTCCACCTTTCGCCTGGCCATCTCCTCGAGGCGCTCGATTCTCTTGAGGTCCTCGCATTCCTCGAATCCCGGCATGCCTATGAGGACCAGCCTGTCATAGGGGAGGCTTCTCATGGCCTCGAGGATCTTCTCGACATCGCCCTGCTTGAAGGTCGAGGCAAGCACTCTCAATCGTCCTCACCCAGCAGCAGCTCGACGGAATCGTCCACCGTCAGCACCTTCTTCCTCGCGTCCTTGGGATGCCTCTCGAGCCTCAGAACCCCCTTGGCGACCAGGTTCTTCACATGGTGGTTCACGGTCGCCTTGTGCTTGCCGATAGCCTTAGCCAGCTCGACCTCGGTCATCTCCTTCGCCCTGCTCTTCAGCAGGGTCTGGAGCACGTGCCTCTCCTCGCCGGACAGTATCTTGCTGTACTCCATGCGCATGAGCGGCAGAGGTATCTCATCGTAAGTGATGTCATGCACGTACACCGTGGGTATCCCCTCGAGCATGCATGTGAGCAGGGCAGCGGAGGATGTCGGGCGCGTTCCCCCTGCGATGTTGAAGACCGCGATCTCCTTGCCATCCTTCTTGTAACGCCTGACATCCGCCCTGATCCGCTTCGCGATCGACTTGAAGTCGAAGGGATCCTGAAGGTCGACCGCCTCGGCTGCGATCTTCATCTCGCGACAGTAGTCCAGGACCGCCCTCCTCGCAGCGGCGACCGACTTGACAGCTGAGGGTTCGGACTTGTCCGCACCGCAGTAGAACACCACCTTATCCACATTCGGCGTTGACCTTATCGTGGGTATGAGAGAATCGTGCCTGAAGCCGAGAGTTCCGAAGACCGCGACCATTTCCTTCACCATCATACGGAAGGCGTTGGGGCCTTTTTACAGTTTGTGATACCATCATATTTATGATAATACTATTATAATGTGTCGGCCAGTTCACTCGGTATCAATGGTTGTCATACTGTCTCTGGAGACCAACAATACTGGATGAGCCGCTCTATGGGTTGCCAGAAGGTAAGAAGCCCATGAAGCAGAGAAGGTTCAAGCACGTCTTTGTAGACGCAGAGGGGACGCTTTATGTGCCGAAGCACGGGAGATCGCGCTGGGAGTTCTGGATGAACCCATCCCTCGAGCTAGCACTCGAGTTCTTCGAGCTCGACGAGGGCGTGAATGAGGCGCTTGCAGACATACGCGCCCGATCTGATACTCTGTGCCTGGTGTCCCGCAACTCGCCCGAGATCCTCTACGCTCTGCTGGCGAAATTCGGAATAAGACAGTACTTCGATGGTGTGCTGCTCAACGGCAACAAGGGCAAGAACATCTCCAGGTATCTCTCAAGGCGCGGCCTGAGCAAGGACGAGGCCATCATGGTCGGCGACATGCCGAGGCTGGACATATTCCCGGTAAAAGAGCATGGGATCGAGGCGATACTCGTGGACAGGTTTTACAACAGGTATGCGGATGCAGAGCGAATATCCGGACTCAAGGATCTGCCCACATGGCTCAGGCTTGCCGACGTAGTGGATGGCATCGGCAGGAAAGCCGTCAGGATGCCGAGGTTGGAGGAGTTCGCCTTCGATGGCAACCCAAACCTTGATTGCCGCAGTACCGGATTCAAGTGCGGGTCTCTCGATGTCAGAGGGGAGGTGACCTGATGGTCTCGATTACAGTCCACGGAGGTGCCGGCCAGATAGGCGGCAACAAGATACTGCTCGAGGACCGTGACACAAGGATATTCCTGGACTTCGGTGAGCCATTCGGCCTGCTCGACGATTACTTCGTCGACTTCCTATCCCCTAGGGAAGGCAGGTTCGGACTCAGGGACTACTTCCATTTCAAACTGATGCCGAGGATAAAGGGAGTTTACGATGAGGAATACCTCGAGGACACGGACCTCACCTACGTGCCCCCGGAGTTCGATGCGATATTCATCTCGCACATGCACTTCGACCACTCGATGCACCTGAGGTTCGCAGATCGTAACATCCCTGTCTACCTCGGGGCCACGGCGAACGCGATCAGGAGATCCTGGACCGAGACAAGTTTGGGCAAGGTCAAGTTCGGGGAGCACGAGTTCAGGGAGTTCCGGACTGGGAGCAAGATCAAGGTCGGTTCCATCGAGGTCGAGCCCATACATGTCGACCACTCCACCCCTGGCGCGTACGGTTTCATCGTCCACACATCCGAGGGCGCCATCGCCTACACAGGAGATCTTCGCCTCCACGGACCGAGAGGAGACATGACGGAAGACTTCGTCGCCCGTGCTTCCTCCGAGAGGCCTATTGCGATGATATGCGAGGGAACAAGGGTGTCCGAGAGCGACCCGCGAGAGAACATGTCGGAGGTCGATGTTGGCAAGAGGGCGCGTGAGCTGGTCAGTTCCTCCGACAAGCTGGCAATAGTATCGTTCTATCCCAAGGACGTCGACAGGATCAGGACCTTTCGGGATGTCGCCAAGGCCACTGGCAGGAAGTTCGTCGTCTCGGCCAAGGTCGCTCACATGCTCAAGATGCTCCAGGACGACGAGCACATAGACGCCCCGGACCCTATGAGAGATTCGTCCATGCTGGTCTACGTCAGGAGGATGGCCAATATGGACAGGGTCAAGTACGAGAAGGTCTACGCGGAACTGCTTGAGAAGGACGCGCACGTGGTGGACTCGGACTACGTGAGGAAGCATCAGGCAGAGCTGATGATGCATACGGACTTCTTCCAGCTCACGGAGCTGATCGACATACAGCCGAAGCGCGACAGCCTCTTCATAAGATCGAAGAGCGAGCCGTTCGAGGAGGACGACATCCAGGAGGAGGTGCTCCAGAACTGGGTCAATTGGTTCGGGCTCGATTTCAGGCAGGCGCACGCCTCTGGCCATGCGAGCATGTCGGAGATATTCAGCATAATCGACCGCGTATCCCCCGGCGTCGTGATACCGGTCCATACGGAGCATCCGGAGCTGTTTGCGAGGTGCAAGAGCTGCAGGTCGGTTCTGCCCAGACCCGGGAATGCAATCCCGGTCGGCAAGGGTGCTGTTTAGCCGTCGGATGTCACATGCAGCGCCAACGACCAAGAACCACGTTCCCCGTCGATCATCTGATGCCGAACAGGGCATACACGCGGGCCGGTACGGTCGGTCCGGGAAGCAGCGGATCGCGTCCGACATGTGGGGAAAATCCATATTCCCGAATGGGCGCACGATTGGAGCCGAATGGAATGAGTCAGTCGTCGAGGATGTCCGAATGACGACCACCCGATTACTGACAGAACCGTAGGGCCTAATCACTTAAGAGGGACTAGCGGAGTCCAGGGCCGGTATCCGAAGGGGCCGTGGATCCCAGATGCATGCCGTGGTCAAGAGATACAGGCAGCCGGGCGCTCGAATAGAGGATGTGGAGAGACCGGTCGCGGGGAAGGGCGAGGTGCTCGTCGAGACGCTGATGTCGTCCATCTGCGGCACGGACGTGCACATCTGGGACTGGAACCACTGGGCCCAGAAGCGCGTCAAGTCCCTGCCCATAATTTTCGGCCACGAGCTCTGCGGAAGGGTGGTCGATGTGGGCGAGGGCGTCAAGAGCGTCAAGGAGGGGAACATCGTCTCCGCCGAGACCCACATAGTCGACGGGACCTGCTACCAGTGCAGGACGGATCGGATGCACATATGCAAGAACTTGAAGATACTCGGAGTTGACACTGACGGCGTCTTCGCGGAGTATGTGCTCCTGCCGGAGCGGAACGCCCGGAAGGTGCCCGCAGGCGTCAAGCCGCACCTGGGCTCGCTCCTGGAGCCTCTGGGCAATGCCACATTCACGGTCATGCCGAACGACTGCGTGAGCGATGTCAAGGGGAAGAACGTGGTCGTCACTGGGGGCGGCCCGATAGGTCTGATGGCGGTCGCGATCCTGAAGGCCGTTGGGGCGAGGCAGGTCATCATGAGCGAGCTCGCGAGCGAAAAGGTCAGGTCCGCCCTGGGATACAAGATGGGCGCTGACATGGTCCTCGACGCGGGCATGGGCACGGAGGCGCTCGTGGAGACGGTGAAAGATGCTACCGACGGGAACGGCGCGGATGTCTGTCTCGAGATGTCGGGAGCGGCCGTAGCGCTCAAGCAGTGCTTCGACATGCTCACACCCGGCGGAAGGATATCGATACTCGGCCTCTACAACGACACCGTCACCCTCGATGTCAACAACGCGATCACATTCAAGTCAGCGACCGTCTTCGGCATCACAGGCAGGAGGATGTTCCAGACATGGGACCAGATGTACCTTCTCCTGAAGAAGCCAGCCTTCAGAGAGAAGATAGCCTCAATTATCTCCCACTCGATACCCATTAGGGACATCGAGGAGGGTATGCGGCTGATACGCACAAAGGAGGCCGCCAAGGTGTCCCTGAGGCCTGAGTGGTGACGATATGCCCTCGAGAGATCCCGTAGGTTTCCTTGGGAGCGAGTACAAGGGCCTTGTCGAGGCTGAGCTCGACTGGAAGCTGAGGGTTCTGCAGGGCCCGAGTACCACGAGGTGTGTAGTCGACGGCAAGCAGGTCCTCATGCTATGTTCGAACAACTACCTCAGCCTGAGCAACCATCCGAAGCTCAAAGCAGCTGCGATCGATGCGGTGAAGACACACGGTGCGGGTTCCGGATCCGTCAGGCCGATAGCTGGCAACATGGACTTGCACATGGAGCTCGAACGACGGTTGGCAAGGTTCAAGGACGCAGAAGCCTCGCTCGTGTATCAGACGGGGTTCGCGGCCAATTCGGGCTTGATCCCCCAGCTCGCGGACGAGGGGGACCTGATAGTCAGTGACGAGCTCAACCACGGGAGCATCATAGACGGCGTGAGGCTCTCCAAAGCAGACCGAGCGGTCTACAAGCACTGCGATGTCGCGGACCTCGAGAAGGTCATGGCAGATGCAGAGAAACACATCCCGGCCTACAGGAGGATACTCGTCATCTCCGATGGCGTGTTCAGCATGGACGGCGACATCGCCCCACTCGATTCGATTGCCAAGATCGCGCGCGCGCACGGAGCGATGGTCTATGTTGACGATGCTCACGGGGAGGGCGTTCTCGGCGAGGGCGGCAGAGGCATCGTGTCGCACTTCCGCCTGGGCAGAAATGACGTCCATGTCGAGATGGGCACGTTCTCCAAGGCCTTCGGGGTAGTCGGGGGGCATATCTCTGGCAGCAGGGATCTCGTCAACTACGCCTACAACAAGTCGAGGACATGGCTCCTGAGCGGCTCGCATCCGCCTGCGGTCGTAGCTGCCTGCATCGCCGCGGTGGACGTCCTCGAGACGGAGCCCCAGCATGTGAGGAGCCTGTGGGCCAACACGGACTACTTCAGAAAGGGCATACAGTCACTGGGATTCGATACGGGCAAGAGTCAGACGCCCATAGTCCCAGTCATGATCGGCGAGAGTGGAGCCGCGAAGCGCTTCAGCTCCCTGCTCTTCGAAATGAACATGTTCGCCCTTCCGATCGTGTTCCCGATGGTCGCCCGGGACAAGGCGAGGATAAGGACGATAATGAACGCTGCGCTGACTAGGGCGGACCTAGATGAGGCCCTCGGAGCGTTCGAGAAGATCGGGAAGAAGCTCGGGCTCGTCTAGTCGAGCTCTTGCGCCCTCTCCTCCTCCGTCCTCTCGGTCACTGCTATCTTGAACTCCTCGGTGGGGGTGACCACTTCGAACACAACCGTGTCGACTATTCCCTTCTCCTTGATCGATTGGCTCGGAGGTAGCAGGTGGTGCTTCTCGAAGAACTTGATCAGCTGGTCCCTGCCAGCATCATCCAACGCCTTCTTGATCACCGAGGGCTTCTTCCAGAACTGAGGGCCCAGCTTGGCCACGGTCCTCCTGCCCTCGATGTGGAGGATCACCATGTCGTGACTCTTCGAGAAGAACCTCTCCCTGCTGTCAGGAGAGACCTCGATGCCCCTGTTCCTGTTAGGACCCTGCCATACCGTGCAGTCAAAGACGTCGCCGGCAGCGGACTTGGGCGACGCTCCAGGCGTTCTCGGAGGATATGTGAGGACATGGCAGTGCGGGCAGAACATCTGTTCCGTCTCTCTCTTGCACCTGTTGCACACTCGCATCGGCCCCGGTCCTCCCGCAGGTTCGGTGAAGCGCCTCATTCCATTTCAAGTTTCGTATCATGGGTCTGGCTGTTGAAAATATGCGGTTCGACTCCGTGGATGACAATGTTGAAGTACCTCGGACGCGCAATCTGTGGCACGGTGGACGGGAATGGGCTCGTCGAACCACGAGGCGCAGTCGGACGGAGCTAGATACAGTCTTACAAGGGAGAGGGTCCAGGACCTCCTCTGGAAGGCTGTCGCCGCGCTGTTTGTGGCCTTCCTGATCTATGTACTGCTGCATTTCGGCTCCCAGCTGATCGAGCTGCAGGGCGGATAGGACCCCTGAGCGGGCCATTGTTTATCAGGAAGTTCGTACGATTAGGCAGTCGCCCAGGAGGCGGGACAACGACGAAGATACTGATATGCTACTATTCGCGCTCAGGCAACACGAAGAAGATGGCCTACCTGATACAGAAGGGTGTCATGGAGGAGGGTGTGGAGGTCGATACCAGAGACGTCAAGGACGTCAAGGTTGGCGACCTCAAGGCCTATGACGGCATAGTCATCGGCTCGCCGACCTACTACGGCGGCCCTGCTGCGCCCATCAAGGACCTGCTCGACAAGAGCATCAAGCTCCACGGTGAGCTGCAGGACAAGGTCGGAGGCGCATTCTCGTCGAGCGCCAACATCGGTGGCGGTAACGAGACCACGATCATGGCCCTACTGCAGGCCCTGCTGATACACGGAATGGTCGTCTGCGGGGATTCATCGGACGACCACTATGGCCCAGTCTCGATCGAGAAGCCGAACAGGCGCGCAGAGGGCATGTGCTTCAGGTACGGAAAGCGAGTGGCAAGGCTGACAAAGCTGCTGCACGGGTGACCTCACTACTTGCCGACGAAAGGGTTCGCGAAGGACATCCCAGCGAACTCCTCAGATATCTTGCCGGTCGTGGCGTACCTGTACAGCGCGGCCAAGAGCACAGACTGGGCTGCGGAGAACACCAGCCCGAGGATCACCCAATAGACCACTGCGATACCAACGCCTATCACGATGGACCAGAGCGTCATGATGTACACGCCGATGATGATGGGCAGCAGCCCTATCAGTGCGAACAGGAAGACTATGATCCCCAGCCCTAGGTTGCCCACTATCGCCTCGCCCCAGGTGCTCTTGAGTATGGACACGCTCCTCTTCAGGGCCTTCCAGGGACCGAGCTTCTCGTAGATGAATACAGGCACCGCGAAGTAGGAAGCGATGGTGAACGCCATGCCAAGCGCTCCGAGGACGAACTTGCCTATGATGCCCGCCCTCTGCTGGATCGCCCTGAGAACGGCTCCTATCGTGGCCGCGAAGACCGTCCACATGAATATGTATCTGATGTTCTCGAAGGCGATCCTGAACCCATCACGCACGGTGGGGTCTCCCCCGTTCATTCTGATGGTCGCGCAGCCAATCACTGCGACGTTGAAGAATACCCCAATGAAGAATGAGACGAAGTAGAACAAGATCCAGAAGGCGTAGAACATCCATGGGAGATCGGCGGACTCCCCTCCCGCCAGAGTCCCTGTCATGAACATGCCTCCCAGGAACGAGCCGAGGATGAGCAGCGTGACGATTCCGGACAGAAGCGGAAACAGGAGTATCTCCTTGTCCTTCCCCACAACCCTCAGGCTCATCTTGGTCAGCTGCCACCCTCTAGATATCCTTCCCATCGCCATACCTCCTTCGTCCTTCGGAGCCGTGAGAGCTCCGCTATATGATGAATCTCGCCGGCCAGTAGTTCAGAGCCTGCTGAGGTCGTCCTCTGAAGGCTTCTTCTTATCCCGCCTCTGCTCCCTGGCCCTCTTCTTCGGCCTCTCCTCTTCCGGCTCCTCCTCGGCCTCTCCTTCGGCCTCCTCCTCTTCCGGCTCCTCAGCCCTTCGCCTCTCGGGCCTCCCCTCCGTCACTTCCCTGAGAGGCGTGTTGCACCTCGGGCAACGGTCGGACCCTCTGACACACTCCCTGCAGAGAACCGCCTTGCACTTCCTGCACCTGGCAACAGCCACGCCCCCGTGGAAGAGACACCTTCTGCCCACGAGATCCGAGGGCACTTCCTCCTCCTGCTTCTGAGTCTCCTTCTTAGGCCTAGCGCTCGGGGTCTCCTCGTAGATTCTCTGCCTGACCGCCTCGACCTCCTTGCTGTACCGCCTCCGCGGGCCGGGCTCCTCCTCCTCAGGGGCTTCGTATTCCCTCCGCCCCCGTTGGGGCGGAGGCCTCTGTCTCGGTCGCCTGCCCTCGTATTCCTCGAGCATCTCCGGGGTCGCTCGTCTGACCTCCCGCTCATCATAGGGCACATACCGACCGTACCCTTCGCTGACTATGGACCTCAGTGCGACCGTCTGAGTCGATACGCCGGCTTCATGGAACGTGTGCAGGATGGTCGTGAGCTGACGGGCCCAGTAGGGGCCTACTCCCAGGTTCCTGATCAGCCCGAGGACGTTCTTCTGGTCGTTCGGGAGTTCAAGGGCCTGCCTGAGGAGGGTCTCGGTCTGCGGGTCCGTCACCTTCGTCGAGAACTCGTGCTCCTCGACAGCTTGTATGTAGCTCAGGATCTTCTTCGCGCTGGAGATCTTCAGCTCGGGGAAGTTGACTGTGATGTCGCAGAACCTCAGCCCGTGGGCGGCGAGGTCCCGCTTCTCCATTGCGTTGACGAGGACCTCCCTCGCCATCTTCTCGTACCTCTCGAAATCCTCTCTGCTCATCCCGGAGAGGCTGAACTCCACCTTGCCACTCAGGAACTCCATCACGTCGCCTAGGAAAGCGTAGGGGATGCCGCACACCCTGAACGCCTCCTCCTTGGAGACGGGCCTGCCGTGAGTGTATTCGAAGTCTAGCACGGCCCGTGAGTAGTCCTCTATCTTGTTCCTGCGTATGTCCTCCTCCGCCTGCTTCCTGCCTTCTGCCGCGGCCTCGAAGTACGGGTCGATGCTGAGCGCGTGCTCGAAGCACCTCAGGGCCTGCTCCGCCCTGCCGAGCCCCATGAGCACCTGCGCCTTGCTATTCCAGGCCTCCTTGTCATTCGAGTCGAGGCCTATGGCTCGGTCGTACGAGCTCACGGCCTCCTCCAGCAGGCCTTGCTTCTCCATGGCGAAACCCTTGCTCATCCATATCTTGGCGTTGGAGCTATCGATGTCCAAGGCCCTGTCGAAGCATGCGTTCGCATCTATGTTCCTCCCGACCTCCGTGTGGAGCAGCCCGAGACGATACCAGGCCGCCTGGTCCTGAGGGTCGACATCGAGCGCGCGCATGTATGACTTGATGGCCTCCTCCTTGTCACCGGTGGCCTCGAACGCCTTCGCGCGGCTCTTCCACATGTCCTTGTCGTTGGAGCCGAGCCTGATCGCCTCGTCGAAAATCCCGAGAGCCTCGGAAACCCTGTTCAGCTTCAGGAGGGCCATGCCCATGTACTTCAGCACGCCGACATCCTGGGGCGCCAACCTCCTGGCCTCGTTGAAGGAACCGATACCCTCGTCGAACTTTCCCACGCTGGCGAGCGTCCGTCCCTCGTTCATGTGGAACTCGGCCACGTTCGGAAGGATTGTGATTGCCTTTCTGAAGTCCGCGAGCGCCTCGTCGAACCTCCGCAGCTCGAGATACGCCTTCCCCCTGTTGTTCAACACGAAAGGCTGATTGGAGTCGAGCTTGATTGCAAACTCGAAGGTCTCCGCAGCCTGGGCGGGGTTGCCGTCGGCCAGGAGCAGCATCCCTTTCCTGTTGAGAAGGTAGACGTCCTTAGGGTCGAGCGCTAGCGCCTCCTCATAGCTCTTGAGCGCCTCGTCGCTCCTTCCGAGCTTGTCGAGGGCATTGCCCCTGTCCGCGAATGCGCTCTTGTTCTCCGGGCTGAGTCTGAGTATATGGTCGGCGACATGGACCACACTCTCAGCGTCATCCATGGCAATCAGCGCCATCTTTTTGAGCTCCAGGAGGTCGAGATCGTCCTTGTTGTGCTCGAGGGCCTTGTTGAAGGACACGAGAGCATCATTCGGTCTCTTCAGGAACAGCGAGGCACTTCCCCTATCCGTGAGTGTGTCCCTGTCTCTGGGGTTCGCGGCGAGTATCTCGTTGCATATCGCGATCACCTCTTCGTACCTCTTCAGGCTCTTCAGGAGTTCTCTCTTGGCGATCATGACCGGCAGGTTCTTCGGAACCAGCCTCAGGGCTTCGTCGTAGGCAAGAAGGGCCTCATCTGGCTTGTTCATGCGAGCGAGCATCACCCCTTCCTTGATCCTGTACTCCGGCACTGCCGGGCTAGATCTGACTGCCTCCCTCACGGACGAGAGGGCGTCTTCGAATCGCTCGAGCCATTCGAGTGCCAGGGCCTGCTGGAACCATGTGTTGGCGTCGGAGGGGTCGAGCTTGATCGCCCGGTCGAAGGCCAGAAGCGCCTGCTCGAAGCGCTTCAGTTCGATCAGCGCCCGCCCGAGGGCCACGAAGGAGCCCTTGTCGGTGGGCACCAGCTCCACCGACTTCGTGTAGGCCGAGACGGCTTCATCGAACTCCTGCAGCTTGTAACTGGCCTCCGCCCGCAGTCTCCAGAGACCGTAATCCGATGGCGCGATCTTGAGCCCCTGCCTTGCGTATTCCTGCGCCTCCTTCGCCTTTCCCACGCGCAGGTGAAGTGCGGCCAGGTTGTGGTATAGATCCGCACTCTCAGGGTCGTTCTTGAGAGCCATTAGATAGGCTGCGACCGCCTCGTCGAACTTCTCGGCTCTGTCGAGTGCCACGGACTTGTCGAGGTGAGCCCCCTTGTTCTTCGGGTCGATCTCCAGGACACGGTCGCAGGTCTGAACGACAAGGTCGTCCCTTTGAAGCATCTTGTATGCCTCCTTGAGGCTCACGAGAAGCGGCAGGGGATCAGGGGCGTGCTTCAGGGCCTTCTCGAAGGTCTTCACAGCATCGTGGGCCCGCCCGGATTTCATCTGCGCAACGCCCTTGTCATGCATGGCGACGTAATCGTTAGGATCCAGCTCGATGATCTTGGCGCACCAAGCGACGACATCAGCGTGTCTACCGAGTTTGATCAAGCACTCCTTCTTCAGGTTGATGGCATCCCTCGACTTGGGAACCAGATGCAGAGAGGATTCCGCGAACGCCAGCGCCTCTGGGAACCTCTGTAAAGCGAAGAAGGCCTTCGCCTTGTCAAGAAGGCACTCGGCATCGGCTGGGTTCAGCAGGAGGATGAGGTCGCAGGTCGCAATGACTTCCTCATGCCTGTCCATGTGGGCGAGAGTCTTCTTCTTGTTCGCCAATACGGTCATGTCCTTGGGGTCGATCTCCAAGGCCTGCTCGAAAGACTCGAGGGCGTCGTCGTATCTGTCCAGCTCCTGCTCGACGACTCCGAGCTCGTTCCAGATGCCTTTGTTCTTCTCGTCATATTGCACTGCCTTCCTGAGCGCCTTCCTGGCCTCCTCCTGCCTGCCGAGCTTGTGGAGTATTCGTCCCAGGCTTTCCAAGCACTGCGGATCCTTAGGGCCTATCTTGAGCGCTGAGTTCAGGGCTGTTATGGCCTCCTCGCCCATGCCCGCGAAGTCCAGCGAAGCCGCCATGCCAATCCACAGGTCCTTGTCCTTGGGCGCAGTCTGCAGCCCTTCTTTGTAGACGGCAACAGCCTCTTCATATCTCCGCAGCCTCGTCAGAGCTGCGGCCTTCATCTTGATCATCTGCATGTCGTGGGGGTCGTGCCGGAGTATCCTGTCGTAGTTCGCGATCTCGTCCGGGTTGAGATCCAGCGCCCGCCTGTAGCTCTCCACGGCAGCAACCTCGTCGCCTATCGCGCTCTGAACATCCCCTAGGGCAACCCAGAGGTTCTCAGCGCGAGGAGACGTCTGGACAGCATTATTCAGCGATGTCAGGGCCACGTCGTTCATGCCCAGCTTGAGGGCGGCCCGGCCTTCCACTCCCATCGCGTTGGCGTTCTTGGGATCAAGCTGCAGAGCCACCTTGGCGGCGTCGTCGGCTCTGTCGGGCTTCTCAAACCTGAGGTACTTGTCTCCGAGATCCGAGAACAGGACGGCGAACTCGAACCGCATCTTGCCGATGAAGAGCATGTTCTCCTTCAGGAGATTGCCGGTCTTTTCCAGCTCAGCAAGCGCCTCCGCTGGTCTGCCGCCCTTGTCGAGAGAATCCACCTTCGCCAGCTCCTTCTTGGTCCTCTCATGCAGCTTCTTCTCCTTGTTGAGTAGAGCGTCGATAAGGCCCAAAGGGGGTTCACCTGG
The DNA here is from genome assembly GCA_016930135.1 of Thermoplasmatota archaeon. Classification (GTDB taxonomy): domain Archaea; phylum Thermoplasmatota; class Thermoplasmata; order UBA10834; family UBA10834; genus COMBO-56-21. The sequence goes on along the minus strand of JAFGHM010000001.1, from coordinate 34,221 downwards.
CCGTGATGCGACTTAATGTTCTTGGCTTCATAAAAGGGTTTGTGGACCCTGTGGACCCGCGGCCTCCCAGTGTGCTTGGAACGCATTGCTCCCGTCAGACGCATAGTGGTCGCGGACGACGATTGTTGCTGCAGATTCTCTCTTGTCCAGTGAAGAAATCTCATAGAGATTTCTTGAGGGGTCTGTCATATCGTGGTCGGACATGTATGGCTTTGGGAAGATGCGAATCAGCGAATCTATAAATAGAAAGAAGCATCATACGGTCGAACAGCTGACGAAATGTCAGACGAAACGCCTTAGGATGGGATGCGATGAAGCACGGGAACGCGTTGCGGGCGGCGAGGAACGCCCAGGCGATCAAGTGGGCGAAGACACACACGCTTCGGGATCTCGAGGATCTCGTGGACGAGATGGCGGGCCTTGGAGAAGATGTCAGTGACATCGCGCAGCTCCTGGATGATCTGTGTGAGATAGATCGGAGTCTGCAGACCGGCGCGGACACGGTTCCTGAGCTTGAGGCAAGTGAGCATGCGATAACCGCTGGATAGGTGAACGACATGGTGAAACTGAGACGCACGAAGAACAAGAGACCAACGAAGGACCTGGAAGACGACTACGCGAGCTTTGATCACATGAAGAACGCGGAGTTCCACCCACACTGCATCATACAGCCCCTGGCGTTGGCAGAGGCGAAGCGATTCGACGAGGTGTACGCGCTTGCGCACGCTCCCGTGCTCGTGGAAGAGGAGTGAACGCTTGGACCTCCTCCAGATAGGAGAATCTGCGAGATGGGCCTGAACTGAAACTCGAAGGCACGGAAGTGCAGGTGCCGGGATTCGAACCCGGGCCGTTGGCTTTCGTCCCTCTCCAATTTTCTTTCGTCTTGGAGAGTTGGAAGGCCAAAATCCTAACCAGACTAGATTACACCTGCTCGATGTTGGGAATCCCCTCCCGTGATAAATACATTGTTTCCCAGGTACCAGGCATGCTGCTGAGGCTGGTCGTCAGAACCCAGTGTCGGGAATGGCAAGGTTTTTTGCCAAGTCGTGACATCACGAGGCGGTTGTGAACCCAGTGCTCGACAGAGTGAATGAGTTCCCCGTGTTTCCTGTCTTGGAGACAGACAGGCTCGTGCTGCGTGAGATAACGATGGACGACCTCGACTGGTACATCGAGCACTTCTCGAGGCCGGAGATGGTCGAGGGCCAGGATTTCCCCGCACCGGAGAGCAGGGAGGTAGCCGAAGAGGAGCTCCGTAAGTACATAGTGGATCTCTTCAGGAACCGAGACGGTTTCAGGTGGGGTGTCACGCTTAAGGGCGACCCGCGCCTAATTGGATCCTTGGGCTACTATAAGTGGGCTCGTCCTTGGAGCCACATGGCCGAGATGGGGTACGACCTTCAGAAGGAGCACTGGGGGAGGGGCATGATGTCGGAGGCCATGAGGGCGGTCATCGACTTCGGATTCGAGCGAATGAAGCTGACCAGGATTGAGGCCTTCGTGTTCCTCTTCAACACACGGTCCACTAGGATGCTCGAGCGTCTGGGTTTCAGGCGAGAGGGCATCCTCAGGAGCAGAGTAATGACCTCGGATGGGGTCATCTCCGACGACACCATATACGCGATGACCAGAGATGACTGGCTAGCTGCCAGAGGAAGATCGAAGCAGTGAAGACATCAGCGCCCAGGCTTCTTCTTCCTGGAAGGGGCGCTTTCGACTTCAGGCCTCATGGGCTCGGCTCCTGGACCGCCTTGCCCTCCTCCCAGACTTCTCTGGTCGCGGTCCTCCGCGTCCTTTCTGGAGCTTTCCTTCTTCGCAGGCGCGCTCGGAACCTCCGGTCTCATGGCAGCGCCACGCTCGCCACCTCCCCCTCCTCCCAGGCGTCCTTCCGCGCGGCCACCCTCGACACCTGTCCTCCGCCTGAGGAGCAGAGTCATGATTGTGATGAGGAGTATGATGAAGGCAGCGATAGTGATGAGCGGTAAGAGGTCGCCGAAGACCTCTGCCTCCTCATCAGACAGGATCTCGAAGTTGACAGAGGCCTCGACCAGGTTCCCCGCCTTGTCCACCGCTGTGAAGACAAGGTTGTGCTCTCCGGGTTCCAGGCGGAGAGAGAGGTTGTGAGTCGATTCGCTGCAATACTCGCTGAATTCCCCATCTACCGTCACCACTACCCTGTCTATCCCGCTGGTCTCATCGGAGCACTCCCAGGACACCAGCATGTCCCCGCCTTCGATTCCGGCGCCGTCGAGCGGCCCCAAGACGTCGAGAATCGGACTCTGCTGGTCCAGGCGTATCTCGAGCACCCGGATCTGTTCGTTGTTCCCGGAGCGATCGTCCGAGTAGAACTGCACCGAATGGATGCCGTCCACATCGATCAACACGCCTTCGTCGTAGGTCTGCCATCCGCCTGTGCCAACCCTGTACATCGTGTTGTTGATGCCACTCCCCGTGTCATAGGCAGATAGGTAGAGGTGGACATCGGACGAGTACCACCCGTAGATGCCCGTTTCTCCGACCGTCGTTGCCGCTGTAGACGGCAAGGAGTTGTCGAGGATTGCATATGCGTCCGGACTTCCTGGGGCCAGCTCCTCGTTCAAAGCGTTGTCCGTGGCAAGCGTGTAGAACTCGTAGACGCCGTCACCGCCTATCAGAGTGGCGTTGAATGCGATCATGCCGGAGTTCCATTCTCCAGAAGGGTTTTCCGGGGGAGCGTACAGCTGGAAGTTGCCCGTGGCATTGAACCTGTAGTACAACTCCACAGACTTCACCCCACTTCCAAACGAGTCCGTAGCAATGTATGGTACGTACACAGTGTCCCCGACCCAGTACTGCTCCAGCGGGCCTGCGGATGAGGCCGGGCGATCGACATCGTTGCCCGCGATCTGTATGCTGTCGACGTACACACCCTCGTAGGGCCCCATGCCAACTTCGGCATCGCTGAAGAAGAACCAGCCCACCCAGATGGTCGATGCGGGCAGCGTCCTTGTCACCCATTCCCAGGTCATGTTGCCTACGTTCGGTTGCGTCCATAGATCGACCCATGCGGTTCCCGTGAACGCCCGCACCTCCAGGTGGTCGCTGGGGCTCTCGGTTCCGGTCTTCGCCCAGTACGCGAAAGACAGATAGACTGCGCTGTAGCCTTCGATGTTCCCCAAGTACACCATCATGCACGCTTGCATGTCCTGGTCGTAGTAGTGGTTCAGTCTGTTCTCCTGCAGGTTGAGGCTGTTCACGCCGTTCTGAGCGCACCACGCACTGTAGGTCCCGCCCTGGCTCCTGTAAGAAGTCCTGCCCCAGTAGTCTATGCCCGAGGCCGCATTGTTGTCGACGACCTTCCAACTGCCGGGGACAGGGCTGATGACATAGAAGTCCGGAGGCCAGTCGCCGTCGAAGTCCTCTGTGAACATGTACACATGTGCCGCAGAAGAAGGCCCAGGAATCAGGCCCAACGCTCCCGCGAGCAGCAAGGAGAAGACTGCGAAAGCGGCAGAGAGCCGTGCCCTCGTGCTCAAGTCCTTCCACCTCTCTTGGCCCTTCTGCTGAGCGCGGTCAGGATGATGGCCGCGACCATTATCACGGCAGATATGATGACCACTCCATAGAGGAGCATCCGCGACCCGTCCATATCCTCAGTAGTGACCTCCAGTGGCTGAGTGAGGTCGTCCCAGTCGGCGGTTATCGTGACCTTCATACCCGGCTCCACGGTGATATCCTGGCTCGCCTGCCCGACCTCACGACTGCTCCTGAACAGCACCCTCATCGTCACATCTGAATCCCCATGGTTGGCGAGAACGAGGCTGTCGCCGTCAGATGAGGCGTAAGTCTCGAGGTCCCCTCCAGCGCCCATCGAGACGTTCAGGAGGGAGTACTCCCTGTGTTCAGAGCCGACCTTGTGCATGATGCCGATCATGAAGTCGTCGTCGGGCAGATCTCCTCTGAACCTGAGGCCGTAGTCAGTGCGCTCAGGTCCAAGCCCCAAGAGGAGGACGTCCTGGCTCCCGTTGCCACAGCTCCTGTTCTGTATGGCGAAGTTCGAGTATCCTGAAGCCATGGCCCAGCTGTACTCGCCTTCCACCTGGCCTGTGAAGTTCACCGTGTAGTCCCCGCCGGCAGGAAGGGCTATCGACTGCGCAGTCGAATCGGTGCCCATCGGCAGGGGCAACGGGATGGGCAGGAGGTGCGAGATAGTGATCAGGACAGGCGCCACGGTCGCCAAGGTGATGGCCGTCACGACGATCATGAGGATGACTGTCGCAGCCACGAGCCATCCGTCGATGAGGTCGTAGTCCTGCTTCATCGCGTCTTCGTACGAGATGTACCAGATGAAATCGTTCCACGACTCGGTGGTGACTGGAGACGTGCTGCTGTCGAGGAGCTGGGCCCACGCGTAGCCGTCTTCGCTGATCAGGATGTACGGATAGTGCTCGAAATTCTCGACGTCGGAGCAGAAGCAAGTGCTCGCAGTCTCCCGGTTGGAGTCATACACGTAGACCTGCCAGAGACCGTCGTCTATCTCTCTGGCGAAGTACGGGACCATCGCATGCGCGCCCACGCATTCGGTGATGCCCTCGTCCAGTCCCCTGTACTCCGCCACATAGACGATGCCTGGCCTGCCGGCTGCCAGGTCAGTGAGCATGTTCTGGAACGGCCCGGCCATGAACGGCGATATCGCTCTCGATGCCCTGAGCTCATCCTCCACCTGGCTTATGTACTTCGAGAGCAGCTCTTGAGATATCTGCGCGCCCTGCCACATCTCGATCGTACGCTTGGCGTATCTCCACTCCTCGTATCCAGGAAGGTAGGGCGCCTCTTCGTCCCCGATGTGCTCTGTCAGGCTGTCCGGAACGGCGACGTCGTTGTAGTAGTGCCACAGGCTGTACAGGCTCATGCCGAAGCACTCACCGTTCGATGCCATCATCGAGAAGATCGGTTTCCAGAACTTCGCGACGGCAGTGTGCCACCAATCCTGTCCTCCGGGACCCCAGAGCTCCCCATGCCCGAAGGCGTCCTCCATCCTCTGCCAGCCAAGGTGGTTGTTCCCGGGGTTGGTGTATGGAATGCCGTAGTCCCATTGGTACGGCCTCACGACATCGATGTAGTCGGCCGCTGTCGCCGAAAGCATCTCGGCGTCCATCACCCGGGCACCGACCATGATGCCCGTTGCGTTGAGCGGGTCGAGGAGGATGTTGGGGACATGCTTGTTCGTGAATGCGACAGTCCATGTATAGGTCGTTGGATAGGGTTCGGCGAAGTTGACCGATTCGGAGTGATCGGGATATGACCCGGGATCGTACAGGCCGTTCTCGACGCCCACGACCACGCTCTTCAGGCCCTCCGCATCACTCGCCTCGACGGTCACCTCGATGACCGTGTTGTCCTCTGGCAGAGTGACGGTGGGCGAGAACCTTATCATGACCTGAGGAGGTGTGTTGCTGCCCACCCATAGCCTCTCGTAGTCCCCCACGAGATGGGACATCCTGTCCTGGGCTGTCGCGTGTATGTGATGGGCGCCCAGACTCAGAGTGGTCTCGTAGGCTGCCAGTATCGAGGTGTTGTGCAGGTCGCTGTAGGGCACCAGTACGTTCACGACCGCGACCCAATCGACGTTCAGGGTGACGCTGTCAAGGCAGGAGTCGTCCGTTGCCTGGACCGTGATGGTCACAGTGTCCGTCGGGCGGATGGTGCCCGTGGGCGCTATCGTCATAGATAGCTGAGGCGGGACAATGTCATCGATCCACGGAGGAGGATCGGGCGGGTCCGGTTGAGGGACGGGGGCCGAGGCAGTGTACGAGACCCTCAGTTTGGGCATCTTCGTGGCCCTTAGCTCCTCGTCCGGTTCGACGCTCGCGCCCTCTTGGCTGTAGAAGAGGCATCTGTCGTCCGAAGTCATCCATTCATACGGTCTCACCGTCAGACCGTTGTTCTCAATGGTCTCACCATACCATCCCAAGGCCCACGACGAGACATCGATGCTCTTCTGCGAGACCGTCGTGGATATGTCCCATGTCACGTTCATTCCGGGAGATGGATAAACGGGTCTGGGCTGGTTGTTCCAACTCGCGGTCCTGTGATCCCACGGATCCTCAAGGAGCATCAGCTCGAGGATCCTCCCACCTCCCGAGTGCAGATAGAGTATGAGATACGCGTCGATGAGCACCGCATCCGACGGCAGCAGGGAGAAGTCGAACTGCAGGAGAATGCACAGATGATAGAACCCCATCTCCCAGTACTGCCAGTAGCCGGAGATGAGCGAGAGATTGAGGCCGTATGTCGTATCCTTGGCCTGTTCGTTCACGAACGTATCCATCTCAGGCCAGAGGTCAAGGAAGTAGCTCGTCGCCGCATCTGCTGGACGCACGCTGATGCCAGGAATAAGAAGAACCGCCACGCAGACCGCGACTAACAGAGTCCTTACGAATCTCGCAAGAGTGCGGTCCCGTAAGCCTCCCGACAGTCTCCAGAAGCTGCTCTGCAGGGCCTTTTCCTCCATTGCCACTTCTTAATCGGCCTTCAGATATATCAATCGTCGGCCCCGCAGGAATCCAAACACTACTGGATTCCCGTCAGAAGCTTGATTCATTGTCATTCCGACCATACGTGCGCAGGGCAGATACGTGGCGGGATTTTGGTCTCCATGGTCGGACCCCTACTTCCACGTGAGGCCGAGTCTAGCTGATGCGGCTATGTCGAATTGACTCTCCGGGTTTCGTGCGACATGTCGACCTGTTTCGATGATACCCGGACTGCGCTTCTGGAGCGAAGTGCGTACTTCCCAGGACCGCTCACCTGCTCATGGCCTTCTTGAACATGGGAACGGCAACTGCGAGCAGGACGCTCCCAAACACCGCGAGGACCAATACGTCGGTGAGTATCGCTTCGGTTCCCGCGCCTAGCACCATGACCTTTCTCAGCGCGTCCGCAGCGTACGTGAGTGGCAGGAAGCTGGCTAAGGTCTGCATGAATGATGGCATCTGCTGGATCGGGAAGAAGACCCCGCTCAGGAACATCATGGGGAACATGAGCGTCATCATCACCATCGTTGCGGTCTCCTCTTTGTCCGCGAAGGACGTTATCAGTATGCCGAGGCCCACGAAGCTGAACACCGTCAGGATGATCAGTAGCAACACTAGCAGGATGCTTCCCTGGATGGATACGCCGAACAACAGCACCGACAGCAGCAGTATGATGAACCCCTGGATCAGCCCTGTGGACGACTGCGCCATCACCTTGCCGAGGATGATCGCCCATCGGCTCGTGGGCGCCGCCAGCATGCCATCCAGCGTTCCCATGTCCTTCTCGTAGGAGATCGCGTGCGGCAGTCCGGTCATAAGCGACATCATGACAACCATCGCCATTATCCCAGGCGCGACGAACTCGAAGTAGTTCGGGTCCCCGGGCACGATCCCTTTCAGCTCGACGTTGTAGGGCTTCAGCACCGCAGGTGCCTGCTCGAGCGAGACACCATATGTCTGGTTGAGGTTCTGCTCCGCCATGAGGAACCCCATCTGCTCGATGACCTGCGTGAGCACGCTCTGCATCGTCGCCGACATCTGTGGGTTCGATTGGTCGGTCAGGACGGTGATGTTTCCCTGCCTGCCGGCGAGGATGTCCGAGGTGAACGTCGAGGGCACGATGATGCCCCCCATGACCTCTCCATCCTGGATCTTCGACTTGATATCGTCGAAGCCCACGGCATCGCTCAGGTCCATCATTCCAGTCTGCTCATTCACTGCTTCAAGCTGTGCGACGAAGCTGTCGCCCAGGGAAGTGCCATTGACGGCCAAGTCCTGGTTCGCCAGAGCTATGGGCTGTTGACTGATGCTGTCGCCCGTCGGGAATATGAACCCGACCATCATCATCATGAACAGCGGCATGAGCACCAACATGACCATCCTGAGCTTGCTCCTGCTGAACTCCAGCAGATCCTTCCAACAGATCCACGCGCTGTGTCTGACAACTCTCCTGAGACCCATGAGCTCACCTCACCCTCTTCTTTGGCCGCATTCCTGGCGGGCCGCCTCTGCGCTGGGGTACCGGCGCTTTCGCCACCTCGTCCCTCACTTCGTGCCCCGTGATCTTGAGGAACACATCCTCGAGGGTGGGCTCGAGGTTCCTCACCGTTCTTATCTGTGCACCGTTCTTTCGGAGGACATCGACCAGGATGTCGAATGAATCGTCCCCCACCGAGCTGACCTTGATGTGCGTCGGGTCATCTTGAACCACTGAGCTGACGGACCCCGTGGACTTGACCGACGACAGGATGTTCGAGTCGAGGTTAGGTATCTCGAACTCGAAGAGCGCCGCATCGCTTCCAGAGACGGACCTCTTCAGTCCCGCAGGGGTGTCCATTGCGACGATCTTCCCGCGGTCTATGATCCCTATCCTGTCGCACAGCATGTCCGCCTCGGTCATCATGTGCGTTGTGAGTATGATGGTGGTCCTGTTCTCGATGTTGATCCTCCGGACGAGCTCTCTGACCTCCGCTGTCGACTGAGGGTCCAGGCCGAGCGTGGGTTCGTCCAGGAAGAGGATCTCAGGCTGGTTCACCAGGGCGCGTATGACATTGATCCGCTGCTTCATGCCTGTGGAGAAGGTGTCGATCCTGTGGTCCGCCCACTGCTGCATTCGCACGAAATCGAGGAGTTTGCCGATCCTCTTCTCTAGGACATCGCTGGGGATGTCGTACAGCTTCCCGAATAGCGTCAGGTTCTCCCTGGCGGTCAGCTCATCATACATTATCATCTTCTCTGACACGAGGCCTATGTGCTCCCTGACCTTGGCAGCCTCCTTTCGGACATCGAAGCCCGCCACGGTGGCAGAGCCCTCGGTCGAGGTGCTGAGCGTGGACAGCATCCTGATCACAGTCGATTTGCCCGCGCCGTTCGGACCTAGCAAGCCGAATATCTCCCCCTTCTCGACGTTGAATGAGATGTGGTCGACTGCGGTGAAATCCCCGAATTTCTTCGTCAGTCTCGTGGCAGTTATTGCTACATCCGACATGGTCAAGCACCCTTTCTTGTTCTGCGCTTCCTCGTCTCTTCCTGGTCCAGCTTGGAGATGATGCCTTTGATGTTCTTCACCATCTCGTGGAGAGTGGAGATGTCCTTGGCATCCAGCGAGGAGAGGTTCTTCACCACGGCCTCTCTGGCGCTTTTCGTGAAGCCCTTCATCTCCTCTCTGCCGGCATCCGTGATCATGACGTTGACCACCCTTCTGTCGTCAGGGTCCGGCGCCCTTTCGACAAGCCCTTCGCTGATCAGCGAGTCGACCAGGGCTGTCATGTAGGGTTTCGACATCTCCATGTGCCTGCCGATCATCGACATGCTGAGGGGGCCGTGGGCCAGGACCGCCTTGAGCACAATCCTGCTCGGATCGAACTTCTTGGCACTGGGATGCGTCGCACCTCGAGTCACTCTCCTGAAGAATGCGGGGAACGAGTCCATGAATCCGTCCGCTATGTCCTCTAGCTTCTTCTGGTCCGCACGGGTCATGACGGGCCCGTAGATTAGTTCATTTATTTAACTATTCGCAAGATAAACTATTCTTCAGAGGGGCCCGGACGATGAGTGGAAGGTGGAGTAACATACACAGGCTGTCTCTGTCTGCAACCAGCACGGCATATATCCATCTACGGACATACAGACAAGGAACGATCGGGCCTGCCTGCCGCGGGCGCCCTCAGGAGATATCATGAAGATACTGCTCTCGACTCCGCCAGGTAAGACTACCGAGCTTTGGCCGCCCCTCGGCCTGCTCTACATAGCCTCATCCCTGCGCTCAGTCCGCGACGACGAGGTCAAGGTGGTCGATGCGTTCTGTGAGAACTTGGGACAGGATGAGCTCGTCGCACGCGTGAGTAGGGAGAGACCCGACGTCTTCGGGATCAACTGCTCAACTCACACGTTCTTGAGCACGATTGAGACGCTGAAGAGACTCAGCGAGGTCCTGCCTGACACGACTCTTGTCCTGGGCGGGTTCCACGCTACCTTCGCGGCTGAGCGCATACTGAAGGACTATCCGTTCGTAGACTACATCGTGAAGGGGGAGGCAGAGAAGTCCTTCCCGAAGCTCCTTGAGCGCATCGAGTCCGGCAGGTCACCATCCGACGTGGACGGGCTCTGCTACAGCGACAACGGAAAAGTCGTCAACAACCCCGCTGTTCTCATCGATGACCTCGACTCTCTCCCGTTCCCGGCGAGAGACCTCGCTCAGGAGGTGGAGTACGGCTACTTCCACAAAGGGATCAGACTCACTTTCGGCAAGTTCACCACGGTGTCAAGCTCAAGAGGCTGTCCATACAGATGCTCGTACTGCTCTTGCGCTGCGTTCTCAGAGCGCAAGTGGAGGGCCAGGAGCCCAGAGAACGTCGTCGACGAGCTGGAGGAGCTCTATGGCGAGGGCTACGAGTGCGCGGTGTTCATCGACGACAACCTCACGCACAACAGGAAGAGGATCGAGAAGATATGCGACCTCATCGAGTCGCGGCGGATCAAGATGCAGTTCTACTGTGAGGGCAGGGCAGACAGCGCGCAATACGATCTGATGAGGAAGATGAAGCGGGCGGGGTTCGGCGTGATATACTTCGGGATAGAGAGCCCGCAGAAGCACGTCCTCGAGTACTACAGGAAGAGTGTCACTGCCGAGCGGGCTGAGAAGGCCATCCTGGAGGCGAAACGAGCTGGCATGCTGGTAGTCACATCCTACATCGTCGGTGCTCCTGTCGAGTCTCTGGACGACATGAAGAAGACCGAGGAGTTCATACGAAGGGTGCGACCGCACGCACTGCAAGTCAACATCCTGGACTGTCTGATCGGGACTGAGATATGGTCGCGCCTGGAGGAAGAAGGCGTTCCGGGCCCTGAAGATTGGAAGACCAACCACAGGATCTACGAGTACAGTCGCAATGGTATGACGAAGGAAGTACTCGAGGAAGTCGTGAACCGCTGCTACAACTCACACCTCGAGGGCTGGAAGACTAAGGAAGGCCTGATCGAGATACTCAACACGCTCTTCTCGAGTAAGACAGCCAGGGAAGTCGTTCTGCACAACATCCTCAAGCCCGAGGTCCGACAGAGGATATCTGACGGGTCGAGGTTCGAATCCACATCAGGGTCCGCGGCCAGGAGGCATGTCAGGAGCGAAAGCGGCCGTTCACACTGAGTTCGGGGCGGCCAGCCGCTCTAGCGCGCGCCTTCCAGCATCCAATCAAGGGGAACCAGATTCCAGGATGGTTCACAAGGCCCTCCGCGCGTTCTCCCCTCGATTGGAATCGCCCATCCAGGCAGTGTGAGAAAGGTTGAAGAGCCTGCATGTCCTGGACATTCCGAAGGAAATGGACGATATCGACAGGAAGATACTGATCGCTGTGAGTGCGAACCCCAGGATCCAGCTACGGGAACTTGCGAAGAGGCTCGGCATCTCCAGGCAGGCGATCTATTATCGAATACAGGTCCTCATGCGAATCGGGGTGATCAAGGGCACGATGGCGGGTGTTTCCCTTCCCTACCTCGACGCAGTCCCTGTGGCAATCTTCGGCGTGTCAAAGACAGCTTCGATCGATAAGACCCTGGACAGACTAGGGGAAAGCGAGTTCTCGCGCCGTGCCGATTTCGCCGGAGGCAACTTCCTTTACGTCGTGGGTTTTCTGAGAGAAATTTCCGAACTTGAGGGTTATGTTGAGTTCGTCAAGCGGGTGGGAGAGATACCCGATCCCACCATAGGCATATACTCTCTCGACCTGGGGTTGATGCCAGATTACTCCGTCAACGGAGGAGGAAGACCGAAGCCGCAGAGCTACAGAGATCTCTCTCCTCTGGACCTCAGAATCGTCGTCGCTCTCAAGGACGACGCGCGAAGGTCGACGTCAGAAGTCGCCAAGATGGTCGGAGTCTCTGTCAAGACAGTCAGCAGACATCTGGAGAGGATGATATCCGAGGGATCGCTGGAAATGAGCACGCCGCAGGACCTCTCCTCGGCTGGGGACCTGTTTGCCGTGATGCATGTGACTCTCAGAGAAGGCGCTGATAAGGCAGAAGTTGGCAGTAGACTGCTCTCGAAGCACATGTTCGTCGACGAGTATGTCAGGACATTCACCAACATCCCAAATCTCTTAATCTGGGTCTTCTGGTCTGACAAGATGACGGAGATAAGAAGGGCGGTCAGAGAAGCTGACGAAGATGAAGACGTCCGGGCTGTGATGCTGAATCTGGTCTATCTCGAGCGTATATACACCACGACCTGGCGAGATAGACTACCTGCAGTGAGGACGCCCCCTCCTGGGAAGGCGAGAACGCGCAGCCTGCATCCTGCCCCCAGGACATGATGTTCCCAGTCAGCAGGCTGAGGACTTCGCCACTGCCTTGGGAATGTCCGTTCTGTCAATCAAATTCGGGCCGAAAAGGTCAGCCCACCGGGCGTCTCTTGCCCCAACTGCATCTATCGACCAGACATGCATATATGATTGCTGCTGCCGCTCTAACAATGCCTCGGGTTCGAGGAGGAGGGAGTAGTTGAAGAAGATAGTTGTAGCGTTGTTGAGCGTGATAGTCGTGGGACTGATGCTAGCGCCGGGCCCAGTCTCGGCGGGGAGCATGGCCATCAAGGCAGCTGACAGGCTGGGAGACCTTGGCCCGAAGTATGATGCCGCATCCGCCGATACTGTTCTGTTCTGGCCGGATACCATGCCTCTGACACGTGTGGGGTACTTGGATATGACCTCTTGGTGGTTCGAGTACTCGAGAAAGGACAAGCTATACACGTTCGGGATGGAGGTCGCGAAGTCACTTCCGGACGCCGGATCGCCGCTACCAACAGGATTCAAGGAAGTCAGGTGGCTTGTGTGGCTTGACATGGGGGCCTGGAATCCTGAATACGCACCCACAGTGGGGTCATACTACACGGTCATCCTGATCTACGACGGATCGGAGTATGTTGCTGTGCTGACTCAAGGTGGTCAGTGGTCCCCGGTCGTGACGACATTGCCGTTTTCAGTTGACGGTTCGAAGCTTCAGATACAGTTCTCAGCGGCTTCCATCGGGAATCTGAAGAGCTTCTGGGTCATGCCGTGCACGGTCGTCCTGTGGGCGTTGCCGCCTTATTCAGGATATTGGGACTTGGATTCCACCGATCCTGGAGCCGCTCCGGGGCAGGTGTGGTGGTCCGTTCCGTGGCCTCCGGTGTAGGTCTCAAACGGAACCGAGTATCAGGCCCTTTTCTTGCTTTCTTCCCCCTAGGCCTCTTCCTCGGGAGGGTGAACGGAATGGTATTCGCGTCCACCTGAGATGCTGGCTGGTCCACCTTCGAAGTACACTAATCCTCGGGAGGCCTCGGGATAACGCATATCACCCTCAGCAGGGAATTGCTCGAGTTGACGAATTCATGAATCTCGTTCGGTTCGATGAAGATCGCGTCACCTTGGACGATATCCTCCTCGCGGTTCTTCAGTGCGACCTTGCCGCTGCCCTCGACGACGAACACCTCGTGCTCCCACTCGTGGGTATGCCTCTCCGTGTGACCACCAGGAAAAAGGTCGATTAGGCGCATGTAGAAGTGCGGGGCCTCCATGTTCTTCGCTATCATCTGCTTGAAATCAATGCCCTTCGTACCGGTCGGCGAAGTTGCCTCGATGTCCTTGTGGTTGACCTTCTTCATTTCGAGCTCTCCATTGCGGGCATCGCCTTTCCTCCCCTAAGGGCTTATCCGAGCGAGGTCTCAATCCCCGCTGATTAGAAAATACCCAGTAGGATGTAAGTGGGGTAGGCCGGATTTGAACCGACGGTCACGTGGTCCCGAACCACGGATCATACCAAGCTAGACCACTACCCCATGGTGTCGGGCGTGTGAGGGATAGAGAGGTTCCTTATTTATTCCTAGTGCAAGCGGAACTCGCGGAGCAGGTATCGACCCGCGCATGTCCTGTCCGGAGATCATCGCCACTCGTCTTGCTGTGGAACTCATCGAAGGCATCTAGCTCAGTTTTCAAGGGGAAGTGCCACGTCCAGACCTATTCGTCTATTGCCGATTCTCAAGTACGGCAAACTATAAGTAGCGACAATCTGCTCCTCTGGATATGCGGGACCAGGTGAGGGAGAAGGTAGCTGGTGAGATCTGCCTTTCGGATGAACCTGGGAAGACGATCAGGAAGTGGAGGGAGCAGTTCCATATATCCCAACAGGAGCTCTCGAAGCACCTCGGCGTCTCCCCTTCTGTCATAAGCGACTACGAGGCCGGCAGGCGCAAGTCCCCCGGAATCGTGACCGTCCGCAAGATCGTCGATGCGTTCCTCGACATAGACGAGAAGACGGGAGGGCAGATCCTCAAGCAGTACTCCCTTGCGGCCAAAACGGACTCGATAATATCGATCAAGGAGTTCGCAAAGGAGGTTTTGGCCACCGAGCTCGTCGACATGATCGAAGGCGACAACCTCACGCCCGCGATAGGGCTCGACAAACACATACACGGGTACACCGTCATAGACAGCATACGGGCAATCACCTCGCTCAACTCTTTCGACTACCTCAAGATCTACGGCTGGAGCAGCCAGAGGGCGCTCGTGTTCACGGGCGTCAAGTTTGGCAGGTCGCCGATGATAGCCATCCGGGCGCACCCGCTCAAGCCTGCGATAGTCGTCTATCAGAAGCCCGAGCAGGTGGACGAGCTCGCCATCCGACTCGCCGAGCTGGAGGGGATACCGCTGATCAGGACAGAGCTGCCGGTCAGCGACCTGATCGAGGGGCTTCAGTCTCTGGGATGATCTAGGAGGCGGACAAGGGATGAAGGTCGGGATAGTCAGCTATGGGGCCTGTGTGCCGCGATACAGGATAACCCCGGAGGAGATCGGCAAGGTGTGGGGGGCGGACGGCAAGGCCGTTGGAAAAGGCTTGATGATCAACTGCAAGTCCATCCCAGCGCCGGACGAAGACACGATAACGATCTCGGTCGAGGCTGCAAGGAACATGATGAAGAGGTGTGATGTCAGCCCGAAGGACATCGGGGCACTCTATGTGGGTTCGGAATCACATCCATATGCCGTGAAGCCGACGGGCACAATCGTTGCCGAGGCGATCGAGGCTGCGCCTCACCTCACCGTGGCGGACTTTGAGTTCGCGTGCAAGGCTGGCACGGCCGCGATACAGACATGCATGGGCCTCGTGGGATCGGGCATGGTGAAGTACGGCGTGGCAATAGGGGCCGACACTTCTCAGGGCGCGCCCGGGGACGCGCTCGAGTACTCAGCGTCGGCCGGCGGAGCTGCGTTCCTCATAGGGTCTGAGAAGATCATCGCCACATTAGACCGCACCTACTCATACACGACGGACACCCCGGACTTCTGGCGTCGGGAAGGGCAGATCTATCCAAGGCACGGTGGCCGGTTCACGGGAGAGCCCGCATACTTCAAGCATGTCCTGAATGGCGGGAGAGGGCTTATGGAGAGGACAGGCACCACGGCCAAGGATTACACATACGCGGTCTTTCACCAGCCGAATGGCAAGTTCCCCACGAGGGTCGCGAAGCAGCTTGGGTTCTCGGACACGCAGATCAAGGCCGGCCTGCTCGCGCCCTTGATAGGCAACACCTACTCCGGTGCGGTCCCACTCGGCTTGGCGGCGATCCTGGACGAGGCCAAACCCGGGGACAGGATATTCGCGGTTGCGTATGGTTCAGGCGCCGGCTCTGATGCGTTCGCGATGACCGTGACTGACGAGATCGATAGTTACGCGAGAGACAGGGCGCCCACGGTCAAGGAAATCATATCGAACGTGAAGTTCTTGGACTATGCCACATACGCCAAGTTCAGGGGCATGATAGTCCTGGGGAGGGAATGACATGAGGCGCGTCGCGATCATAGGCATCGGAAACACGGAGTTCGGAGAGCTCTGGGACCACTCCTTCAGGGAGATAGGCATCACGGCCGGCCTTGCAGCGGTCGAGGATGCGAACATATCTGCGGAGATGATAGATGCCCTTTACGTGGGGAACATGTCCGCGGGCCGGTTCATCGAGCAGGAGCACATCGGAGCCCTCATAGCGGACTACTCGGGCCTTGCGAGGGACCACGTGCCCGCGACCAGAGTCGAGGCCGCTGGCGCATCTGGGGGTCTGGCCCTCAGACAGGGCTTCATGGCCGTCGCATCGGGCCTCCACGATATAGTCGTGGTCGGAGGTGCCGAGAAGATGACAGATGTGAGCGACCTGGACTCTGCGAACATACAATCGTCTGCAGCTGACCAGGAGTGGGAGACTGTGCTCGGGGCGACCTTCCCCGCGCTACACGCTCTCATAGCGCACAGGCACATGCATGTGTACGGCACCACGAGGGAGCAGCTGGCCGATGTTGCGGTCAAGAACCACAGGCACGGTGCGCTCAACCCGAAAGCGCAGTTCAGGAGGGAGATAACCAGGGAGACGGTTCTCGGTTCCCCTATGGTCTCGTCCCCGCTTCGAGTGTTCGACTGCGCCCCCAGCTCTGATGGCGCGGCCGCGGTCGTCCTCTGCGCACTGGAGAACGCGAAGAAGTACACCGACACCCCCGTCGAGATAATCGGCTCCGGCCAGGCCAGCGACACCCTCTCGCTCCATGACCGGAAGGACATATGTACGATGGAGGCGACGCGGGTCGCCGCCAAACGAGCGTTCGACATGGCCAAGGTGGCCCAGAAGGACGTACAGGTTGCGGAAGTCCACGACAGCTTCACGATAAGCGAGATATTGGCGATCGAGGACCTCGGCTTCTTCAAGAAGGGTGAAGGTGGCAAGGCTACCGAAGCTGGCCTCACAGGCCTATCCGGACAGATAGCGGTCAACACATCGGGAGGCCTCAAGGCCAGGGGGGACCCGATCGGCGCGACCGGCCTCGCCCAGGCGGTCGAGATAGTCGCTCAGCTGAGGGGGAAGGCCGACAAGAGGCAGGTCAAGGACGCGCAGGTCGGCCTCACGCACAACGTCGGCGGGACTGGTGCGACCGTGGTCGTCCACGTTCTCAGGAGGGTCTGAGATGGCAACGGCACCGCGGTTCTGGAGGGAGAACCCGAGCAGGTACAACCTCGTGGGCATCAAGTGCAACAGCTGCGGCAGGCACTTCTTCCCTCCGAGATCCATATGCCCGGTCTGCCACAGGAAGAGCGTGGGGAAGATCGAGCGCGTGAAGCTGAAGGGAGAGGGCAAGATATTCTCCTGGACCGAGGTCCAGGAGGGCCCTGAGGAGCTCAGCAGCAACAGGCCGTACATCTACGCCATGGTGGAGATGGAGGACGGCCTCAGGTTCACGGGTCAGGTGATAGACTGCGAGCCAGCCGACCTTCAGATAGGCACGCCCGTCAGGGCGGTCCTGCGCAAATTGAGCGAGGAGGGCCCCTCCGGCGTCATCCACTACGGCTACAAGTTCGTCCTAAGGAAGGAGAAATCTCCTTAAGCGCCTGCGTCAACTCCGGGTACGATGGCGGGGGTAGGGGAAGAACCCCGCCCGGCGGTATGTCAATGGCTGGTTCAGATAACGAGCGCAAGGACGTCGTCACGATAGACGGCAACACGCTCTCGATCGAGAAGGTCGTCAGGGTCGCCCGAGAGATGGTCAGAGTCAAGTTGTCTCAGACCGCCAGCGAGAGCATGAGGGAGTCCAGGAAGGCACTTGAGAAGCTCGTCGAGGACGGGAGAACGATCTACGGGATAAACACGGGTGTGGGCGAGCTTGTGGATGTGCGCATCCCTTTGGACGAGCTGATGGACCTCCAAGTGAACCTCATCAGGAGCCACGCATGTGGCGTCGGCGAGCCGTATCCAACCGAGGTAGTCAGGGCGCTGATGCTGCTCCGGGCCAACGCGTTGGCAAAGGGGTATTCCGGCGTCAGGCCAGATCTCCCCAAGATGCTCCTTGACATGCTCAATGCGGGAGTCCACCCTCTTGTCCCGCGGCAGGGCTCTGTAGGCGCGAGCGGCGATCTCGTCATGCTCGCTCATCTGGGGCTTGCGATGCTGGGCGAGGGCGAGGTGGATGCTGGGCGCGGGTTCGAGCCGAGCGTGAGAGCGCTGAGGAGAAAGAGGCTATCGCCGATGAAGCTGGAGCCGAAGGA
The DNA here is from genome assembly GCA_016930135.1 of Thermoplasmatota archaeon. Taxonomy (GTDB): domain Archaea; phylum Thermoplasmatota; class Thermoplasmata; order UBA10834; family UBA10834; genus COMBO-56-21. Next base: position 16,150 of record JAFGHM010000001.1, on the reverse strand, counting down.
GGCCATCTCGCTGATAAACGGCACGCAGGCGATGGGTGCGCTCGGCGTCCTGGCAGTCAAGGATGCGGCTGTGTTGGCGGACAACGCGCAGATCGCAGCTGCGATGTCCCTCGAGGCGCTCAAGGGGACATCGTCCGCGTTCGACCTCAGGATATCCAAGGTGAGGCCGTACAAGGGCCAGCTGACCGTGTCGAGGAACATGCTCTCTCTTCTCGAGGGCAGCGAGATCATGGTCTCGCATCACGACTGCCCGAAGATACAGGACTCCTACACGCTGCGGTGCATCCCCCAGGTCATGGGGGCGAGCCTGGATGCCATCTGGTACGCCGAGGACGTCCTGGAGGTGGAGATCAACTCAGCCACTGACAACCCGCTCTTCTTCCCAGAGGACGGCAGAGTCATATCCGGAGGCAACTTCCACGGACAGCCGCTCGCGCTCGCATTGGACTTCCTCGGGCTGGCGGTGCACGAGCTAGGGAGCTTCTCGGAGCGGAGGACGGCCCGGCTGGTCGACGAGAAGCTGAGCGGATTGCCTGCTTTTCTCACACGGCACGGAGGTGTGGGCTCCGGCCTCATGGTCCCCCAGTATGTGGCCGCTTCGCTCGTCTCTGAGAACAAGGTCCTGGTGCATCCTGCGTCAGCGGATTCGATACCCACGAGCGCCAATCAGGAGGATCACAACAGCATGGGCACCATAGCAGCCTGGAAAGCGAGGCAGATCGTGGAGAACTCGAGGCGCGTGGTCGCGATCGAACTGATCTCCGCCGCCCAGGGGCTGGACTTCATTTCGCTTGGTTCCAGCCCGGCTGTGGAGAAGGTGAAGTCTGCGCTGAGGGCCTGCGTGCCACATCTCGAGGAGGACAGATCCATGGCCAGGGAGATAGATGAGGTGTCAAGGATGATGGCCGAAGGGGTCTTCATCGGGGCCGCTGAGAGCGCATGTGACTTCCGGAGGACCTGAGTCTCACGTATATATCCAACACACAGTGGTACTGGAGCGTTCTCTTGATTGCTCTGAGGTGATCGGATGGAAGACATCGCACAAGTAGCCATCGACCATGCCATGAAGCTCGGTGCCGAATTCGTGGACCTGAGAATGGAGTCAGCTCGTGGGACAAACATCGTCGTCATGGACGGCAGGACGAAGACTCTGAACGCTCTCACAGAGGCCGGGTGCGGCCTCAGGGCGTTCGTCGGAGGGGCCTGGGGCTTCGCTGCGACCAACACCCTGAACGCGTTTTCCGCGAAAGCTGCTGCGGCCTCCGCCACCAAGATGGCGAAGGCGGCCCAGGCGAAGGCCAAGGTCAAGTTCAAGATCAGGCACGCACCAGCGGTCAGAGTCCGAGAGGAATACGCATGCAAGGAGAGGCCTTCGGACGTATCCACCGAGGCGAAGCTGAGGTACGTCCTCGGGCAGGACAAGATGATGCGGGACCTTGACCCGAGGATATCGAGCACGAACACCAGATATGACGACATCGAGGCCGACAGGATCGTCGCGAACTCATTCGGGACGATGTCCAGGACCAGGGAGATATGGCTGATATCCGCATGCTCTGCCTGGTCCAGCTCACAGGGCATCGTCCAGAGGGGGCACGCGGCCTGCGGCAGTGTGGGCGGATACGAGCTCATGCGAGGCGACGAGGCCCAGAGCATAGGCGAGAAGGCGACGCAGATGGCGCTGAGGCTGTTGGACTCGAAACCCCCGAGTGCTGGTAAGTTCACCTGCATCCTGGACAACAAGATGACGGGCCTCCTTGCCCACGAAGCCTTCGGACACGCATGCGAGGCTGACGGGGTCCTTGCGGGAGCGTCAGTCCTAGAGGGCAAGGTCGGGAAGAAGGTGGCCCAAAGAGAGGTCAGCCTGATAGATGACCCGACGATCAGGAACACCTTCGGCTATTTCTCGATCGACTGGGAGGGTGTGAAGTCGAGGAAGCATGTGCTGATCGAGGACGGTGTGCTCAAGGGCTACATGCACAACCTGGAGACGAGCAGCCGGATGGGGCTCCCGCCCAACGGGTCCGCGAGGGCGCAGGCGTACAACAGTCCTCCGATAATCAGGATGAGCAACACGTACATAGGCCCTGGGGACTGGAAGAAGGAGGAACTCTTCGAGGACCTCAAGTACGGCCTTCTGATACAGGGCGGTCAGTACGGCTATGTCGAGCCAGCGAAGGGTCAGTTCATGTTCAAATGCGATGAGGCCTACGAGATCAGAAATGGCGAGATAGGGCAGAGGTTCAGGGACGCATCGCTCTCGGGCGTCATCCTGGACGTGCTGAACAACGTGGATGCCTTGGGGAATGATTTCGTCCTGGGGGATCCCGGCTACTGCGGCAAGGGCGGTCAGGATGCTAGAACTACAGACGGCGGTCCGCATCTCAGAGTGAAGAACGTAGTCGTCGGAGGTCTCACTTAGGGGGTGCTCGAATGGTCGACTTGAGTGATATCGCAGAAAAGACTGTAAGGCACGTGACCAAGCAGGGGGCATCCGATTGCGATGTCGTCGTGACCGACTCGTGGTCAATCAGCGCGGAGATAGAGAAGGGCTCGATGAAGCAGGCGAGCCACGTGAGTGACCCGGGCGTGGGCGTGCGCGCGTTCGTGGGGGGCTGCTCCGGCTTCGCCTCGTGTGCAGGATTCGACCGGGCTCGGATCAGATCCGCCGCTGAGAGGGCATTGGCCCTGGCCAGGTCGGGAACGCCAGACCCAGACTTCAAGGGACTTCCGGCGAAGGAGAGGCCAACGAAGGCCGAGGGCCTCTTCGAGAGGCGGCTCCAGGATGTACTGCCCGAGGATGCGGTCGCGATGGCCATTGAGCTGGCGGAGAGTGCAGCAGGCGACAGGAGGATATACTCTGTAAATGCGGGAGTGAGCGTCGGCGTCGGACAGATCGCTCTTGCGAACAGCAACGGCTTCAGCGCCTGCCAGAAGATGACGGCGTTCGAGGTGGGCGCGGAGGCCGTCGCCAAGTCCGGCCAGAAGATGTTCTCTGGCGTGGACGTGGGAGGGAGCAGGAGGTTCGACCGCAAGCTGCTTTCGTCCGTGGGCTCGGAGGCCAAGGAGCACGCTCTCATGGGCCTCAGCCAATGCAAGGTCGCCACGGGGGATTATCCAGTGGTGCTCGACCCGCTGGCGGTGGGATTCCTTTTCGAAGGGGCAATAGGTGGCGGGCTCAACGCGGAGAGCGTGCAGAGGAAGAGGAGCTACATGGCAGGGAAGCTGGGCCAGAAGGTCGGCTCGGAAGAGCTCACCGTCTTGGACGATCCGACGCTGAGATGGGCCAACGGCAGCTACAGCTTCGACGGCGAGGGGATTCCGGCCAAGAGGAGGACCCTGCTCGATCGCGGGACACTGAAGTCATATCTGCACGATTCATACACCGCAGGAAAGGACTCGATCAGGAGCACCGGCAACTCGTCGCGCGGCAAGTCGCTCTGGACATTCAGGCGGCCTCCTGCCATCTCTAGCTCGAACCTGGTCATCAAGCGCGGTGACGCGAGCGTCGAGGAGATGTGCCGGGAATCGAGGAATGGCATCTACCTGAGGCTCACCTTCGACTATCCGAACCTGGCCACGGGGGAGCTTTCGGGCCTGATGATGGAGAGCTTCAGGATAGAGAAGGGCGAGCTTGGGCCGTCCATACGCCAATCGACCATAGGGATCAGCCTTCTCGAGATGTATTCGAGGATAGACTTGGTGGGCAAGGACTCCAGAGATGCCTTCGGCGTCAGGGCCCCCGCCATGAGGATATCGAGCGCCAGGATAGGCGGGTCCCGCTAGAGCTGATACTTCTGGCCGCATATCGGGCAGAGTCTGGCCCTCTTGGCGCAAGAGAGGTGCAGCTGCCCGCCGCACCTGCAGGTGACTATGTCGAACCCGGGCTTTATCCTGCCCTGGCACGATATGCACCTTGTCGTTTCGGCAGACCGTCCAATCTTGAAGGGCGGCCCGGACGCGAAGACGTTAACCGAGTCGTCGAGCTCGAATGTCTGAATCTTGCCGTCCAAGTGCCTCTTGCTCGAGAGCCTCACCTTGATTGGGACGCTGCCGCTCTTCCTGGGCGTGAGCTTCACGTTGATCGGTACCTCGGCCCCCGGCTTCAGAGCCGCCAGTCTCATTGCGTCGCCGGTCTCGAAGTCGCCCACGACCTCGATGGACAGGTCCTTCGCCAGGGCCTTGCCCGTGTTCTTGACTATGAGCGTCATCTCTCCCTCCGCGCCCTCCTGAAGGCCCGCGGAGGCTATGCTGGCACTGAGGTCCGCGGAGCATGTCTCCAGCATCTCCTTGGCCGTATCGAGGGCTGCGGCCACGAGCTCGATCGCGGAGTCGTAGTCCTTCTCCTTCTCTATCTCGGCCATGTCCATGAGCCTCTCCGGCTCTCTCTTCGAAAGGCCGAAGCGCGCGATGTTCTCGATGGCGCTCTCGGCAGCAATCATTATGTCGAGGTACTTCTTGTGGGACTCCTCGAGCCCGACCAACCTGCTGTCGGCATCCATGAGTATCTGGAATGCGTTTGCTATGTCCCCGCTATCAGCAGCCCTCTTGGCATGCTCGAGCATGTCCTCGATGGTCCCGGTAGCCGCACCCTGACGCTTCAACTCATCCGCCTTGGCCATCACCTCAGCGACCAGGTTCGATATCTTCTTCGAAACAAGGCCAAGGCAGCTCTCCCTGCAACTCATTGCCTGCTGGTAGGCGAAGTCCCAGAGCTTCTCGGTGAACGATGTGTTCGCGACCTCAAGGAGGTCTTCACATCGCTTTGTGTTGATGCCCATCGAGCGTGCCTTCGATATGATCTGTCTGTTCTGCTCCATCACGTCCCTGATGGAGCTCTCGAAGAGCCTTGCGGCGGTCTCCGATGCTCGGGTCATCGCCTCACTACTTTTACTGAACTGCTGGGAGGACATCAGCTCCTGGGCCATCTCCAATATCTCGTCACACTCCGAGGTGTCGATGTTGATCTTCTTCAGCCTGTCAATGCGTTCCTTGGTGGTGCTGAGCTCTATGCGGCATCCGTCCAGCTTCTCCTTGACAGAGTAGAGCTCGTCTCCGCTCTCGATAGCTGTCGTCATGGCCTCGACATACTTGCCCTCTCTGAGAAGGGCCTCTGCGCGCTCGACGATGCGCGTAAGCTCCTCGTTACCTATCCCCTCGGTTCCGGCCTCCGCCAGTTTCTTCTTGGCGAGCTCAACGGCCCTCGAGCTCATGTCCCGCTGCAGCTCCGCCCTGTCCATCTCAGCCTCGCAGGCCATGGCGAGCTTGAGCGAATCCTGGAACTTGCCATCCTTGAATGCCTGAAGCCCGTCGGCGACGAGCCTCTCGGCCATGCCCACATGGACCCCCTCCTCCGCGGCCTTGTCCACCCTCTCCTTGAACTTCTGGAGGATGTCCCATATCCTGGACCGCGAGACCTCCAATGACGCTTCTGAGGATTTCCTCGAGAGCTCGAGGGCTATCGCGTACTGATGCCGCGTCAGCGCTTCGATTGCCTGCTCGAGGAGTTCCCGCGCGCGCCCGACGTCCATATCGAGGGTTTCGGCATCCTTCAGGCCGTTCCTGGCAGCACGGATCTCGACGGCCGCCTGAGAGCTCAGGCTCTTGACATGGTTTATGTCCTCCCTCGCAGATGATATGCACCTCAGAGCTTCCACGAAATCGGCGGATCTGGCGAGGTCGGTTGCCTTCGTCAGGAGCTTTTCCGGGCCTACCGTGTCCACTCCGACGTTCCTCGCGTCTGTGACGAGCCGCTGGACGTCGCGGATCATCTCCGTGATCGAATCGGCTATTGTCTTTCTGGCCGCCTGGTCAGAGGCCTTCGCGGCCACGAGAGCGTCTTCGTATCGCTTCTGTCTCATGAGATCCTTCGCCTCGGCCAGCCTCCCCGCGGTCTCCTTGACGTCGATGCCGTGGCTCTGTGCGAGCTCGATGCTCTCCTTGGATGTGAGTATGAGTTTCGCGGTTAGGTACATGGCTAGGCTCTTCTCAGCTCCATTGACGAGGTCCTCAACGGCCTCGTCCGCACGGTCCAGGTCGTATGCAGCGAAGCGTTCCCTTGCCGTCTCGAGCTTGCGGGAGAGATGCGAGACGTCTGCCTTTGCCTTGGCGGCCTCGGAAATCAGCTCCTCCGCTCTGGTCAGTTTCGTCTTGACGCTGTCATACTTGACTATGTCCTGCTCAAGGGACTCCTTGGTGCGCCTTATCGATCTGAATGCCTCGAGATACGATTGCGCCTCGGAGACGGTCCGCGCCTCGCTCAGAGCCTCCATGGCATCCCTGATGTTGATGCCTATCGTGCGCGCCTCCTCGAGGGTGTCCTTGACCGCTGACAGCTCTGTCATTACGAGTCTCGCCATCGTCTCGTCCGCGTGATCGATTATCTCCCTTGCCCTGGCTGTGGCATCATCGTAGACCCTCCTTTCGAAGGCATCGTTGGCACGTGTCAGGAGGATCTCAAGGTCGGAAGCATCACCCGAGATCGATTTGAGGGCCTCAATCCTCTCCACGGCGAGGCCAATGACCTTCCGACACTCATCTTGGCCTATCGATTCTATCTTCTCCGTGACCTCCTTCAGGATATTGTGAGCGTGCTCGAAGTCGTACGACGCTATGTTCTGCCTCGCCTCTGTGATCAGCTCGCCAATGTCGGTGACCGTTGACGCGTCCCCGGAGTATCCCTTCACGAACTGGTCCAGGCTCTGGAGCTTGTCGCTCATCACTCTCGTCATGGCAGCATTGGCGGCTTCTCGGGAGGCTTTCGAGAGATTGACACATTCGAGCATCTCCCCCTTTGCCATGCTCTCCAGCGCCCTCTGAAGGGTGCCCTCGGCCTCGGTCATATCTGCGCCTATCTGCTTGCCGAGCTTGACTGACTTGTCAGCGACTTCTATCTCGGACATGGCGCGCTCACGGACCACCTTCGCAACCTCTGCGAGTCCGCGCTCGGCGCCCTCCACTGTCTCCTCGTATTCCTTGGCCTCGAACAACTTCCTGGCCTCCGCGAGGCTGTTCCTGCTCGCTGTGGAGTCGGCACCGAGGTCCGAGGCGAACTTGACTGCCTTTGCGAGTTCCACCAGCTGGTCCCTGGCCGCGTAGAAGGTCTCGAGGGATTTGTCGAGCTCTTTCCTGCTCTCCTCGGCATACCGCATGGCCTCCTCGAACTTGCCGAGCTTGAGGTGATCCCTCGAAGTGTTGAGCAGCATGATGGCCTTCGTCATGTCCACCTCGACTTTCTTTGCGAGGACGAATCTGTCCCTCGCCTTCGAGATGACCTCGAGGACAGAGTTGAACTCTGCCTGGTGTACTTTTTCATGGGCGGTGTTGAGGGCGTGGAGAGCCTCGATGTATCTCTTGTCTTTCAGGGCGCCTAGAGCCTGATCAAGAAGCTGCTGGGGGATCGTGACATCCTCTTTGGCACTCTTCATCTTCTTGATGCTCTCCCTAACGTCCCTCGCCATCTCCTGGAATCTGCTTGAGATGGCGTTCTCTCCCTCGCTTTCGGCCCTCTTGGCGTATGCCAGCGACTCCTTGAACTTGAGGCTTCCGAGGGAGCCTTTGGATTTCTCAAGATGGTTCTTTACCCTGGTCAGGTCGGCGCTGAGGTCCTCTCCTGCCGAGATGAGCTCCTCCACCCGCGATATCGTCCCGCCTATCTGCGCCTTCACCTCCTCACCGGCGCTCTCTAGAACGTCCTTGACCTGCATCATGCAAGCCTCGTAGTCCTGGCTCTGAAGGGCGTTCTTGGCCCGCATGAGCTGGTCCTCGAAGATGGACACGTCCTCGCCCATCTCCTTTGCCTGGATCATCACCTCCTGGGCCTGCGAGAACAACTGCGATAGGAACTCATGGAGCTGCCTCTCGGCGGCATCGTAGGCGTTCTTGGCGAATTTCATGGCGCCCTCGAGATCCTCCGCCACGACGCGCTCTCTGCTCCTGTCGAGGTAATCGTGTGCCCCCTTGGGCTCGGTCTCTGAGCTCTCCAGCAAAGACAGAAGCGCCTCTACGGAGTCCGCTACGTCCCCTATCCTCTTTATGTAGGCGTCGTTAGCTGCTTCCCGAGCCCTCCTGGCATGCGCTAAGGCGCTCTGGTAATCCTTCGCCAGCATCGCAGCCTCGAAGTCCCTCCTGGTCGCTTCGACGCCTGAGAGATCCACGTCGTTCTCATAGCACGCCTTGAGGAACTGCTCCAGCGCTTCGTTCTCCCTCTCGGCAAGCTCCTTGTTCTTCGAGGCTTCCTTGGCTCGCTCCTCCAGCTGCTTTGCTAGCTGGAGGCTCTTTAGATAGTTCCCAGCCAAGTTGCATCAAGCTCCGGGGGTAAGGCCTTTGACAGGCCGGGGTCAGACTCTGTAGTCTCTGTTATCATTTTTCTGTGCTCACTTAAATGTATCGTTATCTCTATCAATATTGATTCGCTCAAGGACGTCGCATCGGCAGAGCATCACTCGCTACTTGTCGGCAGAAGCTTCGCCATCGCCTCCGAGAACCTCTTCTGGGATATGCTCACGAGAGCGTCGATCTTTCTCCTCGACTCGCCTGCGTATGCCCTGTCATGGATAGAGTCGAGGTTGATCCGGACGTTCAGTGCGGCACCCCTGAGCCCGGCTTCCCCGAGCAGCAGGGCCGTCGCCGTGTCCGACCACGCGCTCCTGGCCCCCAGCTCGGCCACTTCGAGTCCTGCCTCAAGCACTGCTGAGCAGGCTTCTGCAGCTCTCATCGGCACGTCTGCGGCATGCTTGAGCGCGGCTTCGAAAGCGGCCTCGGCCTCCTCCCCCGGCTTCTCCCTCCTGAGTCTTGATGCCGCAATCACCATGTCATAGGCCTCCGAGTCGGACTTCGCGTTGTCTAGAAGCTTCGACTGCAGTGCCAGCAGGTCTCCCCGAAGGCTGCCAACGATCTCGGCCTTGTCTGCGTACTTCTTGCTCTTGGCTGTGATGCCGCAGACCATGGCGAGCAGCGATGCCGCCATCGCGCCCGCGGCGGCGGACGCGCTTCCGCCTCCGGGCGATGGTTGGTCCTCGGCGAGCTCCGCACAGAACGCCCTCAAGCTGTCTGCGCTCCTCAGCCCCAAATCCTCCTCTCCAATACTTGCCTGCTTGAGAACTCGGCTATCTTCAGGTACTTGGCCGCAAGGTCGCATACGACGTCAAGTGGCATCAGCCCGATCACCTCGCTCTCGGCTATCTGCACTCCTCTATCGTCCGCCTCCTTCTTGATGGCCTCGAACACCTTGGATAACGGGGTGACAGTGTAGTCAGTGATGTTCATCGATACCTGTACCATACCCTTGTGCTCGAGGTCGAACCCCAGAGACTTCACATGAGGGAGGCCGCCATTGCTCGCACGTATCTTCCTTGCGATGTCCCTCGCCACCTTGATCTCCCTGCTTTTCAGATTCACATTGAATGCTATCAGGGGCATGCGTGCTCCCACGGCTGTCGCCCCCGCGGTGGGGTGCAATATGCGAGGCCCGTAATCGGGGTGCCGTGATTCGTCCGCGGCAATCGCCTCCCTCAGCCCCTCGAACTCGCCCTTCCTTATGTTCTCAAGGTTCTTCCTCTCGGGTCTTTTCGCGGCGTTCTCGTACATGAAGACCGGCACTTTGAGTGCCTTCGCGATTTTCTGACCCACCTTGTTTGCGATCTCCACGCATTCCTCCATCGAGACTCCGGACAAGGGCACAAAAGGCAGCACATCTAAGGCTCCAATCCGAGGGTGCTGGCCCTTGTGCTTCGTCAGATCTATGAGCTCGACCGCGGCCCTCGCGCCCCTGAACGCCGCTTCCTGTATGCTCTCCCTCCCGCCCGTGAATGTCACGACCGACCTGTTGTGGTCGGAATCCATCTCGACATCGAGCACCTTGATGCCGGGCACAGATCTGATCGAATAGACTATCCTGTCAACGATCTCCTTCCTACGCCCCTCGCTGAAGTTGGGGACGCATTCCACAATCGCTGGCATAGGAACCGGCAGGGGCTATCGCTTCTTGGTTACTTCTACTCTTCGAGTTGAGCCTTGGCCCCTCGCTCGGCATGAGAAGGGCCCATGCTCATTTCTTGAGGATGTCCACGGCGGCTACCCTCTCGAGGACGAGTTCGGATGCCTTCCCGGGCTCGACGGTATCGAGTTCCGTGGCGGATATGCCGAACCCGAGCAACCGGCTCCTGTCCGGACTGACGTGCCTGTCCGGGACCGGTGTCCAGGTAGGTTCCGGCTCGAATTGACCTTTCGTCAGCCGTGCGACCACCACCTCCTCTGTCCGCTCCGAGACGGCCATCTTCTTTATCGCTGAGCTGAGCTGTCTCTCGCCCGAAGCGTACAGTAGGGTCTCCATCGGCCTGGACTGTGATGAGTTCGTGCCTTCCTCGATCGCCCGAGCTGCGTGCCGAAGAGCGCTCTTCAAGTGGTCCTTCCCGAAAACCATCGCTCCATCGAGGACGAGCACCTCGACCCCTGCCGCGGACGCCCTGGCCATGACTGCATCCATCAGCCTTGTGCCCTCGCCCTTCTTGACTTCGGCCGACCAAGCCTCCAATGCTTCGGCGGTCTTCTCAACGATGTCCTTCATCGGTTTCCGAACCACGTTATGCATGCCCCGGATTAACAGCTATCGGTAGTGCCTGAGGGACCTCTGGCCATCTGCGGGTTCCTCGGGAATCCCTCTCTCCGACTGCCCCAGCTGGCTCTTGACTGACCTAGCGACCGCCTCTCCGATCGTGGGTATCTGCTTCAGCCAATCATAGCTCGTGTTCCTGAGGTCCTCGATGGTCTTTATGCCTCTGTCGTGAAGCGCTCTCGCCCTGGCCCTGCCTATGCCCTTCAGCTTTACCAGCTCAAGCAGCTCCGGCCTTATCCCGTACCTGAGCCTGGTTCGCAGCTCCAGGGCCTCCTCTACTGCGTCCTCATTGAACAGCTCGGCGAGCCTCGCAGCGCCGTGCATAAGCCATTCCGCGAGCTCCATCTTGTTCCTGATGTCCCCTGGTCCAATCCCGAAGCCCTTGGCGATGTCGTTCTCGTGCACCTCGGATATCCAGTCGTTCAGCAGCTTCGCTGTCTTGACCTCGGACAGGAAGAAGTCGTACTTCCTGAGGTCGTCCGGAGGGTCGATAAGGAGCTGGTCATGCACCTGGGCGGCATACTCCTCAACCCATCCATAGTCCGAACCCCGAAGGTACAACTGCTGCATGTCGGGGACGGCGCAGACGGCGTGTAGGAGCCCGAAAGCGTGTCCGGGCGCCCATCTGCCAAGTGCGTCCCTGATCCCCGTTGCCGACTTGGGGTCGAGGTAGAGGTCGCTCACATGCTTCCCGAAGAGGGTTGCCCTGAGCTCCTCTTGGTCCCTGAGCATACCCTCGGTCTTGAGGAAGTCGACGACGCCTGTTATCATGTCTCCGAGATAGCCAATGTCTGTCTGGTGCGAGAGAAAGGTCCTTCCGAAGAACTCGGTCAGCTCGCCGAGAGAGGACGCCGCCTTTGTCGCGACGAGGGCCAAGACATGGGACCTGATGGCGGGCTCGGTTCCCAGCTTCGAGTATATGTTCTCGTTCTCTCCGAGGAGGTACTCCTCGAGCATGAACTCCTTATCCTCCTCGTCTCTTGCGACGAGGATCGCCTCTCCGTAAGTGTCGAACCTCGGCCTACCCGCCCTGCCGCACATCTGCTTTATCTCAAGCACCGGTATGGAGGTGAACCCGACGTTCGCGTCGTACCTCCTCACGTCCCGGACTATGACGGTCCTCGCGGGGAGGTTTATCCCGGCGGCAAGAGTGGGAGTCGCGACTATGCATCTGATCATCCCCTGCCTGAAGCTGGCCTCAACCAGGCGCCTTTGCGGGCCTGTGAGCCCTGCGTGGTGGAACGCGCATCCGCTTTTGATGCACATCCCCAGCTTCCTGCCCATGGAAGTGGGCTCCTCCTGCTCACCGATCAAGCGTTTCGCCACCTTGGCCAGCTCCAGCTCCTTGAACTCCGCCGTCGCCCGCACGATCGGCCCGAGCTGGGACGCAAGGGCCTCGGTAGACCTCCTGGAGTTGACGAATATCAGGCTCTGTCCGCCGGACCCGAGCGCCCCCTTGACGATGGCGTGCAAGGGCTCGTCCTCCTTCGGGAGCGCCCTCCGCGTGTTGTCCGTGAAGAAGATCTCGCCGTCCAGATAGACGCCCTCGCGCAGCGTCACGGGCCGCCACTGGCTGGTGACCAGTTCCGCGTCGAGCCATGCTGCGAGCTCCGAGGCGTTCCTGATCGTGGCCGAAAGGGCGATTACCTGCGCGTCCGGGTTGAACTTCCTGAACTTGGCCAGGGTGACCTCGAGGGTCGGGCCACGCTCGGGGTCGTGGATCAGATGGACTTCGTCGGCGACAACGACAGAAAGCTGGTCAAGCCATTTGGCCCTGTGCCTGAGCAGCGAGTCCGCCTTCTCGGAGGTCGCTATCACTATGTCATACTTGTGGAGCATCGGGTCGACCTCGTCGTAGTCGCCCGTGGACTCACCCACCTTGATCCCAAGGGTCTCGAACTTCGATAGGTCCTCGAATTTCTCTGACGCGAGGGCCTTCAGGGGCACTATGTAAAGCGCCTTCCCTCCTCTCAGGACGGCCTTCAGGATGGCCATGTAGGCGACGAGGCTTTTCCCGGAGGCGGTCGGGACCGCTAGGACCAGGTTCTTGCCCTCGAGAGCAGGAAGAATGGCCTCGGCTTGTGGGGGATAGAGCTCGCTGATGCCGTCCTCCGAGAGGCTCTTGACTATTCTATCGTCTAGGCCGAGCTCGTCAACCCTCATCCGGTTTCCTCCATGCCAACCCATGTCATAATACTTGGCTGCGGATGCGTGAAAAGGCTCTGCAGGCAGACCTTCTATCTCGCATGCAGAAAGGATATACTGGCTTGGCCAACAACCGGCGTCTCTGGCAGCGCAAGCCTTATTTAGCATCAGGTTCAATAGCTCAAACAGTCACCTTGTGACTGCTACTGGTGCAGCGGATGGCAACTGACGATTCTTGGGGGAGCACGCTCGGTCTCTCCGACATCGAGGAATGGATCAGGTCTCAGGATTTCGAGACCACGGCGAATGTGAAGATACCTCCGCAGTTAGTGGACCAGGTCATAGGCCAAGAGGACGCGGTCACTGTGATCAAGAAGGCCGCCGAGCAGAAGCGCCATGTCATACTCATAGGCGAGCCGGGAACGGGCAAGTCCATGCTCGCCCGGTCAATGGTCGACTTCCTCCCCAAGGGGGAGCTGCAGGACGTCATTGCCTACAACAATTCGGACGACCAGAACGAGCCCAAGGTGCGCATAGTGCCCGCGAGCAAGGGCAAGGAAATCGTGCAGGCCCAGAAGATCGAGGCTGAGCAGAAGAAGGCCCAGAAGAACTCGTCGCTCATCATGCTCATCGTGATGATAGTGATTGTGGGCGCGGTCTTCTCGGTCGTTCAGAAGGACTCAACCCCTCTTCTCATCGCTGCTATCGGCGGTCTGATTGTCTTCATGATCGCGCGGTCCTACACACAGCGCCGGGAGACGTCTCTCGTCCCGAAGCTCCTTATCTCCCACAAGCCAGATGAGCCCCCGCCGTTCATAGACGCCACGGGTGCGCATGCGGGCGCGCTCCTGGGAGATGTCAAGCACGACCCGTTCCAGAGCGGCGGCCTCGAGACGCCGGCTCACGAGCGGCTGGAGCCGGGGGCCATACACAAGGCCAACAAGGGAGTCCTGTTCATAGACGAGATCAACATGCTCAGGATCGAGAGCCAGCAGAGCCTTCTGACCGCGCTCCAGGAGGGCGAGTTCAGCATCATCGGACAGAGCGAGCGGAGCTCCGGGGCCATGGTCAAGAGCGAGCCAGTTCCGTGCGACTTCATACTCGTCGCGGCGGGCAACCTGGATGCCGTCGCCGGGATGCACCCCGCGCTGAGGTCCAGGATCAGGGGTTACGGTTACGAGATCTATATGCGCAGCACCATGCGCGATACCGAGGACAACCGGGTGAAGCTCATCAGGTTTGTCGCCCAGGAGGTCTCCAAGGACAAGAAGATACCGCACTTCAACAAAGGAGCGGTCGCCGAGATCATAAGGGAGGCCCAGAGGCGCTCTGGCAGGCGCGGCATGCTGACTCTCCGGCTGAGAGAACTCGGAGGGCTGGTCAGGGTCGCTGGCGACATCGCCTCTGAGCGTGGGTCGACCGTCGTCGAGACCAAGCACGTGCTCGACGCGAAGAAGATCGCGCGCTCGCTCGAGCAGCAGGTGACAGACAGGGCTGTCGAGAGACGTAAGGACTATCGGCTGGCGCTCACAGAGGGTGCAGTGGTCGGGATTGTCAACGGCCTCGCAGTGTTGAATGCGGAGTCCTCTATGGCCGAGTTCTCAGGGATAGTCACCCCGATTGTCGCCGAGATAACGCCCGCACAGAACCGGGAGGGTGGGAAGATCATAGCGACCGGGAAGCTCGGCGAGATCGCGAAGGAGTCCGTTCAGAACGTCTCAGCGCTCATCAAGAAGTACACGGGCCAGGACATAAGCAACCACGACATCCATGTTCAGTTCATAGGGACCTACGAGGGCATAGAGGGGGACAGCGCGTCCATAGCCGTCGCGACAGCGGTCATATCGGCCTTTGAGGAGATCGAGGTCGACCAGGGCTGCGCGATGACCGGCAGCCTCAGCGTCAGGGGACAGGTGCTCCCGGTCGGAGGCGTGACTGCCAAGATCGAAGCGGCAGCGGAGCTGGGCCTGAAGAAGGTGCTGATCCCGGAGGAGAACCTCAAGGATGTCCTTCTCGAGGACAAGTACACTGGTAAGATCGAGGTCATATCCGTCCGGACGCTCAACGACGTCCTCTCGCATGCGCTCGTCGGCGCAAGGAAGGAAGGGCTCCTGAAGAAGTTGGCGCTACTCGTTGCCGCCAAGCGCGGGCAATCACCGGCGGCGCCGCTCCCGGGCGCGGACAGGCCAGCTGTGCATTGACAGGGCTGATGCTTGATGCGCGGACTCATCGTCGGAAGGTTCCAGCCGCTACACCTGGGGCACGTTGCGGTTATCAGGGAAGTATTGGCGAAGTGCGATGACCTGGTTATTGTGATCGGCAGCGCCGAGGAGTCGCACACCGAGAAGAACCCTTTCACCGCGGGCGAGCGATATCAGATGATCATATCGTCGCTGACGCCTGAGCAGAGGGCGAGGGTGCACATAATCCCGCTTCGCGACGTCAATAGGTATTCTATCTGGGTGAACCACGTCGAGTCGTATGTGCCGCCTTTCGATATCGTCTTCTCGAACAGCGGCCTAACACGCTCTCTCTTCAGGCACGCTGGGTATGAGGTCTCTAGGACCAAGGCATACAATCCCAAGGTCTACTCGGCGACGAACATAAGGAAGAGGATAATCTCAGGGCAGAAGTGGAGGCACCTCGTGCCGAAAGAGGTTGCAAGCATGCTCGAGGGCCTTGATGCGAGAAGCAGGCTTCTCGATTCTGGCATGGGCACTGAGGGCAAACGGAGAGGGTGCCGTGCTCGCTGAGGAGATAGGAAGGCTATTCAGGGCGAAGAAGAAGACACTCGCCGTCGCCGAATCGTGCACGGGAGGGAAGGTCGGTGACATGCTCACAGAGGTCCCGGGGAGCAGCGATTACTTCCTCGGCGGCGTGATATCCTACAGCAACGACGCCAAGGCCAACATACTCGGGGTCGAGCGCGAGACACTGAAGACCAAAGGGGCTGTCAGCGAGGAGGTTGCGCTTCAGATGGCCTCAGGCGCAAGGCGAGTTCTGGGGGCCGACATCGGAGTGGGCATAACGGGCGTGGCGGGCCCCGGAGGGGGCACGGCGGCGAAGCCCGTCGGCCTTGTCTACATAGCAGTCAGTTCGGGCGGGGCCTCCGTGTGCAGGCGGAACCTGTTCAAAGGCTCAAGATCCAGCATCAAGAAGCAGTCTGCCGAGAGAGCACTCACGATGCTTAAGGGCCTTCTCGACAAGATCAATTGATGAAGGTCTTGTCGCAGCCCGCTTTCGAGGGCAATAACGGTTCTGTTGCATTAGCGGGTGTAGGCCACTAAGAGGCCCCCTCGCTGACGCAACTCGTCCCATTCGGCTCCGGCCGTGCGGCCATCGCTGGCTCGTAGAGGGCCATCATCACGTCATGCTGGAACGCGCCGGGGT
>JAFGHM010000036.1 GCA_016930135.1 Thermoplasmatota archaeon | reverse complement strand
GCTCGTCCACAGTGGCCGTCATGGGCGCGTCGTTCCTGCAGGACTCGGGGGACCTCAGGAATTCGCCTTCTGTCCCGGTGGTGGGATCACTGTCCTCTGCCCGGGAGCTGAGGATCCACGACCCCTACGCGGAAGAGGTCGAAGGGCGCACCGTCGAGAGAAACCTGAAGAAG
This sequence comes from Thermoplasmatota archaeon, assembly GCA_016930135.1. Taxonomy (GTDB): domain Archaea; phylum Thermoplasmatota; class Thermoplasmata; order UBA10834; family UBA10834; genus COMBO-56-21. The sequence goes on along the minus strand of JAFGHM010000036.1, from coordinate 37,587 downwards.
GCGATAAGTGGCGCGGATCTGGCAGTGTTCATGGTCGCGCACAAGGCGTACTCGCGCCTCACGCCCGCAGGCATCAAGAAGCTCATGCGCACGCCAGTGGTGGTAGATGGCAGGAACATCTTCTCCTCGGAGAGGATGCGCAGGGCGGGCATAGTGTACATGGGCGTGGGCAAGAGGTCTACCTGACGAGCTCGGACAACCCCTCTTCCAGGGACACCTTAGCCCTGAAACCCAGCAGCTCCCTCGACTTGGTGACATTGCAGACGCTGTCCCTTATGTCGCCTATCCGAGGCGTCGCAAACAGCGGCTCCAGGTCCCTGCCCGAGGCTCGGATGGCCTTCCTGGCCAGGTCGGATACGCTCGTGGACACACCGCTCCCGCAGTTCAGGACCTGCCCTCCCAGCCCGTCCTTCTCCAGGATGAGCGAGATCATCTCGGCGACATCGCGCGTGTGGATGAAGTCCCGTGTCTGCCTGCCGTCGCCTTCGATGATGGGCGGGAAGCCGGATCGAACCCGGGACACGAACTTGGTAATGACGCCGGAGTACGGGCTCTGAGGGTCCGCCCTGACCGAATAGAAGTTGAAAGGCCTGACGGATACGACCTCCATGCGGCTCATGTTCGCGTACGCCAGCACGTACTTCTCCCCGGCGAGCTTGCTGACACCGTAGTTGCTTATCGGATGGGTAGGGTGCTCCTCGTCGACGGGGAGGTACTTCGGCCTGCCGAATATGGCCGCGCTGCTGATGTAGACGAACTTGCGCACGCCGGCCTTGGCGCTCTCGTGCAGCACGCTGACCGTGCCGAGCACGTTGACGCTGGCGTCCGTGATAGGGTCCTGGACCGATTTGTCCACGCTCACCTGGGCCGCGCAGTGTACGACCGCATCCACGCCCCCCAGCACCCTCCTGACGTCACCTGGCCTCTGGATGTCGCCCACGACCGAGCAAGGCTTGAGGACGGCATATGGCTGGGTCCTTGTGTCTAACCCCACGACATCATGCCGCCTCATGAGCAACTCGCAGAGATAGGAGCCGAGCTGCCCCGAACTCCCCGTCACCAGGACCCTCATCGGACCTACTCCAACTGCACCTTCTTGCCGCTCCTCATCGATTCCAGAGCCGCCTCTGCTATCCTGAGCGTCTGCATGGCGCTCTCGCCTGTCACCAGGGGCGGCCTTCCCTCAGCGATGGCCGCGATGAAGTCGTTCAGCTCGCGCTTGAGCGGCTCCTCCTTCTTCAGAGCGGTCCTGCGGACATCGAACTCCAGAGGGACGTTGTACAGGTTGCCGCTGTCGAGCTGCTTGAATGACGAGGCGCACACGAGGGCCGCCTGGTCCATGTAGTCGACCTCCACGAAGTTCTGGCTGCATGTGAGCGCCAGCTTCCTGACCTTCATGGGCGTCAGCCAGTTGACCTCTATGTAGCCCGTCGCGCCCCCCTCGAAGTCTATGAGCATGTTCGCGTGGTCCTCGTACTTCGCGCCCTTGCCCTGGCCGCCGAGCGCATAGACCGACTTGGCCTTCGCGCCGATGATGTGCTGCACAACATCTATGTCGTGTACCCCGAGGTCCATGACTACGCCGACATCCCTGACCCTTGTCGGGAACGACGAGACACGCCTGGTGGCGGCGGTTATCAGCTCTCCCCACTGGCCGGTCTGGATGCCCTGCTTCGCGAATGCCACGACCGGATTGAACCTCTCGGTGAAGCCGCCAGCGAGCACGACCTTGTTCTGATGGGCCAGGTCGACCAGTCCTTTGAGTGCCGCCGAGCTGCCCGTCATGGGCTTCTCGAGGAGCACGTGCTTGCCGGCTTTGATGGCCTCGGAGGCGATCTTCTGATGGGTCGAGTTGGGTGTGACGACCACGACAGCCTCGACGTCGCTCCTGAGCATGTCCTGGTAGCTGAGGAACCATTTGACCCCATGCTTCTCCCCCACGGCCTGCGCGACCTCAGGGACGATGTCGACCACGCCAGCGAGCATGTCCTTCTCGAAGAGGATCCTCGCATGGTTCTGGCCCATGAGTCCGACGCCTATGACTCCCACGCGCATGCGTTGGCAATAAGAGTATTCCATAATAAGCGTTCCTTCCGAGCCCGTGAAAGGCTTATTACGGCCACAGGTTATCCCTTGGCAGGTGTGCCGAATGAAGAGGAAGCTCATGGATATACTGGCATGTCCGGTCTGCAAAGGCCATCCGCTGGAGCTCACGGTAAAGAAGGAGGACGAGAAGGAGATACTCGAGGGCACTCTCAGATGCGCGAAGTGCAAGATCGACTACCCGATCGAGGACGGCATCCCCAACATGCTGCCCCCGGAGAAGTAGCGCGTCCTTGCCCCTCATCCTTACGGCCGAATCTCCCATGGCACACATCTGTGCCACAAGGGAGCACAGAATAGTACGTCGCCAGATCTTCCGTGCAACACATTGATATCCACCCTGCCCCGTTCCGATGCGGCCGGCCTTCGTGCCGGCCGAAGGGTGAGCCAGATGAAGGTGCTCGTCGCAGACGAGATATCGAAGAGCGGCGTGGAGTTGCTGAAGAGCCAGGGCTACGCCGTCGACGTGAGGACGGGTCTTAAAGAGGACGACCTCGTCAAGATCATCAAGGACTACGATGTCCTCCTGGTCAGGAGCGCGACAAAGGCCACCCGGAAGGTCATAGAGGCCGGCAGGCTGAAGGTCATAGGGCGCGCGGGCATAGGCGTGGACAACATCGATGTGGACGCGGCAACTGAGCGCGGTGTCCTTGTCATGAATGCGCCCTCTGGGAACGTCATCTCGACCGCAGAACTCACCATAGGGCTCATGTTTGCGCTCGCGCGGAGGATATCCCAGGCGGACGCCTCCACCAAGAAGGGCGAGTGGAAGCGGAAGGAGATGAAGGGCGCCCAGATCCAGGGCAAGACCCTCGGGATCGTGGGCCTCGGCCGAGTGGGTGCCGAGGTCGCCAAGAGGGCCGCAGCGCTGGGCATGATCGTTGTCGCCTATGACCCGCTCGTGTCCCCCGAGGTGGGGGCGAAGCTGCATGTAAGGCTGCTGCCTCTGGACAGGCTCCTGAGAGATGCGGACATCGTGAGCGTGCACACGCCCTTGACGCCACAGACGAAGGACCTCATAGGAAAGGAGGAACTGGCCAAGATGAAGAAGGGCGCCTTCCTGATCAACTGCGCTAGAGGTGGCGTGGTCAACGAGGACGCCCTGTACGAGACCCTTTCGGAGAATGGGATCGCGGGCGCCGCCCTGGATGTGTTCACAAAGGAGCCGCCAGCGGGCTCTAAGCTGCTGACTCTGCAGAACATAGTCCTCACCCCGCATCTGGGTGCCACGACGATAGAGGCTCAGGAGGAGGTGGGGTCGGAGATTGCGGAGCAGGTGATCGCATACGTCAGGGACAGTTCGATCAGGAACGCGGTGAATCTGCCGGCCAAACTGGATCCCGAGATAGCCCCGTACATGCCCCTTGCGGAGAAGCTCGGGACCATGGCCTGCCAGCTGGGCATGTTCAGCGCCTCCAAGGTCGAGGTCTCATGCCGAGGAGAGCTGGCGCACAAGGACATCAGGATAATCGTGGCGTGTGTCGTGACGGGCCTCCTGCGGCCGATGTCTGAGGAGTTCAATGTCAACTACATCAATGCCCTTGCGACCGCCAGGACGAGGGGGATAGAGGTCGTGTCGTCGACCTCGGACGAGTCCGGCAGATACAAGAACCTGATAAGCGTGGAGCTCAAGGCGAACGGAGGCACGGTAGCCGTCGTCGGGACGCTCATGTCGGACAAGGGCGCGAGGATCGTCGAGATAGACGGCAACTCGGTAGACATCGAGCCCGAAGGCAACTTCCTGCTGATAGGTCATTCGGACAAGCCCGGGATGATAGGCAAGGTCGGGACGGTGCTGGGGGACAACGACGTCAACATAGCCAGCATGGAGGTGGCCAGGAAGCAGGTCAGGGGGCCCGCGATGATGATCCTCACCCTGGACGACGACCTACCGCCTGCTGTGCTCGAGAAGGTCAGGCGCATACCGGACCTGAACTCCGCGATCTCCATAAAGCTCTGAGGCGTCAGATTCATTTCTCTCCAGACGATTCCAGGAGCAGGAGTTGGTCGAATCACGAAGATCCGGATAGAGGTCCGAGATGCGACTGAGGATGACCTCCCGTCCGTGGTGAGGCTCTGGGAGATGCTGGCGAAGCAGCACGAGGAGGCCTCGGACCACTTCCAGCTGGCCTGGGACAGCAAGAGGAACTGGGCCAAGTACCTGGAGAAGAAGTTCTCGGAGATCAGCACGAAGCTGATAGTCGCCGAAGAGGACGGGGAGGTAGTCGGGTTCATGCTCTGCCTCCTGTCCCCCAACGCCCCGATCTTCAAGGAGAGGAAGATAGGGGTCATATCGGACGCGTTCGTCCTCAGGGAGCGACGCGGCAAGGGCGTCACGAGCAAGATGCTTGATGTGGCCGTCAGGTGGTTCAGGAAGAACAAGGTCAGGACCGTGCAGCTCGGAGTGGCCCACTGCAACATGGAGGGCCGCGCCGTGTGGAGGAGCCTCGGCTTCGAGCCGTACATGCTCTACAAGAGACTCGACCTGGGCAAGCTGGAAGAGAGGACAAGCGGCAAGAGCGTCAGGAAGCTCGTCAAGAGGAAGAAGATAAGGGCATGAGACACATCGGCCATAGGGTCAGGCCAGTATCTTCTTGATCCGGTCCATGCCCTCCCGTATGTTCTGCTTGTTAGTGGCGTAGGAGATCCTGATGTGCTTCTCGCCCGCCTTTCCGAACGCTGCTCCGCCCGTGACGGCGACCTCCGCCCTGTCCATGAGGTGCAGCGCGAACTTCTCGGAGTCCATGTCGCCCTCGTATCTCGGGAAGACGTAGAAGGCGCCCTTGGGCTTGTCGCATCGGAAGCTCGGGATCTCCTTCATCAGCTCCATGATGAGATCCCTGCGCTCCTGGAACTCCTTGACCATCTCCTTGACCGGCTCCGTGGGCCCCGTCATCGCTGCGAGCGCGCCGTACTGAGCGAAGGAGGTCGCATGCGTGATCGAGTGCTGCTGTATCTTGTTGATGCCCTTGAATATCGGCTTTGGGGCGATCAGCCACCCCAGCCTCCAGCCGGTCATCGCGAAGGTCTTGCTGAACCCGCTTATGGTGATGGTCCTGTCCATCATCCCCGGCTCAGCGGCAATCGAATGATGCTTCAGGCCGTCGAATATTATCTTCTCATAGACCTCATCGGCAAGCACGACCAGGTTGTGGTCCTTCGCGAGGTCCGCGATGCCCCTTATGTCGTCGTGCGTCTCGACAGCGCCGCAGGGGTTCGACGGGGAGTTGTAGAGTATCATCTTCGTCTTCGGGGTGATGAGCTCCGCCACGGCCTCAGGGGTCATCCTCCACTCGCCCTCCTCGGTCGTCGTGCAGGGGACGGACTTTCCGCCCGCGAGGACAACACACGGCTCGTAGGTGACCCACGAGGGATCCGGCATGATCACCTCTTCGCCCTCGTTCACCGTCGCCATGATCGACTCGAATATCGCGTGCTTGGTCGGGGCTATGAGGACGTTCGAGGTTTCGCAGGGGATGCCGTTGTACTCCTTCGCCTCCTTCGCTATCGCCTCCCTGAGCGCTGGGAGACCGGGCGCGTCGAGATACCTGGTCCTGCCCTCTTCGAGGGCCTTCTTGGCGGCCTCGACTATGTGCTTGGGGGTGTCGAAATCGGGCTCTCCGACAGTGAAGGAGATGATCTTCTTGCCCTCGGCCTTCTTCTGACCGGCCAGCTCCTTCATCCTCATCGTGCCTGACTCTTGCACCCTCTTCACTCGCTCAGCGATCATGGGACTCGCCCCACCCGTGAAGCATACGAGCGATATAAAGCATTAGTGTCCAACTATTGGCGTCCAGGCAGAAGACAGGCCAAAACAGGAAAACGATATTATGTAACGATTGCCTTCGATTTCCCGATGGTTCTAAGGACGGGCAAGCTGCCACCGGAGCTGCTCAAGAAGCTGCTGAGGCACAGAGGGGCGGAAGACGACACGGTCGTCCTCGGGCCCGCGATAGGGGAGGACGCGGCAATCGTGAGACTGGGCAGGGAGCTGATCGTCCTGAAGACCGATCCCGTGACATACGCTTCGGACATGATCGGCTGGTACGCGGTCAATGTCAACGCCAACGACGTCGTGACCCGTGGAGCGAAGCCCGCCTGGTTCCAGGCCGTCGTACTGCTCCCGCCGGGCTCAGACGAAGCGCTCGCAGAGAGCATATTCAAGCAGATATCCGATGCGGCCAAGAGCCTGGGAATAGCGGTAACGGGAGGGCATACCGAGGTCACGCCCGGAATAGACCGGCCGATAGTCGTCGGGGACATGCACGGCCTGCTCGGGAGACGGAAGGCCGTGACCACATCAGGCGCCCGCGTGGGCGACCTGCTAGTGATGACGAAGAGCGCCGGGATCGAGGGCACCGCCGTCATCGCACGTGAGAGAAGAGAAGAACTCCTCCGGACCTTCGACCGCGAGTTGGTCGATAGGGCGTCGAAATACCTGTTCAAGCCCGGCCTGTCCATCGTCCGGGAGGCCCATGCCGCCCTCGAGTTCGGCGTGAGCGCCATGCACGACCCCACCGAGGGCGGGGTGTCCATGGGCGTCTTCGAGATGGCCGCCGCCTCAGGTAAGTCGTTCGAGTTCCACCCTGACAAGGTCGTCGTGGGGAGGGAGACCGCGATGATCTGCAGGAAGTACGGTCTCGACCCGCTCGGCCTGCTGGGCTCAGGTGCGCTCCTCGCGACCTTCCGCCCCACCAAGGCAGATGCCTATATGAGGAAGCTGCGTGGAATGGGCATCGACGCGGCTGTGATCGGAAGAGTCATCCCGGGCAGAGGGAAATCCGTGGCGATCGTCGGCGGCCAGATCACGCCGCTTTCTTCTTCGGAGCGCGACGAGATCTTGAAGGTTTTGGAGCCTTGACCTTCTCGGCGGCCTCGGCCGCCCCTGCGGCGGCCGCAGACGACGAGATCGCGCAGAGCGCCTTCGAAGTGACAGTCCACACCTTCATCATCCTGTGGCCGAGAGATATCTTGGTGTGCTTGAACTTGCTCAGGTCGGACCTGAAGCTGCCCCTCGAGAAGCCGCCTATGATGACGACGACACGCTCTCCCTTGACTGATGCGAACTTCTCCTGGAGGGGCGAGGTGTCCCCGTCCTGGGAGAGCACCAAGACCTCATCCGGCTTGAGCGCGTTCACCAGGGTGTCGAGAGGGACATCGTTCCTGAGCTCGAGGAGCGCGTTCTCCCTCGAGGGCACGACCCGCTGGTCATAGAGCTGCTCTATGAGGCCCACGAACCTCGGGTAGTTGGGAGGCAGCCTCGTCTCCGGCTTCACGGCTATCACGTCGTTGTTCCTCGTGTGGACGAACACCCTCAGGTTCCCCTCGGCTGCCAGGTCGGAGTCCATGGACAGCATGAGGTAGAAGTGAACAAGGTCCGGCCTGCCTCGCCTCTCGGATTCCGCCAGCTTCGCGAACGCTGGATGGTGGTGGGAGGCGTCCAGCAGTATCTTCTCCGGAGGCTTGCCTCTCGCGCGCGCGTTGTTGATGATGCACCTCTCCTTCAGGAGCTCCGAAGGCACGAGCTCTATCTCCGAGTCCGCGAGTATGAAGAAGTACTGCGTCATGAGAGGACCGCCCCCAGCTGGCCGGTCTCCTTGGCGTACTTGATCTCCTGGGCCATCCGCCTGCCTGTGGACACGCCTGGCTCCAGCAGGTCCGAGTAGGGGGAGCCGGACACGAACGGGTTGGTGCCCGCGACTATCCTCGATGATATCTCGAACACCTTGACCTGGAGGTTGTCAGTGACGATGCACTCGAGACAGAACGGACCGATCATCCCGCCGAAGAGCTCGAGGGATTTCTCCACGGCCCTCTCCCCCATGTCCAGCAGCTTGGGTAGCAGGGACTCCCGGACCACCACGGGCACATTGCCCGTGACGACGAAGGTAGGGAAGAACCCGAGCTTCTTGAGCTCCTCCTGGGCCCCCAGCTTGTACATCTCGTCTATGTTCGATTCGTCGCGTCTGTCTATGCTCAGGAGCTCGAGCACGCCCTTGCTGAGCCTGTAGCCCTGGGTCCTTATGGGCGAGTAGAAGTAGTGTATGTAGTACCTCGTGCCGAGTATGTACTCCTGGATCGAGAACCTCTGGGAATGGTCGATCCCGAGCTTGAAGTCGGGGTAGTCCTTGGCTATGAAGAACCCGCGCCCGCCCTTGGCACCGTCATACTTGACGAGCACGGGCTTGTCGATCAGCTTCGGGTCTTCTATCTTCCTGGGCATCTCTAGCCCCGCCCCCGTGATCCAGACCCGCTCCTTCTCCCGGTCGCTCTCCCAGTCGAGGACCATCCTGTTGCCGAAGGTTGGCACTTCCAGCTCCTCGAAGTTCTTCGTGTTCATGTACTCTACGAAGGAGCCATGCGGGACGATTATGACGTTCTTCTTCACCAGCTCGGGCGCTCGGTCGAGGAGCTGCGTGTAGGAGTCTACGAAGAAGAACTCGTCCGGCTTCCCCCGCGGGAACGCGTCGTAGAACTTGGTCTTCTGGCCCACTGCTATCCCGAGGGTCCTGAAGCCCTCCTTGCGCGCGCCGTCGAATATCTGGAGCGATGTGTGAGAACAGGCTGTGGCGATGACCAGGTTGTCCTTGTCATAGCCGTCGATGATCCGGTCGATCCTGTCCCGGGAAACCATTATCGCACATATTCGGTTTTCTGATTTAAAGCTTGCCTTGCCGGTTCTGGCGTGTTCCGACGGGATCCCCAGCAGCCTGGGCGCTCCTAGACCCTCGCATGCCTTCTGAGGACCTCGCTCCCCAGGAGCAGTATCTCGAACCCGTTCAGCTCGCCGAGGAGGATGCGATCGTCGTCCACAACGGGGAGGTCCTCCATGCTGTTCTCGATCATCTTGCTCAGAGCAGTGATGAGCTTGTCGTCCTGGTATACCGTGACAGGCTTGACCATGTACTCCTCGACGGAGAATGGCAGGACGCCCCTCTTGCCCCTGACGGCAGGTCGCTCCTTGTCGAAGAGCGACAGCGAGCTCTCTATGGCCGTCAGCATCTGCTCCAGGCCGATCATGCCGAGCAGACGCCTCTTATCGTCCACGACATACGCGCTCCTGGTCCTCGGATCCGCCAGCACCCTGTCCACGACCTCGTGGAGGTTCATCTGCTGGGTGACGATTATGGGGTCGGTCACGACCAGCCTGAACGCGTCCCGGACATACCTGAAGGAGAGCTCGTCTGCCATCCTCTCGAACATCCCCGCACTCAGCTCGCGCTCTACTATCTCGAGCGTCGCCCTCCCGACGGACGTCAGGGCGTGCTTCTTCCAGGTCCTCCTGCCGGGCTCCAGCTGTTCCAGCACGCCCCTCGACTCAAGCTCCTTGAGGCCCGTGCTCACGTTCTGTATCGACCGGCCCGAGTCCTGCGCTATCTCGGATGCCCCGGCGAACTTGTGGTGCTTGAAGTACCTCATCGTCACGAGTCGCCTGTCGGACCGGATAATCCACTTCGCGATATCTCTGGAATCATTCTCCACCATGCTACCACTGAGTGTCGCGCCAGAGAGGTCTCTCCCCGGTGCCGTCCCATCGATGATAATCGCCGGCAACCATTTAATAGTTATTCATCATTTATCATAATTAGTCATAGGGATGCCCCCGACTGCTCCCCGCCACGTATAGCAAGACCCCGCTGGGGGCATCCCGCCAAATTATCACGAGGGTGCGAGTTTGCGTACACACAAATCCAGAGGCGAAGCAAGGCCGACTTTCGCTGTCCTTGGAGCGGGACACGGAGGCCTGGCCATGGCCGGCCACTTGGCGATCATGGGGTTCCCCACCCGTCTCTGGAACAGGTCTCGGGAGAAGATAGACAACATCAACGACAGGGGCGGCGTCGATGTCGAGGGCGTCATAGAGGGCTACGGCAAGGTGGAGCTGGCCTCTGACGACATCGAGGAGGTCCTCGACGGCACGGACGTCGTCATGGTTGTGGTGCCCGCCTCCGGGCACAGGGATGTCGCGGAGCTCTGCGCGCAGCACCTCACCAACAGGCATACCGTGATACTCAACCCGGGCAGGACCTTCGGGGCGATAGAGTTCCTGAATGTCCTTCGCCGGAGGAAGATCAAGACCAGACCCGTCATCGCTGAGGCGCAGACCTTCATCTATGTGTCAAGGCACGCCGAGCCGGCCCGGGCAAGGATAATCCAGGTGAAGAACTCCGTGCCCGTCGCGGCCATCCCCGCCCACAGGACACCGCAGGTCCTCGAGGTCGTGAGAAGGGCCTTCCCGCAGTACGTGGCTGCGAGCAACGTCCTGGAGACGAGCCTGGACAACATAGGTGCAATATTCCATCCTTCGCTCACCATACTCAACGCTGCCAGGATCGAATCCACCCACGGCGACTTCGAGTACTATCTGGAGGGGGTTTCGCCCTCCACCGCGAGGGTTCTCGAATCCGCAGATGCCGAGCGGGTGGCCGTCGGGGCCGCGCTGGGGATACACCTGCATACCGCGCGGGAATGGCTCTATCTCGCATACGACTCCCCGGGGAGGAACCTCTACGAGGCGATACAGGCGACGCCCGGGTACAAGGGCGTCAGGGCCCCCGCTACTCTTACTCACAGATACATCCTCGAGGACGTCCCGATGAGCCTCGTGCCCATCGCGTCCGTCGCGGGACTCGCGGGCGTCAAGACACCCACTCTTCATATGCTCATCCATATGGCATCCACCATGCACGGTCGCGACTTCTGGGCCGAAGGCAGGACTGTCGAGAAGGTCGGGCTGACGGGGATGTCGGTGAAGGACATCAGGATGTTGGCTGTGAGGGGCGTGCGCTGACGAAGATCTTGGGAGCGGCCATAGGCAATTGCGTCCACGTCGGGGGGATCAACTCATTCCTGGAGCTCGCGAAGGGCATGGGCTACGAGGTCGAGCTGCTGGGCCCCGCGGTCCCGATCCGGCAGCTCGTGTCGGCCATCAAGCTGAAGAACCCCGAGATCGTCGCAGTGAGCTACAGGCTGACGCCTGAGTCCGCAGCTCCTCTCCTGGGGGAACTCAAGCTGGAGCTTGAGAAGGACCAGGGGCTGAAGGGCAGGAGATATCTCTTTGGCGGAACGGCTCCGGTGGCGGTCGTAGCCAGGAACAGCGGGATCTTCGAAGCTGTCTTCGACGGGAGCGAATCGGTCGAGGCGATCAAGGCGAAGCTCCGGGGCGCACCCCCGCCCAAGGAGGAGACGGCCCGGAGCTCGGATCTCGTCGATCGAATAAAGAATTCGTACCCGCTCCCACTGTTGAGGCACCACTTCGGACTTCCGAAGATGAAGGACACCATCGAAGGTGCCAGGATGATCGCCGAGTCTGGAGCGCTGGACATACTTTCCCTTGCACCTGACCAGAACGCGCAGGAGTCGTTCTTCAGACCGTCCGAAATGGACCCGAAGCTGGACGGCGCCGGGGGTGCGCCCTTCAGGAGACGAGAGGACCTCAGGGTGATCTGGGATGCTACAAGAAGGGGCAATTACCCGCTCCTCAGGTGCTACAGTGGCACTAGAGATCTCATCAAGTGGGCGGAGATGCTCAAGGAGACCATCAATATCGCTTGGGGCGCCGTCCCGATCATGTGGTACAGCGAGCTGGACGGCCGTTCGAAGCGCCCGCTGAGGGAGGCGATCGCAGAGAACCAGGAGGCCATCAGATGGTATGCGCAGAACGACGTCCCGGTCGAGATCAACGAGTCTCACCAGTGGGCCCTCAGGGGTTGCGGGGACACCATAGAGCTCGCGATGGCGTACGTCGCCGCCTACAACGCGCGTGCGTTCGGCGTGAGGGACTATGTCTGCCAGTTCATGTTCGACACCCCAAGGGGAATCGCGCCTGCTATGGACCTCGCGAAGATGCTGGCGAAGCTCGAGCTGGTCGAATCCCTCGCCGATGGAACCTTCAGGGTCGTGAGGATGGTGAGGTCCGGCCTGGCATCCCTGCCGCCCTCGCAGAACGAGGCGAAGGGGCAGCTCGCGGCCTCGATATACTCGGCGATGTCGCTGTCGCCACACATAGTGCATGTCGTGGGTTTCAGCGAGGCTGACCATGTCGCGACCGCTCCTGACATAATCGAGAGCTGCCAGATAGCCAAGGGAGCCGTGGCCAAGGCCCTGCTAGGCATGCCGAAGCCAGAGGCGGACCCGAAGATAGCGGCTAGGAAGGCCCAGCTGCTCGAGGAGACCAAGTTCCTCATAGAGGCCATCAAGCGCGGCGGGAGCAGGCAGGTCAAGGAGCCGCTCACATCGCCCGAAGTGCTCTTTCTCGCGGTCAAGCGTGGGCTCCTGGACGCCCCCGACCTCAAAGGCAATCCGGTCGCATTGGGCTCGATCACCACCGCGATTGTGAACGGCGCGTGCGTGGTGGTGGACAGGGCCTCTAACCTCCCGATACTCGAGAAGGACCGTGTGGCACGGCTGGCTGCAAGCGAAGAGGACCTCGACCTGGCCGAGATATAGGGAGGCGGACTGAAATGCAGGGGATCGCAGGCACATATGGCTCACCCGACAGACAACTGGCAAGGCGCATGCTCGAGAGGATATCCCATAGAGGCCCTGACAGGAAGGACTTGCTTGAGGATGACAGGCTGGTGATCACCGCCCGGAGGGCAAGACCGTCTCGAAAGGGGACTGCGAGGGCGATCGTGGAGGACGACGGCGTAGCCGTCGCCTCGGACTGCTATCTGTTCAACTCGGAGCTCCTGAAGGAGCTCTTCCTAGAGGACTCGGACGAGGACGCAGGGGACGCCGACCTCCTGATAAGCATGTACGAGGCCATCGGCACGAAGATGTTCGGCTACCTCGACGGCGCCTTCGCCATCGCGATTTCAGACAACGGGAGGCTGGTCCTCGCGAGGGACAGGTACGGCCTGAAACCCATCTACATCTCTGGTGGGTCGCGGGAGGGGACATTCTCCTCCGAGATCAAATCCCAGATGGTCGCCGGGGACGAGTTCGTGCCCTTCCCCCCGGGCAAGGTGCTGGTGGCAGGCAAGGGGTTCTCGCCGATCTGGCCGAGGAGATCTCCGGTCAGGAGGACGCGCGCGGAACCGAAATCGAACGCGTTGCGCGAGCTGGTGCTGAGGAGCGTGAGGAGCTGTTCGAGAGAAGGGCAGGGACTCAATGTGCTCCTCAGCGGCGGGATAGACAGCAGCGTGATCGCGGCCGCCGCGACGGAAGCAGCAGATGAGGTGCAGACCGTATGCGTGGGCACCGAGCAGAGCGAGGACCTGCGCATGGCCCGAAAGGTCGCGGAGCGGATAGGCTCGAGCCACAAGGAGAGGGTCTACGGCATCGATGGTATGCTCGATGTCCTCGAGGATGTGGTCTACGCGGCCGAGAGCTTCGACTATCCACTAATCAGGAGCTGCATACCGAACTACATGGCTACACACCTGTTCAGCGACATTCGACTCGTGACCCTCTGTGGTGAGGGCGGAGACGAGATCTTCGCAGGATATGACTACATGCGCACAATCAAGGGCGATGACGATCTCAGAAGGGAGCGCAGGAAGCTTCTCAGGACTGGATGGATGACCGGTTTCCAGAGGGTGGACAGGATGACCGCCAGCGCGTCCCTCGACGGGCGGATGCCCCTGATGAGCAGGGATGTGATCGAGTTCGGATTGTCGCTGAAGCCGCCTGAGCTGGTAGGCCCTGGGCCGGAGCGGAACAAGCTGCTGCTGAGGAAGGCCTTCGAGGACTCCCTGCCCGCAGCGGTAGCATGGAGGAGAAAGCAGCGGTTCAGCGACGGTGCGGGCTCCATCCAGTCGCTGGTCTCAGTCGCGGATGAGATGATCTCCGACGCCGAGTTCGAGAAGGAGAGGGGGGCGCTCCCGAGAGGCAGGATAAGGACCAAGGAGGAGCTCCTGTACTACCGCCATTTCATCGAGAAGTTCCCTTCCGAGAGCGCCGTTGCCGCCGTGGGCTTCTCTCCGAGGGCCTAGAGGGCTTCTTCTTCCCGCGGCTCTTGCTCGCCCGCGTGCTGGCCGGAGAGAAGACATTCCGCCTGCGCTCGGCAGTTGTGTACCTGCACGCGAGCTGACAGGCCGTGCACATGACCCTGCTTTGGGGCGTGAGGACGGGGGAGTGCTCGGGCAGCAGCCGCTTGAGCTCGGGTCTGGCGCGCGGGGCCGTGGCCACACCCACAAGGCATCTGTTCGGATTGACGACATACGGTTCAAGGGCGTCTGCAGGACAAGCCGTGAGGCATCTCTCGCACTTGCCGCACAGGTCACCCTCGAACGGTCTATCGGGGAGCAGGGGTGCATCGGTAAGGACAGCGCCAAACCTGAGCCACGGGCCGTACTTGGGGTGAATGATCAAGGCGTTCTTCCCGTAACTGCCCATCCCGGCCAGTTGCGCGATGCGCTTGTACGAAGCGTATACGGAAGGAGCGCGTGCCCTGAAGCCGTAGTCCCTGAGCACCCTCATGAGGTCGCGCATGATGATGCTGATGGGCATGTACCCTGGATAGTCCAGCCGGCCATCCGATCTCCTGATCTCTATCTCATCGGCATCGTCAGTCGATAGTATGCCGAACACGACAACCGACCTCGCCTCGGGCATCGAGTCGCGCAGCCTCTTGGTCCACCTGTTGATGGTCCACTCGATCTTGACGGAGGGGAGAGCATTTGCGTCCTCGATGGACACGACGCCGAACACGACAGCACCCTTCTTCCTGGCCCTCTCCTTCAGCACGCTCTTCAGGTCCACAAACTCGCCCACCGCCCTCATGGTCCCGCTCGCAGATATGTTCTGCAGCCTATTGAATGATGGCGCGTACAGTTCAGCGGAAATCGACATGAAGCATTATAACTGAAAAGTGGATGACAAAAGGGACACGTCGCGCATCCTGACGGTGAACGTAAATGGAGCAGGCAGAAGGCGGAGCCGTTCGGGCCAAGAGGAGACGGATCCTCGCGGGCATCAGCACGAACGTCCTCGTGCTGGGGATCGTGAGCTTCCTCACCGACATGAGCAGCGAGATGATCTATCCAATCATGCCCTACTTCCTTGTTGCCATCGGGTCTTCCGCGCTCCTAATTGGCTTGATAGAGGGGGCTGCGGAGACCACCGCATCCCTTCTCAAGGTCTTCTCTGGATGGTATTCGGACAGATACCGGAGGAGGAAGCCGTTCATACTCAGCGGCTACAGCGCAAGCGCCCTAGCCAAGCCTCTCTTCTATCTGGCGACCTCGCCTTGGCACGTGCTCGGAGTAAGAGTAGCGGAGAGGGTCGGAAAGGGCGTCAGGAGCGCTCCCAGAGATGCGCTGATAGCAGACTCGAGTGAAGAGGGGATGCGAGGCAAGGCCTACGGATTGCACAAGGCCCTTGACTCTGCCGGGGCTGTGATTGGGCCTCTGCTCGTGCTTCCCATACTCCTGGCGGCGGCCGCAGTAACAGAGGATACCTACCGCGAGGTGTTCCTGTGGTCCACGATCCCCGCGGTCGCGGCCGTCGCAGTCATAATCCTATTCGTCAAGGAAGTTGAGGCAACGGCGACCAGAGCAAGAACGGGTCGGTTCTTCAGGGAGATAAGGGCGCTCGACAAGTCGTTCCGACGGCTGATGCTGATAATCGTCACCTTCTACATAGGGGAGATCAACGTCGCCTTCCTCATCCTCAAGGCGAGCGATGCAGGCATAGAATCCGCTATCACGATAATCCTGTACGTCATCTTCAACATAGTCTTCTTCATGATATCGATGCCTGCGGGAACCCTATCGGACCGGGTGGGAAGGAGGCCCATCATCGCAACGTCATTCGCTCTGCTGGCAGTCACCTGCGCAGTGATGGCCTACGCAGAGACCGTCTATGCCCTGCTATTCGGGTTCGTCATCTACGGCGCGTACAAAGGATCTTCCGAGGGCGTTCTCAAGGCGTATGTAACTGACTTCGTCCCAAAACACACAAGAGGGACGGCGCTTGGTGCATTCCACACTTGCGCCGGGCTGGTCATGCTGCCCGGCAGCGTCATCGCCGGCTTCCTGTGGGACTCGGTTGGTCCGTGGGCCACATTCGCGTATGGCATTGCGATGTCGCTGGCTGCGCTCGTGATGCTGATTGCCATAGGCCCCGGAAGAGAAAGGCGGGTCGGCTAGGTCGCCTCGGTGACCGGTGGACAGCCCATAGAGAAACATAGGTTCATGAAGGGCTCTCCGATATCCCCATCGGCTGGCACGAGGGCATCTGCTGTGAATATCTCGAAGAACATCGCGTACGGACTCATGGCCCTGGCCGCAATCATGTGGGCCAGTTCGGGCACCTTCACTGTCCTGGCCATCGACTCCGGGGCGGAGGTGATGCAGGTCACGCTCTTTGCATCTGTCGTCACCACGTTGATACTGCTCCCCGCGATCGGCGTGTTCGACCCGAAGTCGCTCCGCCTGAGAAGGAAGGATTTTCTGCCGATGCTGGGCTTCAGCCTCATCACCGGCACCTTCTTCGCAGTTGCTTGGTACATGTGCGTCGACCTCACCGGGGTTGCCACAGCTGTCGTGCTGCTGTATGCCTACCCGAGCATGGTGACCATTGCTTCCGTCTTCCTGCTCGGGGAGAAGCTCACGCGTGGAAAGGCGTTGGCCCTCCCCCTCACCTTCGCGGGCTGCGTGCTGGTCGCGGGCGCGGCGGACCTGGAAGAGGGGTTCTCTTTCGACCTCCTCGGCATAGGTCTAGGGGTGTACACTGCAATCGCGGCCGCAGTGTACTACATCTGGGGGAAGAAGTTCCTTGACAGGTACTCGGCCAACACGGTGATACTCTACATGACCGCGCTCTCGATCCCGGGGATCGTGCTGATAGCGAACCCGATGACAATCCTCGACAACCATATCTCGTACGAGGCATGGGCGTACATATTCGCCATCGGGCTCTTTCCGGGCACGATAGGGTTCGTCGTGTCGATGGTCGCGCTGAGGCACATAGAGGCGAGCAGGGCTAGCATAGTGGCAAGCATAGAGCCGGTCGCCGCAGTCGTCATCGCGGCCCTTGTGCTCTCAGATGTGATAACGCTCCTTCAAGGGATTGGCGTGGGACTCGTCTTCGTGGGCGTGCTCCTGCTCAGGTGGACCAGGAGGAGCAGCCAAGAGGGCACCAGGATCCCGGCGGCCCCAGAGGTTGAGCGAAAAGGGTAAGCCAGTCGTAGGCCGAGGGCGACAGTAATCATTAAGCCTCTTCTGCCCAATAGAACGGGCCTATACAGGCGGGTTCCATAGCTTGAGGATCTCGGTCAATGCGGCCTATGCTTTGATGGTCGTCGCCGTGGCGATGTGGGCTACCGCTGGGCCCTTCGCTGTGCTCGCATACGACGAGGGCGTGAACGTCATGCAGATGACGACCTTCGCGTTCCTGATCGGAGCCGTGATGCTGCTGGTGCTGATAGCCGTCCTTGACCCTGCATCGCTGAGGATAAGGCGGAAGGACATCCTGCCCTTCCTCATATTCAGCCTGGTCGCAGGGGTGTTCCTGAACCTGTGCTGGTTCGGGGCGATCGACCTGACCTCGGTTACCATCACTGTCATACTCAACTACTCGTACCCGAGCATCGTCACCGTCGCATCCGTGTTCCTGTTCAAGGAGAGGCTGACCGGGGCGAAGCTCATGGCGCTCCCGATGACCTTCCTGGGGTGCGTCCTGGTAGCAGGAGGCCAGGACCTCGCGGAGGGGCTGTCGTTCAACACCTACGGAGTGCTTCTCGGGATAGGGTCCGCGGTCGGGACTGCCGTTTACTACCTCGGGGGCAAGAAGTTAGAGGAGACATACTCCCCAAACACGATCATCCTCTACATGTTCCTCTTCTCGACCGTCGTGCTCGTCCTGATGGCCAACCCGATCGAGCTCGCCCGCACATCCCTCTCTGGCGAGGCCTGGATGTGGATCTTCCAGGTGGCAGTCTGGTCGGGCGTGATAGGCTTCCTCGCATCGATGATCGCACTGAAGCATCTCGAGGCCAGCAAGGCGAGCATAGTCGCCAGCATTGAGCCTGTCTTCGCGATATCAATGGCGTTCTTCATACTAGCTGAGGAGGTCAGCGCCGTCCAGCTGGCAGGAGTGGCGCTGGTCATCTCAGGCGTCTTCCTCCTCAGATTTGGCAGGCGCGGAAAGGAGGCCCTATCCGCAGCGATGTCTCCGACGGTCTGACCGAGCAAAGTGCGAAATATCCACGAGAGCATGACAGGAGCGAGATGATCGTCTCCCGCGTGCCCAGCGGACTCCCCGGCCTAGATTCGTTCATCCAGGGCGGGATACCCGTCAACTCCACGATCGCTCTGAGGGCGGAACCGTCGAACCCGACCGAGTGTTTCCAGCAGCAGTTCATCGTCGAGGGGCTCAGGATGGGGGCCCCAGCCATCTACTGCTGCACCAACAGGCCCGTGGGGAACGTCATCAGGAGCCTGCAGCACCAGGGGTTCGACGTCACGAGGCATGTGATGAGCGACCAGCTGGTGTTCCTGGATTGCTACTCTGTGGCGAAGGAGACCTTCGCGATAGGAATCGACCAGGCAATTCAGAAGAAGATACTGCACGTGGAGCAGATGGACGAGGAAGGGATGCTCCAGGAGGGGCTCGCGGAGGCCGTGGACAGGCTCTCCACTTTGAAGGGGCTGCGTTCGGTGTGCGAGAGCGTACCAGCGACACTGAAGGGCTCGAGTGCGGTAGACGTCATGAGATGGGGAAGGAAGGCGTTCGGGGAGCTGAGGGCATTCGACACTGTGACGCTCCACACGTTCCCGATCGGCGTGCGCGACGAGCTTTTCAGTCTGATGGTTGAGGACTTCGATGCGGTGATCGACATATCGATTGACAGGAACGCCGACCGCATGAAATACTACCTCAGTATCCAGAAGATGCGCCTGACCGAGGTCCCGGTCAAGACCTTCGAGCTGGAGACCGAGGGGAACATACTGACGCTGAAGACGGTACAGAAGATAACTTGACCCGTGAACCCATCCGCTCACCAGAGGCTGATGCCGAATATCTCGAGGATCGCGAAGATCAGCATTGCGCGGTTCACGCCGGCCAGCACGTTCAGGAGGGCGAAGTCCCGGAGCCGGATCAGCTTCCCCTCCTGGTTGAATATGGAGAAGAGGTAGAGGGGGATCGTGTCCACCATACCCGGGATCGACATCAGTATGTAGAGCGCGAACATGCCGAACCTGCGGACGAAGGCCTCGCTTTTCACGAGCAGCCACTTGAACCAACCCCACTTCTCGAACCTCCTGACGACGCGCTCCACTTTGGCGCCTATAAGGAAGACCGCAATTGCACCGGTCCCCTTGCCAAGGCCCATAGTCAGCGCTTTGATGGGGAAGAACAGGCTCGGGTTCCAAATGAGCGCGATCTCTATCGGGATCGGCAGGATGATGGCGGCCGCAATGCAGAACAGGAAGAGCAGGATGAGGTAGGTCACGGGGTCGGCCTGATGGCTGCTCAGATAGTCCATGAGCTCGCCTATGTAGTCCGTCATCCGGTGGAGGGCAACCGAGTCTCGTTACTTGTAGGTTGCCACGGGGGCCACGCCGCGCGCACGCGAGGACAGGGGCGAAAATGAGCCGAGCCAGAAAATTAAAGTGCGTCTTGAATAAATACCAAAGGCTTATATTCCCGCAATAGCATCACCTGAACCGGGATGTACGATGGCTAAGCCCGAAGGGAAGGAAGAGGACTGGTTCTCCCAGCTCGATGAGGAGCTCGAGAAGAAGACCGTCCAGATCACCGACAACTTCGTCGAGCAGAACTCCAAGAAGGGAGAGATCAACAGGACACTCCTTGAGGACCTCTTCAGGGTATGGAGCAGATTCAACAAGATCAATGTCCACTTCACATTGGCCCCTGAGGCCTCGACGTTCCTCACATTCGCGGTCTATCCGGAGCAATGGCAGTTCAAGGCGAACCTCGACTTCTCAGGCGTGGACAACGCGTCCCTGACCGACCGGACCCAGAACAGGGTCGGCGACTCGGTCAAGATCTGGTATTACAGTGTCGACAGCCAGACCCACTTCCGGATGGTCTTCGAGTTCTGCGAGGGAGAACACTACTACAAATACGCAGGCTGGAAGAGGATCTTCTCGCAGTATGTGCTTCTGGACGTGCCCGTGACCAAGTTCGACGAGAAGAAGCTCCACGAGGTGCTCGCAGACGTGATCAAGAGCTGGTACGAGAGCCATCTCAGGCGCGACAGGGACATCATCCTGAAGCACATCAGAGACAAGTACGAGAAGGCCGAGACCTTCACGCAGTGATTTCTTGTATGGGAGCGGGGACGCGGACGAACGCTAGCGCTTCCGCCTAGGCCCTCGCGAGCTTCACCAGCCTTCTCGTCAGGGCGCCGCCCATGATAGATATGTCTTCTGTGGGCAGGACCTTTCCCGCATTCGAATCGAAGAGCATGTTGGCCGCCGCGGGGACCTCTTCGTCCCCCAGCCAAAGCACGACGACCACGGGCATCCGGGGGAAGAAGTTCACCTTGAACCCGACCGAGCCCAAATCGACCAGCTCACTCCTCATGGCCTCTCCTATGCGCCTCAGCAGCTCCGGCTTGTCCCCGAACTCCTTGACTATGACGTCAATCGTCCTGGCCTTGAACGCCGGATAGTAGATGGCGCCTCCCTCGAAGTCTCGGAAGGTGACCAGCCTGTTGGCCAGCTGCGCCTTCCCCGCACCCTCCAAATAGTGCAGCGCGAGGATCTGCAGATGGGGTGGGACCTCTTGGTCTCCAGGGCCGAGATACTTCATGGTCCTCGACTCGAAGTCGACAGAGCAGTCCTTGTCCATCACCCGCAGAATCGGCTTCTTAGTCCCGGGCACCATGGAGAGGTCCAGCGTCTCCGAGAGGTGCTTCGGGTTCAGGTAGGCCGCCCTCTCCCATGCGCCCCTCAGAGGCTCGAGGTTGGCTGACTTCTTGGGTTCCAAGCAAGGCGCCCCCGAGCTCAAGCTCTGAGGAAAGAATTGGCGTAGAGCTTCTGGTTCAGGAGTACCTCGGCAGCCTTGACCACCTTCATGAGCTCCTCGTCGTTCGGGTCGACTATTGCAGCGTCCAGGCCGCGTCCGAGGAGCATCGCGAGGTAAGTCCTGTTAAGCAGGCTGCGCTCCTCAGCCCCGCTCGACACGTTGCTCAGGCCGACTATCGTCTTCGGAGGCGGAGTGTTGAGGGCCCTGAAGTTCGTCAGGGCCTCGCAGAGGATCGGACACTGATCCTGAGTGGCGGATATGGGCAGGACGACCGGGTCCAGGTACACCTTCTCCGGGGGTATGCCCTTGTCCATGGCATTGGCCAGGAGCGTCATGGCTATCTCAGTCCTGCCCTCGACTGAGTTGGGTATGCCCTTCTCATCTATCGTCAGGCAGACTATCTCAGCGTTGTGCTCCGCCGCGAGCGGGAAGAACTTCTCCATGCGCTTCTGCTCCGCGGTCGTTGAGTTTATCAGTGGGTCCTTCTTGCAGGAGGCCAGGCCCGCCTGCTGCACCTTCAGCCCGGGGGAGTCTATGGAAAGCTGGACGTCCGCAACGTCCTGGACGGCCTTTACCAGCCAGGCCATGGCCTCTGGCCCGTCGTCCCTCCCGGGGCCAGTGTTGATATCGAGGACCGTAGCCCCCCCTCGTATCTGCTCCAGAGCGAGGTCCTGTATGAACTTGGCATCCCTTGCGTCGATGGCCTTAGAAACCTGCGGAAACTGGCCGTTTATTCGCTCTCCCACCACAATCGTATACTTCCCCCCTGGGTGTGGGGCATACTATCTTCATCGGATATGAATTGCTCGGCCATGTTCAGGCCTGACAATGTCTGTTCCAATACGCAATGCTTTTTAGACACGCACCTCGTTCACACGCGATTGATAACAGATGGCAGGGGAGTTGGCTAGGAGGGGCTACAAGGTCGTCTTCGCGCCAGACCGGAGGGAAGTCGTTGTCGCTGAAGGGTCGACGGTACTTGATGCCTGTCAGGCAGCCGGGATACCAATCGATTCCGTATGCGACGGCAAGGGCAAGTGCGGCAGGTGCAAGGTAAGGATCACAGGCTCCTACTCAGCCGACGAGAGCGCTCTCCTGACGGAGTCAGAGAGGAGGGAGGGGATCGTGCTGGCCTGCCTGGCGAAGCCGCAGGGCGACGTGAGGGTGCATGTGCTTCCCCGCTCCAGGCTCACCAGGCACCAGATACTGACAACCACCGTTGAGGAGGTCCCTGAGCCAATCACTCCGTGGAGCAGCAAAGTGTTCGTAGAGGTGCCCGAGGCGACGCTGGCCGACAACACCGCAGACATGGAAAGGCTGATGCGGACTCTGGGAAAGCGCTCGCTCTCCGTTACGCTCGAGGCTCTAAGAGAGCTCCCTGATGCCATCAGGAAGGGCGGATGGAAGGTCACCATCACTCTTTCTGGGCTCTCCGGGGAGCCCGAGATAGTCAGGGTGGACCCGGGCGATACTCGCAGCAGGCTCCTGGGCATCGCAGTAGACATAGGCACCACCACGGTCGTCGTCGAACTCGTGGACCTGCTCTCGGGCAAGGTGCTCGGAACCGCCTCCGACTACAACAGGCAGATCTCGAGGGGGGAGGACGTCATAGCACGGATGATGCACAGCGAGGAGAAGGGAGTAGAGGAGCTCTCGTCCCTGGCAAAGGAGACTATCAACTCCTGCATCGCATCCCTCCTGGCCGGGGAATCCGCAAGGTCAGGAGTGGAGATTCCAGCGAGGGACATCTGTTCGGCATCAGTCGCGGGCAACACGGTGATGACTCACTTCTTCGCTGGCCTGTCAACCAATCATGTGCGCCTCGAGCCGTATGTCCCGGTCGCCCATCATCTGCCCCAGCAGAGCGCAGGAGACCTGAGCCTGCTTATGAACCCGGCGGGGAAGGTGCTGCTGTTCCCGTCTCGCGCGGGCTATGTCGGCGGGGACATTGTCGCGGACGTCCTGGCGAGCGGCATGCACAGGTCGAAGAATCTCTCGCTCCTAATCGATGTGGGGACGAACGGAGAGGTGGTCCTCGGGGGAAAGGAATGGATGATGGCGTGCTCCTGCTCCGCCGGGCCGGCGTTCGAGGGGGCGGAGGTGTCCTGCGGCATGAGGGCGATGGAAGGAGCAATCGACCGCATGAGGATCAACGACGACCTATCAACCTCCTACCATGTGATTGGAGATGGGGCTCCCCTCGGCATCTGCGGCTCCGGGCTGATAGACCTCATATCGGAGATGTTCACGCACGGAATCATCGACAGGAAGGCGAGGATCCAGGAGCTCGGCGATGGCAGGACGAGGCCGTCGGAGTCCGGCCTCGAATTCGTAGTCGAGCGGGGTCCGAAGCTCGGGGGCGGCGGGGCCGCGGACATGGTTATCACCGATGCGGACCTGCAGAACCTGATCCGGACTAAGGCCGCCATATACGGCGCTTGCGCGGTCCTGCTCAGGAAGACGGGCGAGTCGCTCGAAGACCTCTCGAGGGTCTTCATAGCCGGAGGGTTCGGATACCACCTGGACATCGAACGGGCCATCTCGATCGGGATGTTCCCCGACCTGCCGAGGAAGAAGTACAGGTTCATCGGCAATGGCGCGCTCGGCGGGGCGAGGCTTGCGCTGCTCTCGAAGAAGCGAAGGAAGGAGGCCGAGGACATCTTCGAGAGGATGACGTATCTGGAGCTGAGCGTGGACAACGAGTTCTATGACGAGTTCTCGTCTTCGCTCTTCCTGCCGCATACTGATACAAGCAAGTTCCCGAGCGTCGGGGGCTCCGGGGGTAAAGCGTGACCCTCACACTGGCCGTGGCAGGCAAGGGCGGGGTTGGCAAGACCACCTTTGCCGCGCTCGCAGTGCGGCACCTGCACGAATCCACGAAGGAGGTTGTTCTCGCCGTCGATGCCGACCCCAACGCGAACCTCGGAACCAAGCTCGGCACTGAGCCTTCAAGGACTCTGGGCGGCATACGCGAGGAGCTGCTGGCGCGCAGCGAGGAGGAGCTGCCCCCGGGGGTGTCCAAGCAGGAGCACATGGACTATCAGATACGCCTCGCCATAACGGAGGGGTCCGGCTTCGACCTGCTGACCATGGGGAGGCAGGAGGGCCCGGGCTGCTACTGCTACGTGAACAACCTGCTGAGGACCATAATCGACTCCCTATCGACGAAGTACAGGTACGTGGTGATAGACAACGAGGCCGGGATGGAGCACCTGAGCAGGCGTACCACGAGGGCGTCCGACGTGCTGTTCGTGCTGTGCGACCGAACAAAGAGCTCACAGTCGGCCGCACGGCGGATATCCCAGCTTGCGGACGAGATGAAGCTCCAGATATCCCGCAAGGCCCTCGTGTTCAACTCGCTCGATCCGGGAGCTTCGGGCCCGCCCGTGAGCAGCCTTGAGGGGTTCCATGCGGTCTACGGGGTGCGCAGGTCGGGCATGATGCTCTCCAGGGCCGAGGAGACCGAGTCGCTGGCGGACGTCCCCAGGACGGACCCCACGTTCTCGGATGTCGCGAAGGCGGTCGAGTCTGAGAGGCTCCGGGGCTGAGCTCAAGCTGCGATCGACTTCAGCATCTTCGGGAGGCCCGATGACTCCCTCGGGCCCACGACCACCTTCATGTCCGTCAGCTCGTTGAGCTTCCCGCTCATCCTGGTGATCATGCCCGGGATGACTATCTCGTTCCTCGTGCTCTTCTCCTTGACCTTCTCTGACTCGATCAGTGCGGCGACGGACTCCGGCGTCAGCTTGCCCGCGGCGAAGGCGGTCATGACGGACTGGCCATCCGTGTTCACCACGAGAAGCCATACAGGTATCTTGCTCTTCTCGATATCCGCGCGGACCGTGAAGTAGGTGAGCGAGAAGTTCGTGGTGAGCAGCACTGGCGATTTCGGTCCCGGCTCGCCAACTGAGTACAGGCCCGCCTTGACCTGTATCGGCACCTGCGGATCCGTGAATATGTTCTGCCTGAGAGTCATGAGCGGATACACGAACTCCGGGGGCATCTGGTCCATGAGCACCACTGAGCAGTACTTCATGACCCCGAGAGCGGCCTTCATCTTGTCCTCCTTGGAGCTGCCAAGGACCGCTATCGTCGGGTATCCGAGGGGGCGGAACTTCTTCTTGATTGCCGCGCGCCTGATGATCGTCATCTGCTCGAGCATGCGGCCTGCAGATGACCCCTTGGGTTCGAGAACGATGTCCGATACGCCCGCCTTCTTCGCCTTGTCCGCCAGCTCGGCGAGCTTGCCCATGTCATCCGCTCCGCCGACGACGAGCGGGAAGCCGCTGGCCTTCGCGACCTGCACCATGGCGTCGAAGTTCTCCTGCGTGGCCCTGTAGAGCAAGGGCCTCGCCTGAGCGCAAGCGCCCGCGGCCTCGGACATCAGCTTCGGGTCCTCGGTCATCAGCACGACAGGGACGATCAAGGTCGAGGCGTACTTCGCGCCCTCGATGAAGTCCTCCGGGCTGCCCTTCGAGTGCCTCACCGCGACGGAATCTACCCTGATGATCTGGCCGACACGCTCGTAGTATGTGGCCTTCGCATCCTGCATCTTGGCCTTCATCTTCTCGAGCCCTTCGGAGTCGTCGGCTATGACCCCGAGCACCGTCGGATGGTAGAAGGTCTTGTCGTGCCTGAAGAGCTGGGTCTCGTCCCCGATCTTCGCGGGCGAGCCGCTCCAGCCGAATGTGACCAGCTTCACTGGCGGCGCGCCGCTCTCCTCCAGGATCGCCTTGGCCTCTGGAGTGACATACGGACATGCCTCAAGTGCCACCTTCTGGTTCGCCAACTGCATGGCGAAGGCGAGGCATGTCGGGAACTTGCACTCCCCGCAGTTCTTCCTGGGCAGCAGCTTGTAAATCTCCATCGCTGTCGGCAAGGTCATCCCCCTCCTGTCAGTTCATTGAGCGTCTGCCTGAAGAGCGCGACCGCATCCGGATGTCTCATGATGACGAGATCCGCGCCTGCGACGATCGCGCCGTAGGCCGTAATCGCCTCCCAGAGGATCCCCCTCTGGAGGATGTCGCCCTTCTTCGGATCCTCCTCCAGTATGTCGGGCACGTTCCATGCGCACGAGCTGTCGCATATGATGGGCATCTGAAGGACGGGGTCGCCAGAGAGCGCCCCCTGCCTGAGCCGCTCGACGACGGAATATGAATACTCGAGGCCCATGCCCAGCGCAGCCATGAGAGGGTCGATGATGATGTTCTCCGGTTTCACGCCGAAGTCGAGCAGGAGTATGTTCATCTGCTTGGCCAGGTTGATGTCGAGGTTGGAGAAAGCGACTATGCCGTGTCCGTTCGCCATCGAGGCCGCCGCCAGCGACTTGAAGGCCTTCTCCTCGGCGAGGCCCAGGAAGAGCCTCTCGCCCTTGCCGGCGTTCGACACGGCCTCCATCAGCTTCGCGTCCTTCTCCTCGGACCCGCAGCCGTAGACGAGCATCGGCAACGAAACGGATTTCAGCACCTCCTTGAAGAGGGACTCGCACTCCTCTACCGACCTGTTCTCTTCCTCCGGGTTCGCCGAGGCGAGCCTCAGCAGGAGGGCGTCCGCCTTCCATTCGTTCTCGCACTTCTTGGCCCATTCGACGGGCTCCTTGACGAACGAGCCCATGGAGCCGAGCAGCGTCTCGGGGACGAGCCTGGGGGTGTCCACCACATCCATGACCACGACCGGCATGTGCGGCATCTGGCTCTCGAACCTGTGGAAGGGAAAACCGTCGGACCCCCCGACGACGATGCTGGAACCTCGGGTCCCGCCCTTCTCCTTTGTCGCGCCTATCACAACCTCTCTGATCTTACCAGCAAACCGCTCCTTCGGCACATCGAAATCCATTCAGGTCCCCCCGAGCCAATCACTTGATCATAGGCTCCATCGTCATCGCCGGGTGCTGCACCTTGGTCATCCACTCCACGAGCTCCTCAGGCGTCTTGGCGACCGTCTCGTCCGCAATCTTGTCAACGAAATCCGGCATCCCGATATCATCCGCGCGCTTTTTGAGGTCATCCTTCATGGCCTCCTTCAGGTCCTTCGGCATCCAGACTATCCGAAGGAACCCGCCGTCCGCGCTGATGAACTTCTTGCTGATCAGGTACTTCCTGCCGATCCCTATGAACCCGGGCGTCTGTATGCCGCCCCCGACGGAGCCAGCAAGAGTGGAGAAGGTCATGCCAAGAGGCGTCATGCCAGGGAACTCTCGGTTGACCACCACGACCCCCTGGAGGTCGGGAGATATGCCGACGATGCACTCGAAGCAGCCGCACGAAGTCATCGGGTCCTCGACCATCGTGTACGCGCTGAACTTCTGCAGCCTGCCATGGGTCTTCTCTGCGACGGCCTCGTTGACACCCGTCCACTGGCCTTTGACGGCGTCTATGGTCTCCTTCTTCGCCACGGGGCTGTTCGGGCCCGTTGGGGCTATCTGGAAGGAGGCTTTCGCATCCAGCCAGTTGATCGCCCCGCACAGCCCGAGCCGCTCAGGAGTGACGATGCACACATGCCCAGGGGCGAAGCTCTGGCACAGCGTGCAGGTGTAGAACGTGTCGACGTTCTCGTCCGTGAGGGTAGCTATCCTCGCGTCCCTCTCGGCGTAGGCTGTCTTGGCCTCATCGAGGTGCTTCCTCAGCTCCGTCTCATCCGTGATGATGAACGCCTCCACCTTGGAGACTATCGCCCCGAACTCCTGCTTCAGCTTCGTGACGAGTATGTCCCCGAAGTGCTTCAGCCTCAGCCCGTTCTTGAAGGCGGACTTGCCCAGCCTGACCCAGAGCAGGTTCCTCTGGCCCGTGTGCCACCCGCCCTCCGCGAAGTTGATGAACTGGTGGAACCTGCGCTCAAGCACGGGCTCGAAATCCGACTGCATGTTCTTGCCGTACACATGAACGATTATGCCAAGGGGCGTCGAGCCGCCCTCGGGCATCTCGTCCACGTCCTTGCCTATCAGCGTCACCTTGCCGTCTGCGACCTCCTCCGAACTGCGCATCCTGAGCATCTCGAACGCGAGCGTCTTGGACGGGCCGCCGGCCTCTATGTACATGTCCGGCCGCCGGATTGTCTCGCCCTCGAAGGCCGGACCGTAGGGCACCGGGAGGCTGATGGCTCCCAGCTTGATCCTGCAGCCCCTGACCTCGATGGCGGTCGCGATCATCTCGTCCATGTTCTTCTGGACGACGTACTTGTCCGGGATGGGCTCGACGTCCTGATCGGTGATCGTGGGCGAGCCGTTGAACATGACCGCGAACTCAGCGGCGACCTTGATGAAGTCGAGAGGCCCGAGCTGTAGGACGAACACCTTGGGCCTCTTGCAGAGGTAGTTGTACAGCCCCTCGCGGTCGCCCTTCTGGATGCCCCCGAAGGAGAGCGCCGCCCTGATGGCGAAGTTGAGGCCGTGTATGGCCTGGGTGAACTCGCCCACGGGATAGAGCATCCGGTCGAGGCCCATCGAGATGTTCTCGTCCTTGAGCTGCTTGATGATGTCGTACGTGGCGATTATGAGCATGCCCTTGTTCTGGCAGTCCCTGATCATGGCCGCGAGCTTCTTCGGGTCGCTCGCACGCCCGACGAACACCGCAGCCCCGGGGATCGTGTCGTCGACGAATGCGATCCCGAGCTGCCTCAGTATCCTGTCCGGGACGAACCCGCAGTACATGGTGCCCTCGTAGGGCGTCTGGGTCTCGATGTACTTCAGCGCCTCGACTATCTCAGCTGCGATCATGGTCGCCTCCCCGGAGGCGACCGCGGCCTCGAAGGTCGGCTCCTCTCTTATCTTGCCCCTCGCCTCGCCAAGCAGCATAGGCAGGTCGCCCAGGCGCGTGCAGTCCCTTCCCAGCCATGCGAACAGGCTCGGGAGCTGGTAGCCCGTCTCGGGGAACTCGATCTTCTGGTCGGGACCGTACTTCCTGAGAGCCCTGCTCAGGAGAACGTCCGCGTACCCGGTCGCAATGATCGAGCCCTCGATGGCCATCTTGAACAGCTGTTGGTTGGTGATCTTATCCTTGGCGGGCACGTAGTGGGAGGCGCGCTCCAGCTCCGGGTCCGTCAAGCCCAGGCGCCAGCGCCTGTACTCGATGGCCGAATAGAGCCTCTTGGCGGCCTCGTGGGCGTCCTCCTCGAATATGAAATACCCTCCGTAGACGTCCCTCGCGGTGTTCTCCAGCACCTCGGTCACGAGCGTGCTCCCGTACAGGTAGTTCATCGTGCCGACGTGCACCGGGAAGCCCATGGTGACCGCCCATGTGCCAATGGAGACGGCCTTCTCGTGCATCGCCTCGGGCGCCATGGCAACGAAGGGTATCTGGTGTATGTCCACCCCCATCCTGTTCGCGACCTCGGTGGCGAGGTTCGAGTAGCGCGGGTTGTCCACGCAGGAGCCTATGTGCCACACGCACGGGAGGCCGTCCAGCCCCGATGCTTCCGCGAGCTCCGCGAGGAAGGACTGAAGTCCTTCGCCCGCGAACTCCTTGGTCTTCGCGGGGTCCATGAACCCGCCCTTGGCGAGCTCGATCGCGTTGCACCCAGTGGTGAGAAGAAGCACGTCTCTCTTCGCCAGCTCGCGGGCGATGATGAGGACGTCCGAATCCTCCTTCGCGCGCACGTTCTTGCACCCAGCGAACAGCCCTAACCCCCTGATCCGGCCCTTGACGATGCTGTCGACCAGGAACTGGAACGGGTCCTCCGGGTTCTTCTTCGAGAACAGCTCCTCCATCTGCTCGACGCTGAAGCCGGCCATCACATTTGATGGACGGACGGACGGCAAACGCTTGGTCTTACCCCTGTGTCTGTACGCCTCTGCGGCGAGAATCAGGACGTCGCGGGCGGAGGCCATTGCCCTCTCCGGGACGAACTCGATGTGTGTGTCCCCGGGCAGCCGGGCTATCTCCTCCGTGCTTATGATCCTGGTATGTGTGCACCTTGATAGGTACGTTAGCGACGGCATGAAGCATTGGTAGTCGAGCACCATGGCGTCCAACAGGCCGCTGAGGAGCACCAGCTCCTGGGAAGTCACATTCGCGGCCAGCGGGATGCCTTTCCTCATCAGGGTCTCGTTACCCGTGCAGCAGATGCCCACGATGTTGAACCCCTCTGCCCCGGCCTTGACCGCGATGTCCTTGAGCTCCCTCGCGGCATCCACGATTATATCGCTCAGGACGGGGTTGTGGCCGTGGACGGCGACGTTCACACACTTCTCGTCGAGCACGCCCAAGTTCGCCCGACTCAAGACCAGCTTCGGGGTGCCGAACAAGACATCGCTCAGGTCAGAGGATATCTGAGCGCCCGTGTAGTCAGCCAGGGAGCACTTGATGCCTCCGAAGAGGAGAGGTATCGGGTCGGCGTCGACCCCCATGGCCGTCCGATGGATCACATCCGAAATCGCCGTCTCTATGTTGGATGGCAGGACGCCGTGCGTGTCCCACAAGCGCATCCTCTTTCGCGTCACCCGGCTCTCCAAGAACGAGAGCGGCTGGTGCGTGAACCTGGAGTAGTCTTCGAGCGCTCCGAGGGACACTGCCTCGGTCAGCGCTTTGCCCCCGCCAGCGACCTGGATGCCGAGCTTCTTCGCAAGGGCTTCAAGCCTGGCCTCGTCCGTCACCTTGTAGTCCTTGACCTCGCCCTTGGCCACCGCGTGAAGGACATGTGCTATCTCCTTGCCATGGCCCGAATGCGATGCCGTGCCCCCTGCGATCATGCGGACGAGATGTCGCGAGACTATCGTGTAGTCCCGGGCGCCACATATGCCGCACGTGGGCTCCTTGCCCATCGGGTTGATCCTGCATGGACCCTGGAGGCATATCCTGCAGCAGAGGCCAAGCTGGCCGAACCTGCACTGAGCGCCCTGGTTGGCCACCCTGTCCGGAAGCGTCTCTATGCCGGACGCGTGGAGGTCGGTGAACATCGTTGTGCATGAGTCGTCCCAGAAGTCGCACGACCACTTCGACTTCTTGTCAGTTCGCGCCTTCTCGCCCTGCGGTCTCTCGCACTCGCCAGCGGTCACCTATGTAACACTCCTAGTTGGTCAAGCGCATTCGGCAACCGCCGGAGGGATCTGAGCCGTGAACGGGACGGCTTCGGATGGCGTCTAGCAAGCCGTTCGAAAGCCGGTCCACCGGAAGACCAAACCGGCGAAAGACGGGGTGTGCTGCGGACAGGACCAGGTCTCCAAAAAGCCCCCAAACGCCGTAGCCCAGAAAGATACCCTGAAATCCCGTTGGCTCCAGCCCCCTATGCTCAAACCATCTGGCCAAGTGTTAGATGTTGCCTCTGCGCTCGGCATTTGTCGAATGCATATGAAGCTACTAAAACATTGTTGTTTCATGGCATTCGACCGTTGCCGATGCCGTGATTTGCCGGAGCCGAACGCCCAGGCCGCGCACTCGCCGAACCTAGGGCTTCATCTTCTTTGAAATCTCGTTCGAAAGCTGTCGGACGGCCTCGATCCAAGCCTCCGCGCCTGGCTCGGAGAACGGCGGCTTGCCAGCAAGGTCCGCGGAGGCCATGGCCGTGGAGAGGGGCAGTGCGCACGCCAGGCTGAGGCCGCGCTCGGACAGGGCGTGCTCGACCGAATCCCTCTCAGCGGAGCTGGCGACCCTGTTGGCCACTATTGCGATCTCGCGTACGCCCATCTCCCGCGCGAGCTCGGCTATCCTCGCGGCGGTTTCCACGGACCTGGATCCAGGCTCCACGACGACCAGCAGCAGGTCCACGCCCCTGCAGGTTGATCGGCCGAACTGCTCGAGGCCGGCTTCCATGTCCACCACCACGAACTCGTCCCGGTCCAGCACGATGTGCTCCAGCAAACTCCTGAGCAGGGCGTTCTCGGG
The DNA here is from genome assembly GCA_016930135.1 of Thermoplasmatota archaeon. Taxonomy (GTDB): domain Archaea; phylum Thermoplasmatota; class Thermoplasmata; order UBA10834; family UBA10834; genus COMBO-56-21. The sequence continues at coordinate 5,725 of JAFGHM010000036.1, read as the reverse complement.
ACAGAAGCAACCGCTCCCAGCTGCCTTGATAGTGCCCAGCACGAGGAGGCGAACGCCATCCGCACCAACCCTGGAATACCTCTCTGGGATGTCGTCGACCCTAGGGTTGAGCTTGAAGAACGGGCCTATGCTCGTGCCCGGTCTGGCACCTGTCCGCTCCTCTATCAGGTCCAATTCGGACGAAATCGGCTGGGGCATGTCCTCCCTGGATATGTCGAGGACGGTCCTCAGATGAGCCGCAGGGTCGGCATCCACCGCGAGGACCTTGGAACCCTCCCTCGCCCAGACCCGGGCCAGAGACCCGGCTATGGTCGTCTTGCCCACGCCGCCCTTGCCCGAGACGGCCACCTTGAACCCCAAGCGATCAGGCCGTCCTTGGCCTGAGGATGATCTCGTGTTTGACCAGGTTCGCCTCGGCAAGCTCGACGTCCTTGACCGTCTTCAGGTCTCCGAGGGTGTCAACGCAGGTTATGTCGCTGCCAGAGACCAGCAACCTGGCGGCCTCAGGCATAACCAGTAGCTTCTCCGAACCCTTGATCAGATAGACTGCGGACTCGCACATAGCACATACCCTGAGGAGCACTTGCTTACAAGAACCTACGCCTAGTCGACGGAGCAGTCGGCTATCTGCCCGGTCAGCTTCTTGGCCTTCTCGTAGTCATCCACCACGAAGACGAACCTCAGCCGGTCGCCCTTCTGCCCAAGCAGGTAGCTGGTCTTGAGCTGGACCCCGCTGTCCACGAGGTACTTGGCCGCGCGCACCCACTGACCGGGCCTGTTGAACATGTCCACGACAAGCACCTTCCTCTCCTTGAATGGCAGATCCGCCTTCATGAACGCACGTCTGCACTCCTCATCGCACCCCGTGAGGAACCTGACGTAATACTTGTCTTCTATCTTCGCGGTCGCGATGGTGTCCAGGTTTATGTGCTGCTCCGCGAGCAGCGCGACGATGTCGAGGAGGTCCTTGCTGTCTCCGGACAGTGCCAGTTCGAATTCAGTGGTCATCGAATTCCCGCCGTTGTGCCGATGGACTGGTATTGTGCTGTTGTCTATTTATTCTGTATGGCTTGGATTCCGAGCATCGATGAGATACCCTCCTGGAAGTCATTGAGTCCGTCGACTGGTATATGACAAAATGTACCATGCTATTCCAAGGCTATCGAACCGTATTCGAAATGGCTGACACATGACAGAAAACGGCGCCCCGGGAGGAACTCCCCTCTTCCCCTCGGGGCTGAAGATCTGATCCGGGCGCCCTACGAGCCGAGGTAGTACTCCATCAGACAGTCCACCCAGGCCGATTCGCTGACGATGTCGAGGCACATGTCGTGGTACACGAACTGCTGGGCCCAGGTCCAGCTCAGGGAGTTGTATTGGGCCAAGCTGGGAGGGAACCAGAAGTTCAGGCCGTGTACGTTCGTGCCCATCCTTTCGCTGTGCCCCTCCGCGACCAACGCATCCGCGAAGGTTGCCTTCCAAGAGGAGATGGCCGCATCGAGCGGCTCATCCATCCCCTCGAGGCCTTCGATGAACGCGTACACATCGGGCATCCATTCGTATCCCGCGCTGTTTGCCCACTGAGTGACCTGGGCCGCTCCTCTCGCACCTTCTATCTCGGACCGGTACTCCGCCACGAGCGGCAGTAGCTGCTCCGCGAAATCGATGAACGCCCCGCCAAGCGCCGCCATCTTGGACATGTCGAAGGCTGCCACGGTCGAGAAGTCCTGGTTATAGGTGTAGATGTGTTCGTAGGCTTTCTTGTCGCTATAGAACATCACATAGTCGTGGACTATCCTGGAAGCGAGCTCAGCTGGTGCCATGTCCGGCTCCGCCACCAGCTCGTTCAGGAACATCTCGTACGGCAGGCCGTCGTACGGGACCATGCTCTGGGAGGCCACCACGTACGAGACGGCATCCCTGAGCTCGTAGGCGACCTCCAGGGTGTTCATGTGACACGCATCGAACGCGAGCAGGTCGATCCCCTTCCCCTTGTTGTCCTTCTTGACTGCATTGAGGGCCTCTGCGAGCCCGTCTATTGACATGATCGTGTCACCGCTGGTCTCGTCCTGGCACACGCCCCTCCAGCCGTAGCCGTGATCCTGGACCACAAGCATGGTCTTATCTGCAGGATACTTGCTGAGGCCGTAGGAGACGAACTGGGTCAGCGTGGCCGGATCGGATGAATCGGACTCGGGCCAGGCGGCCACTAGCCGCCTCTTGCCGTCGACTATATCGTATATCGAGATGCCCTCGGAGGACAGTATGTCGACCAACACGACGATGTTGATCCTGTCATTGGACGGGAGGGCCTTCTCCCAGATGACAAACGCATATTCAGTGCAGAACTCGAGGTTATTGTCCGCATCCCAATACATCATCAGAGTCCAGTCCTTCGTCGTCACTTCTTTCGTGGCGGGGCCACCGACCACGCTCATCGGGACAACGAGCCCGGTGACGATCGCGACGCACACTATCCAGTTTAATCTCACATATCTCAGCGCACTCCCCCCATTGATACTGACTCCCCGTATCTGCCTCCTTCTGACATAATGCTTTCCAATGAGTGCCGGAAGGCAAAAGGCAATTATCCTAATGCGGGGATGGGGAGCTTGAAACGGACACCGAGGAGAGGTTCCGAATTGAGAGTGTCTTTCGACAGGATTGCGGACAGGTATGACATAACTAGGTCGCTCCCTAAGGACACCATGGAGCAGGTGGTAGACGCCCTCGAGATGGTCGTCGACAGCAGGAAGCCGATCCTCGATGTCGGCGTGGGGACCGGGAGATTCGCGCTACCGCTCCACATCAGAGGGCAGGAGATAGTGGGGATCGACATCTCGGAGAAGATGCTGGAGAAGGCGAGGGCGAAAGGCCTCGAGGGGCTCGTCATATCAGACGTCTGTCGGATGCCGTTCATGGACAAGTCATTCGGCGTTTCGATGAGCGTGCACCTGCTGCATCTGGTCTCTCAGTGGAAGTGCGCGCTCGAGGAGATCTCGCGGGTGACCTCTGAAAGATACGTCTCCGTGGCCTCGTTCCGCGAGGACTCCCCAGCGGAGGAGATGAGGAACTATTACGAAGGCAGGTGCAAGGAACTCGGTTACGAGGTCCGCCACCCGGGTCTGCGCGAGAGGGAGCTCGGCGACCTGCTGAAGCCTGATCTGATTTCCCTCGTGGCCGTCCACGAGGAGATAGTGAGCCCGAAGGACCGGATCGTAGGGTTCGAGAAGAGGATATTCTCCAGCCTATGGCCTGTGCCCGAGGACGTTCACGCGCAGGCGGTCCGGGACCTGAGAGAGGAATTCAAAGACGTCGAATCGCTCCTGGAGAAGGAGAGCATATACCTGCTGGCTTGGAAGATAGCAACACTCGAGAGATACCTGGTCAGAGACTGACGGTCTGGTGAACAGGGAGCGATGGCGGATGGCGCATCGGGATGCACTTTCGGCTGCCCGCAGCGCATCACTTTATATCGGGCGGGGTGCTTCTCAAGACAGCAGCACAGAAGAGATACGGCTGCTCATAAGGGGGCTTTGTTGTGGACACAGAGGAGCTAGCGCCCCACGTGGAAGAGATCGCACGGGCGCTCGGGGACAAGTTGTCGGAGGAGAAGATAGCGGAAGAGCTGGCGCGGTACATAGACGTGTACAGGCTCAGCATACCCATGGCCAAGAGGACCATCGTCAAGAGATATGGCGGAGATACGAGCGGCTTCGAGACGGGCTTCCAGAGAAAGCTCGCAGAGCTGAGGCCCAACGAGCCCGTCGTCGACTTCGTCGCCAAGGTGCTCTCGTCGAACAGGAAGGAGGTCACGGCCAAGGGGGAGAAGAAGGAGATCGTGTTCGGGTTCCTCGGGGACGAGACCGCCACCGTGCCCTACACGGCATGGAACACCGAGGGGCTCGAGCTGAGCAAGGGCGAGGTCATCTCAGTCAGGGGCGCGTACACGCGCGAGTACCAGGGCAGAGTGCAGGTCAACTTCGGGAACCGGGTCACTATCAAGAAGGAGGACCCGAGCACGATAGGCGACGTCCAAGTCGCCCAGGGCCCTCCCAGGGTCGTCCAGGTAGACGGCCTCAGAGAGGCCATGGGCTACGTCGAGGTCAAGGGGAGGATACTGTCGGTCGAGCCCAGGGAGGTCAAGGTCCAGGGGGAGTCGAAGAGGATATTCTCAGGCGTCCTCGCGGACACGAGCGGCAAGGTGCAGTTCACCGCGTGGCACGACTTCGAGCTCAAGGAGGGAGAGGTTGTCAGGATATCGAAGGGCACGGTGAAGGCCTGGAGAGGCATCCCGCAGCTCAGCTTCGACGACCGCGCGGAGGTCACGAAGATAAAAGAGAAGTTCCCGAGCATCGAAGAGCTACAGAGGACGGGCGTGAGGATGATCGCCGAGGTAGCCTCGCGGGGCGGGGCCGCGGACGCGTCCGTCAGGGGCATAGTGGTCGAGGTCAGGGACGGCTCCGGGCTCATCATGCGCTGCCCCGAGTGCAAGCGGGCGCTCCAGAAGGGCATGTGCAAGCTCCACGGGAGGGTCGAGGGCTTCCCGGACCTCAGGGTCAAGGCCATACTCGATGACGGCAGCGGCGCGGTGAGCCTCATCATCGGGCGGGAGCTCACGGAGAAGCTCGCGGACATAACCCTGGACGAGGCGACGCAGCGGGCGCGAGAGAAAATGGACCACGGGGTCGTCTCAGACCTGCTGGAGGAGAGGCTCACGCTCAAGGCCATCACGACGACCGGATCGATCACATCGGACCAGTACGGCCTCTCGATGATAGTCAAGGACGCGGCCTTCGCAACAGTCGACGTCAAGCAGGAGGCAGAGAAGCTGCTCGTCGAGCTGGAGGCCTCCGAATGAACCAAAGGGAGGTCGCGTGGCGCGTGTTCGCCGAGGAGTTCAACTCCTCTGTGCTAGAGCACGCAGGAGAGGGCGAAAAGCCCGTCTCCTATGTGATAACGCCCTTGGGCGCCCGGATCAACAGGATGCTGATCGTTGGCGTCGTCACGGACATAGAGGAGATAGGAGAGGAGGGGAAGCCCAGGTACAGGGCGAAGATCACGGACCCCACGGGCACGTTCTACGTGTCCGCTGGAGAGTACCAGCCGGAGGCGGCCTCGGCCCTCTCGAAGATGTCCCCTCCCGCGTTCGCGGCCGTGGTGGGCAAGAGCAGGGCCTACGAGCCCGAGCCCGGCGTGAAGTACCTCAGCATCAGGCCGGAGAAGGTCATCGAGGTTGACGCCGACTCGAGGGACTACTGGGTCCTCGAGACGGCCAAGAGCACACTCGCCAGGATCGATGCCGTCCAGGACGGCATGAAGATGGCGCAGCCGACCGTGGGCGCCCTGATGAAGCTCGGCCACCCGGAGAACCTTGCGGATGGTGTCGTGAGGGCGATCGAGTTCTACAAGGACATCGACCTCGACAGGTTCAGGAACACCGTCGCGGACGCCCTCAGGTCCGTCCTGCCCGAGGGCAGAGGGCGCGCGCTTCCGGAGCCCAGGCCGGCCCCTGCAAGGGAGCCCGCGCCGAAAGAGGAGGAGGCCGCCGAGGCCACGGAGGAGGAGATGCACGAGGGCGAGGTCGGCTCAGACGAGGAGGACTCGGTGCTGAAGATAATCGAGTCCCTGGACGCAGGCCCGAGGGGCGCGAAGTGGGAGGCCATAGTCGAGGCCGCGGCCAAGAAGAAGATAGACAAGGTCAGGCTCGAGGAGATCGTGGCCG
>JAFGHM010000035.1 GCA_016930135.1 Thermoplasmatota archaeon | reverse complement strand
CGCCGTCCGCGAGCACGTCCCCGAAGCCCTTCCTGTTGCCTATCAGCTCAACCATCTTCGGCACGGCTTCCGGGGCGTTGCTCCAGGCGAGGTCGACCCCGACCTGGTCCTTGGTGATGATGCCGCGCTGGTACAGCTCCATCGCGAATCCTATCGTGACTCCGCAGGAGATGGTGTCCATGCCCAGGAGGTCGCACAGCTCGTTCGCTCTTGCCACGCTCTCGACGTCCGCGTTGCCGCATGTGCTCCCAAGGGAGTACAGCGTCTCGTACTCGATTCCATCTATGGCCACGCCGGCGAACCTGCCCGACTTGATCTCGAACAGCTTCCCACACGGCTTCGTGCACGCGAAGCAGGCCTTGTTCTTCGATACGTACTTCGGGGCCCAGTAGTAGGGGTCGATCTTCTCCCTCTCGTTGAACACGCTCTCCTGCCAGTTCCTGGTCGGGAAGACGCCCCTGTCCTTGTTCACCCAGTTCAGGAACTCCCCTGTGCCGTACTTCGTGTCCTCCACGAACGACGGTGCCGCCTCGTACACCTTCTGGTACTGAAGAGCGAGCTGCAGGAGCCTGTCGGGGTCCGCGGGCACGAGGTCCTTCGTGCCTCTGACCACGATGGCCTTGAGCATCTTCGAACCTAAGACCGCTCCCAGGCCTCCTCTTCCGGACTGCCTGTCGTCGCAGTCGATGGAGGCCATGCACGACAGGTTCTCGCCTGCCACGCCTATGCACGCGACCTTCACATCCCAGCCGTGGCGCCTCTTGAGGATCTCGGGGACCTCTCTGGTGTCCTTGCCCCAGAGGTCTCCGGCTTCGTTGATCTCGACCTTCTCGTCCTCTATCCATAGGTAGACGGGTTCGTCGGATTTGCCCACGACCTCGAGGGCGTCGTAGCCCGCGTGCTTTAGCTCAGGCCCGATCGAGCCGCCCATGATGCTTTCCGCGAGGCCCCCTGTCGCGGGAGACTTCGCCGCGAACGCGACCTTGCCTCCGGTGCCCACGGGGAAGCCGTCGAACACCCCGCCCGCGATGGCGAACACGTTGTCCGCCCCGAACGGATCGGCTCCCTCGGGCATATCGTGGTAGACTATCTGGACCGCGAACCCCTGTCCTCCGAGGTACTTACGGGCGTACTTCTCGTCGAACGTGCGCTCGCTGGACTTCCCGGTCGTCAGGTCGACCTTGAGTATCTTGCCGGTGTATCCCTTCATGGTCACTCCTCCTCCTGCAGGAGCGCCTTGACCTTCTCGTACTGCTCCTTCTTCGGCTCCTCATAGACGATGGCCTTCATCGGGCAGAACTTGACGCAGACCGGGTCGCCTCCGCACAGGTCGCACTTGAAGGCCGTCTCTTCCATGCGCATCACGCCGAACGGACACACCTCGACGCACGTGCCGCATGCAGTGCAGAGCTCCTCATCGACGTAGACGATGCCGTCCTTCTTCTTGATCGCCTCGACAGGGCAGTGGAGCATGCAGCAGTCCTTCCCGCACGCGACACAGTGCGTGCACACTGACGGGAAATCGAGCTTCACCCCTCGCCTGTGCACCTGCAGGCGCGCGTTCGCGTGGTTGACGACCTTGTCGTGGTATATGGTGCAGGCCATCTCGCAGAACCTGCAGCCAGTGCAGTTCTCAGGGTACGGTACCAACATCTTGACCATGCGGATTCTCCCCCTTGGATTGTGAGATGTCCATCAGTAACGAAATACGTGTAAAAAAGGTGTGCCTTCTCGGCCGGGGCTTCTCGGAGGGCTACTTCGATTTCCGCTTCGGCTTGGCCGCGTGCTTGATCTCGATCTTCCTCAACTCCGACTTCTTCTGGGGCATCTCCTTGTCCAGCTCGGAGAGCACGACGTCGATGGCGCTCCTGACCGCCAAGAGCATCTCCTTCTCGGCCTTGTGTATCCGCGTCTTGGTCTCTTCGGGCACGTTCATCTGCTTCATCGCGGCGTTCGCGGCCTGCAGGGCCTCCGTGCCCGCGTTGATGAAGTGCGTCATCGTCTCCTTCGTGACGACTTTCTTCGTGATCTCCTCAAGATGCCTTTCGAGGCGCTTTGCGGCCTCCAGGCCTTTTTCCACCTTTTCTCTTGCCAACTCCCTCACCCTCGAACCGTATGTTCAGCCACATGCCCTCCATCTCGGCCCCCAGTATCCTCCTGTTGGTCATGGAGTGCGGCAGCGTTATCGACTTCTTGAACGCTCCTAGCTGCACCGTCAAATCGTCCTTCCTCGTATATAGCTCTAGTTTCTGGTCGAGCGGGAAGGGCAGCTTGAGGGCGAGCACGCTCTCCCTCTCCCTGTCGTACATCTTCATGGGCGATTCGGTCGAGTATGTCTCAGACGGATCCCCGTCCCCGAACAGCTCGTCCGCGAGCCCCTCGAGGGCCTTCCTCCCGAGGACCTCCCTGGGCATGAGCCTCGCCTTCAGCGTCTTGAGGGGGGAGAAGGCCTCGTCTATCGTCGAGAGGTGCTTCCTCTGCTCCTCGAGCTTGGTCTTCCAGTAGTCCTCTCCCAGCTCGTCGGGGATGACCCTGTTGATGACTATGCTCTCGACAGTGTACCCGTACAGGCACAGGTAGGTGTATGCCCTCTGCGTCTCCGTGATGACCATCTTCTCCGGGTTCACGACCAGCCTCACGGACGTTATCTCGGGGTCTGACAGGAGGTCCTTCACATAGCGCAGCCTCACCCTGAGGTTCTCGAGATCCTTGAGGAACTTGTCCGTTGGCAACGGGGTCGATATGATCTTCCCCACGGTCGCGCGCGCGACCTTGATCACGTTCCTGACCATGTGGAAGAGCCTGTCGAAGTACCAGTTGGCTGTGTCGGGGAACGCGAGCAGCCTCAGGGTGTCCGCGGTCGGTGCGGTGTCCATTACGACAACGTCGTACGACTGATCCCTGTGGAAATCCTCGACATAGAAGAGCGCGGACATCAGCTCCATGCCTGGGAACACTGCCATCTCTTTGGCGGTCACGGAGTCCATGCCCTGCGATGCCAGGAAGTCGGACAGATAGGCCTGAATCTCCTTCCATCTCGTCTCCAGCTCGTGCTGGATGTCCACCTCTATCCCGTCGAGGTTCTTCGCGATCGGGGTCAGCTCCCCCGAGAGCTGCATCTCGAGAGAGTCCGAGAGGCTGTGTGCGGAGTCCGTGCTCAATATGACCGTCTTCTTGCCCTGGGCGGCGCACCTGAGTGCAGTGGCTGCAGCCACTGAGGTCTTCCCCACGCCCCCCTTGCCTGTGTATATGATTATCCTCATCGACGGGCCTCAGGGACGACCGTAGGATGCGCCCAGAAATAATGTTGTCGCAGCAATGGTGTCGGGGACGGGGTTCGAACCCGTGACCTCCGGATTTCTTAGGAGCGCGTGGTCAGGCCATCTCCCTATGAGTCCGACGCTCCACCAGGCTGAGCCACCCCGACTTTTCATCACACAACTCCGGAAAGCGCGCTCCTGTGAGCCGCGCTATTCCTGCTTCTCCTCTTCCGCGGGAGCCTCCTCGGGCGCAGGGGCCTCAACGGGTTCGGGCGCTGGGGGCGCGGGCTCCGTCGGCGGCGCCTGCACCTCAGCCGCCGGCGGCTCCGGCTCTGGCTCAGGTTCCGGCTCCTGCGGCCCCATGACTGGCGACTCACCGGGCTGGGGCGGCCGCCCCATCTTTGTGACCTCGCTCCTGCGGATCTCTATCTTCTTGATGGGAACGATGACCTTCGACGCGTCGGAGATCCTCTTGGACAGCTCGCCCATGATGAGCATCCTGACGAACTCCCCTATCGTCACCCCCGAGGCGGCCTTCTTGACCTCCTCGCCCATGATCGCGCGCACACCCGTTTCCTGAGAGGCCTGTATTCTCTGTTCCGAGACCGCCATGGGCTTGACCCGGATCTCCCAGCCGTCCTTCGTCACGACGTCCACGACGGCGTCCGTCTTCGTCCTCTTCCTACGGGTGAGCCTGCGCACATAGTCGCTTGTGAGGTCGTGTCCGAAGAACATGGTGTGGGCGTCGAGGCCGCGGACGTCGTGCACCTTGAACTTGATCTTGATGTGCATCTTGGAGAAGTCGCCTGTGAGGTCCTGGACCGTGGCCTCAGTGATCCTGCCGAGGACCCCGTCAGCGGAATCCGCAGGGGTATCCCCCAGCTGCATGTTGCTGAACATCTCAGGGGCGTAGATCTTGTACCACTCTTTCGCCCTCCACTTGTCCTTGACCTTCTTGGCCGCCGCCCTCTGTTTCTGAGCCAACTACATACCTCTCAGTGATTCTGATAGAGCAGGCTCGATAACGGAATTGTGTATTTTAAGGTTGCTGTGTACGGCGGCGACGGTGACGCGCCAATCCCGGCGATGCCAGCATGCACGGTCCCGGTCCTCTCACCCTTCCGCTTCCGCGTGCTCCTTGAGCTTCCAGAAGATGGTCACGACGCTCTTCTCGAACCGCTTCATGCCCTCGACGACCGCGAACTCGTTCGGTGAATGCGCCCGGCCGCCCCTGCCGAGGCCCGCGGACCCCCAGGGGACCCCCAGGACCTCGTCGAACACGTAGAACGGCGCGGACCCGGCTATCATGGGCCAGACCTCGGGCTCCTTTCCGTGGGCCCTCATGGCGTCTATGCACGCCATGGCTATGGGCGTGCCAGCGTCGATCTTGGACCACGGGTAGTCCTCGTAGTTCCTCATCCTTATGTCCGTGAACCCCCTGCGCCTCAGGTGTGCCATGACCTTCCTTCTGGTGCCCTCGATCGTCATATCCGGCACGATCCTGATGTCTATCTTGGCGGTGGCGCTCGGCGGGAGGACGGTCTTCGTGCCCTCCTCCTGGAAGCCAGATATGAGCCCGTCGATGTTGACAGACGGTTCGAACATGTACTTCTCCAGCAGCTTCTCGGAGGATCCCTTCACCTTGAACCTCTCGACCCCGGAGTCCTTGAGGTAGCTCTTCGGGTCGAACATCTTCGAGAGCTTCTTGATCATCCGGACGTCCTCCTTGTCCGGCCCTCTGACATCGTCCCAAAGGCCGTCGACCGTAGGCTGCTGATCGCTGTCGACCATGGTGGATATGGCGTGCACGAGCCTCCAGACCGGGCTCTCCATCCAGACGGCCTCGCTGCTGTGCACTTCCGCCGTGGGCCCACCCCTGGCCTTGCCCTCCGCGATTAGGTCGAAGTAGACGCATCCCTTGAGCCCGAGACAGACCTGGGGCACGCCTCTCGAGTCCTCGCAGTAGTCCAGGGCGAGGGCAGCGTTCGCCTTGGAGAGGACGGCCTTGTTCTTGACGACGAAGTCGGGCAGGCTCCTCCCGCCACACTCCTCTTCGCCCTCGAGCAGGAAACGTACGTTGACAGGAAGCGAGTCCTTCTCCAGCATCGTCCTGATTGCCAGTAGGGTGCCTGCTAGAGAGGCCTTCGAGTTGTATGCGCCCCTGTTGACCAAGACCTTGCCGTAGGGTCTCTGGTTCACTATCGTGGCCCCGAAAGGAGGATGGTCCCACTCATCGAGGTCTCCTATCGGCTGCACATCGTACATACCGTACACGAGCGCGGTCCCCTCAGCGCCGACGTCCAGGTGTCCGTGCACGAGTGGATGGCTCTTCCTGGTAGACCTGAACTGGCCGTGCTCCGCCCCCATCCCGTCCAAGAAATCCTCAAGCATGTCGGCGGTGTCCTGGATGCCCTCACCGGTCATGGACACGCTCGGGACTCGCAGGATCCTCCGGGTCTCCTCCAGGTGCTTTGGCCAAACTCTTTCGATCTCCTTGTGGAGCTCTTCGATGATCATGTCCATGCGTTCCCCTGGTCCTGTCCAACCTCAGGACATCGAAGGCGCCGAAAACCATGTCGTCGGCTCAATGGCCCTGGAACTTCGGCTTCCTGCCTATGTCCCTGACTATGATCTTCTGTATGGGGGCGTTGTGGCACTTCATGGCGGCCTCTTCCGTGTCGTACAACTTGCCGCACATGAAGCACTTGTAGAGCTTCTCCGGTTCCATCTCAAGCAGCTCCCAGGCCTTCTCCATCCTTCTGGTCTGTGTTGAGGGATAAAGCGCTCCCAGTAATCAATCTTGTTCAGGCTCACTTCCTCAGATGCTTCGAGAGGGCATCCCTCGAGTCCACCGTGAGAGCGGCGTCCTGCTTCGCGAGCTCGTTCTCGAGGTCCTTCAGAGCGACGGGGTCCTTCAGGAACACGGGCACGTAGCAGGTCGTGGTGTCGATGTTCAGGATCGCCACCATGTCATTCTCGTCCAGCTTCCGCTCCTCGACAGCGGCCTTGAACTCAACGAAAGGCCTGATGTCCGGAGGCACGTTCCGCACCTCCGTGATGGCGACCAGCCTCGCTACGTGCATGCTCTCAGATCCCCCGAGCGCACTAGAGGTTGACCTTCACCTGATGCGACTCGAACCCCGTCTTGTCCTTGTCGAGGCCGAACGCGAGCACCATGAGCTGGGACAGGTGGAGGACCGGTATCTTGTAGTTCTTCAGCTGCGCCTGGCCAGCATCGTACTGCAGGTGACAGAACGGGCAGCAGTCGACTATGACATCGACGCCAGCATCGGTCATGTTCTTCAGGTTCTCCTCGGTCATCTTGAGCGCGACATCGGGCGTCCTCGCCCTCACGCCGCCCCCTGCACCGCAGCACATGCCCTTGTCCTTGTACGGGACGCTCGTCATCCCGGAAGCCTCGACCAGGTCATCGAATATGTGGGGCCTCTCAGAGTCGTCGATCTTCTTGATGTTCGAGGGCTTCAGGAAGTGGCAGCCGTAGTGCACCGCCGCCCTGAGGTTCTTGCCCCCCTTCACCTTCGCCTTGATCGCCTCAACGCCGACCTCCCTGTACAGGAGCTCGACGAAGTGCCTCACCTGCACCGTGCCGTTGTACTCCATGCCAGAGGCGTCCTTGAGTATCTTGTTGATCTTCTTCCTGAGCTCGGGGTCGTGGTTCAGCTTGTGCGCGACCTCGAACAGCGTGTCGAAGCACCCGTTGCAGATCGTGAGCACGCCGTCCACTCCCATCTTCTCCGCGATCGCGAGGTTCCTCGCGGCGATGGCCATCCAGTAGGTCTGGTCGAAGGACCTCATGACTCCGGGTGCGGGGCAGCAGCTCGCGCCCTGCATGTCCACCAGGTCGATGCCCAGGGACTTGAAGACCTCCCTGGTGGCGCTCTCTATGCCCGGATATCTGAGGGGCATGATGCAGCCGAGGAAGAAAGCGTACTTGCCCATCAGGCCTTCCCCCCTGATGCGACGAGCTTGTCGAACCCGCACAGTGCCGCGATCTTCTTGACCTCCTCCTGCGCCTTCGGGTCGGAGAAGACCGTCGGAGGCGTTCCCTGGAGGCCCAGCTTCGTCCTGAGGGCCTTGTCCTCTTCCCTCAGCGTGACGAGGTGGCCCGTCTTGGATATCAGCTCCGCGACCTTCCTGTGGGGTTCGGCCATGTAGCCCTTCCTGACCGCCATGTTCCTGAGGGCCATGATGATATCGACTATCTCCACACCCCTGGGGCACCTCTCATAGCACGTGTAGCATGTGGTGCACAGCCAGAGGTCCTCTGACGGAAGGACGTCCTCCTCGAACCCCAGCTGGGCGCGCCTGACGACCTTCCTGACTCGGAACGCCGTCTGCCGGCCGGACGGGCAGCTGCCCGTGCACGTGCCGCACTGGAAGCAGAGGTTGACGGTCTTGCCTCCGCCCTCGACGACCTTTCTCGTGAACTCCGGGTTCGGTTCCTTCGCTTCTGCCAAGAACGCTCACCGAGACTACGAACGTTGGCTGCATATTTGATGGTTTTGCTATAAAGGGAAAAGAATTACCCTTTCCGGTAAATCCATGCCTCACTGGCCTCCTCGAGGAAGAGAGGCAGGTCGTCGTGCTCGGCGCACTTCAGCGCCACGATGGAGTGCATGGACCACTTCTGGTCCCTCCCACCTTCCGCCTTCACGACCCCGTTCCTCACGAGGCTCTTGTTCACGAAGTAGCTGAGGTCGGTCCTGTCAAGCATCGTCGGCTCGTGCAGCACTCGCACGATCTCGTGCGGGATGTCCTTCTCCTTCAGGTATCTGAACCCGAGCCTCTGCGCGCCGAACGCGAGCTGCGCGAACCTCGGACCTGCGTCCCTGAGCAGCAGCATGTCCATGCCTATCTCGGCGGCCTCCATGTCCTGGGCGCGCTCCATGGCCAGCATGGCGTCGTCGAGCAGCACGCAGTCCACGCGCATCTCCTCCGCGAGCCTGAGGTTCTGCTCGTCCGTCGATATGACGACCCTGCAGGCCCTCCCCTTGTCCGAGAGCTCCGTGGCAGCGCTCAGGATGCACCTCTCCGTGACCGGCGTGCCGGCTATCCTGAGGTCCTCGCTGTCCTCGAGCCGCTTCTCATAGGCCTCGAACCGCCTGAGCAGCTCCAGCCCGGCGCCCGTGAGCTTGCTCCCCTTGCTCGTGGTCGAGACGATTTCCAGGTCCGCCTTCGACTCGATCTCGCGCACGTACTTGTGGAGCACCGGGGTCGACACCCCTATCGAGGCCGCCGCCTTCTGCATCGAGCCCTTGGCGTGCAGGGCCTTGAGTGCCTCCAGCTGCCTGTGCGTTATCTCGTTGCCCTCGGAGACGAACACAACTCTCGGCTTGGGGGCGGTCATCGCATCATCTCCTCTTCTTGAGACCGTAAGTGCTCAGGAGCATCATTACAGCTGCGAAGACCAGGAGCACGACCAACTGGAGCCATACATCCCCGACGCCCCAGCCCCTGATCATCACGGACCTAAGCCCCTCCACTGCATATGTGAGCGGGAGGAAGTACGAAGCTGGCCTCAGGACGTCAGGGACCGCCTCAAGAGGCCAGAACACGCCCGAGAGCAGTATGGACGGGAAGAGCACGATGGGCATGAACTGCACCGCCTGGAACTCGTTCCTGGCAAGGGCGGAGAGCACGAACCCGAGCCCCTGCATGCCGATGCCGAAGACGAATATCATCGACAGCGCAAGCACGGCGCTGCCCTGAATCTCGATCCCGAAGAGCAGGATGGCGGTGATGAGTATGACCAGCGATTGTATGAGCCCGACGAGGCCGAAGGCCAGAACGTATCCGGATACGATCTCACCCTCGGTCGCCGGCGACGCCAGCAGCCTGTCGAGGGTAGACTGGCCGCGCTCGTGCACGAAGGAGATGATGGAGAGCATGAAGGTCACCATCATGGCGGCCAGGCCCATCACTCCCGGCGCGAAGAAGTCTATGAACTCGGCGCCCTCACCGTAGACGAGCTCGGGCGTCGCAACGATGGGCAGGACGATGGCGAACGAGGGCGACACGAGCACCTTCTGGATCGATGTCTGGAGGTCGTTCATCATGGCACTGACGATGTTGGGATTGGTGCCGTCTATGTACACCCTGAAGCTCCCCGGCATGACGAGCGTTCCGTTCCTGAGCGCGAAGAGCGCCTCGTACGCATCCTCAGTGAAGCCTTGCTCGAACACAATGAGCGCCAACAGGTCGGCATCTCTGACCTTGTCCAAGGCGGCCTGTACCGTCCCATCTGTCGCCTCCGAGGGGCTCGTGACCCTTACGATGCTCATCGTGTCCCTCGTCGCGAGGTCCGAGGTGATCGCCGATGCGATAGAGGTGCCCTCGGGCGCGTCATCGAAGCTCACTATCTCGACATCGAGGTTCTCGACGTCCCCTCCGAACGTGTAGCCGAATATCGTGATCAGCAGCAGGGGCATGAACACGAGGAATCCGACTGTGCGCCTGTCGTGCTTCAGGCCCCTGAGGTTCTTCATGGCTATCGCCAGGATCCTTCGCGGGTTCAAGCGTTATCCCCCCGCGAGAAGAACATGAACGCGGACTCGAGGTCCGAAGCGTTCGCCCTGGCCATCAGGTCCTTCGGCGCTCCCTCGGCGATGAGCCTCCCAGCGCGCATCATCCCGACCACGTCACACCTCACTGCTTCGTCCATGTAGTGGGTGGTGAGCACGACGGTCTTCCCGCGGGCCTTGAGGTTCCCGAAGTACTCCCAGAAACCCACTCTGAGCTCCGGGTCGACCCCCACCGTGGGCTCGTCCAGGAACAGCAGCTCCGGGTCATGGATCAGGGTGCATGCGAGTGATGTCCTGTGCTTCATGCCGCCGCTGAGCTGCGAGACGAGGCTGTCCTTTCGGGCCTTCAGGTCTATGACGTCTAGAAGCAGCTTCTCCCTCCTCTCGAAATCCTCCCGGCTGACCGAATACAATTCGGCGAAGAGCTCCATGTTCTCGTGTATCGTCAGGTCGGGATACACAGCAGTCTCCTGCGGCATGTAGCCCACGCGTTGTACGTTCTCTCGCCCGGGAACCTTCTCCCCCAGGACATAGGCCTCTCCGCCGCTCGGCCTGAGGAGACCTACGAACATCTTGATGGCGGTCGTCTTCCCGGAACCGTTGGGCCCTATCAGACCGTAGAGCAAGCCAGGAGAGATCATCATCTCGAGGTCGTCCACCGCAATCAGTCCGTCGAATTCCTTTCTCAGTTTGCGGACAAGAACCGGCACGCTCCTGTCCTCGTTCTCTCCGACCGTCCTGCCCGTCCTGCCTCTCGTTCTCTCAGACAAGCTCATCAGCCTCCTGCTCTGCTTTCATCCCATTCATGAAGATGGACACGAAGCCGCGTATGAAGCGCTCCTCCTCGTCCGGCCTTGGCGTCCCGCCACCCAATATCTCGGTGGTCAAGAAGTAGAACTGCACTGCTCCCATCAGGCCTCTTGCAGCGACCTCGGGGTCCATCCTCCGGATCTTCCCCGCGTCCATCAGCCCCTTCATGAAGAGAGCGACGAATTCGATCCCCTTCTTGACGATCTCTTCGTAGGCGATGTTCCTCATCTTGGGCTGACGCCATGCGTCTGCCATCACCACGAAATAGATCTGCCTATTGGAGCGGAGCATACCCAGGACCGTCCTGATGTTGTTCGCCAGAAGGTCCTCCAGCGGACCCGTGGCCTCAAGACCGACCCTGTCCTTGATGGACAGCACGGGGGACCTCTCGCCGAGCACGGCCAAGAAGAGCGCCCTTTTCGACTTGAACAGACGAAATACCGTGACCTCATTGACCTTGGCCCTTCTGGCTATCTCTTTGGTGCTCGAGCCTGAGAAGCCGTTCTCCGCGAAGCACTCCAGAGCCGCGTCGAGGATCCTCTCGCGCGTCGGCTTGGCCGGGCGCGCGCGGGCTTTTCGCGCCATTCATGCAAGTAAGTGCTTGCATACATATAGTTGTTTCGCGGTCGCAGCCAACACCGTGATTCCGGTCGAAACGATACTGACCTTCATGTCCTCGAGTCGAGCGCGCGGCGTTCTGAACATATAAATAT
>JAFGHM010000034.1 GCA_016930135.1 Thermoplasmatota archaeon | reverse complement strand
GCCTTGGATTTGACGTGCTGCAGGAGTTCAGAATAGAGCCTCCTACGGTTTCTCATCTTCTTATTGAGCTCCTGTTTAACAGTATAACTCGTGTGTCTTGAGTTCGGAGCATTGAATACGATACAGCAATCAGAATGGAACTTCTCAATATGACCATCGACTGCATAGCTCATGTAAACATTCGTATCCAGAAAGAGGGGTCTGTCGTCCATGCTTACTCCGAGCGACTAGTCAGTCAGAAGACCTTCGTAGTATAGTCTTTTCAACGAGGATGTGTCTGAGGACAATCTGCTGGACAAGCGTTTCTGTATGTCCTCGATTTCCAGTTTCGAAGGATAGCATCCTTCTGTGTACGCCTTCTCAGTCCAATCGTCCAGTTCGTTTCTGTAAGCCTCAACCCTATTCAGGTAACCCCCCAAACCAATCCTCACTGAATCGGCATTCTCACCCACAACAGTCTCCAGCGTGATTGCAGAAGCCGGGAACTTCCACACATCAGCAAGATAGAACCCGCGATAGAATGAATCGAGAAACTTCGCCAGCTTCTTGAGCGGATCGTAGTTATCAAGGTTCGATTCGTAATGGATCAGAAGACTCTCAAGAAGAGACGTGCTGTCTATCACCAAATCAACCATGTCTTGACGGTCCTGGAAGTACAGCATCTCCTCGTGGAAATGGGTAATCTCTTCCGCTGCATTAGCATACTGACAGCTGGCATCGACCTGCCATATCGAGTCCAGAATCTTATCGATTCGGTCCATAACCTTCTTGTGGGACCTGTAAATTCCCCGGTACTCTTTCGGAGCCTCGTTGAAGTATAGCCAGTCCAAGATCTTAGATGTTGAAGATGTCAGGATGAATTCATGCTTGTCAATTACCTCTTGGATTTGCCGGAATACAGACTTGCCTTCAGACTTTGCGTAGTCAATGGTCATGTTGATGCTTGGGTCGGGTTCAGTTAACCCCATGAACTGACACAGACGAGTCTCCGTTGCATTGTCAGCCCAGACATGTGCACCGAACTTGAACCATGAACGAGTTATCGGGAGGTCCAACTCCTTGGCGACAAAGAAAGTTGTTTTCGAGATTCTGGTACTCCACCCTGCGGGGCGGAGATCCATCGCTTTGGCTCTCCGCGACAGCGCAAGAAGAACAAGGTCAACCAGCTCGTTCTCTCGTGACCTTACGGGCATCCACACGACGTTTCCCCTCGGGGCCTGCGATACACGGAATGTAGATAAACCCTTCTTAAGTCTTCGCATAATATTCTCAAACCCAAAAGAAATACTGGCTTCTCCGCCCGTCAGACAATCAACTCCTGTCAACCCCCTGAATCATACTTTACGCAACAATGCACTTGACGCTGGTACCACCGTTCGAGACGGAGGCGCGCCGAGAGCAATCCGGCCCGTGATTCAGATGTCTCTCCTCTGGAAGAATATGCACGCGAGGACCAATGGTACTACAGTCCAGATCAGTTGCGCTAACCCAAGAGTCCCAAGGGTGATCCAAGGAGGCAAGGCAATCTCATATCCGAAGAACTCCGTGGTACCGAACGCCAACATCGCCGCGGCCCCGTTTCCGTCCTGAGGACTGATTAACAGCTCAAACCAGAACCAGTCTGGAATGGAGGAAGTGTCTCCGGTCATGAAGTCCTCGATGCTACCGCCTGTCGCCATCCATGCTCCCATCATGATCATCCCGAGGATGAGTCCCAGGAAGAAGACGAGAACGCCTGCTGCCAGAGAGGTGACGCGCCTCTTCAGCACGGATGAGAAGCACATGGACAGGCTCAGATACAGAAGGCCGAGAAGCATGGTCAACAGAATGAATGCTGCGTAGGCGCCCCACTGTGCATGTCCGGTCGTCGCCGCTATGATCAGTCCTGATGAACCGAAGCCGACGAGAATCGAGAAGCATATCACGGATCCGAGCCCGAGATACTTCCCGAAGAAAACCTCGATTCGCCGCACCGGACAGGTCAGTACGACTGCGAGCGCCCCGCTCTCCACCTCTCCCGAGATGGCAGCATAGCCGAGCATTATCGATATTATTGGCACGAGCATGCTTGACAGAGTCAGGAGCGTGCCAACCGTCGACTCCATCTCCCCGACTTCCCCGTGGCCCGCCATTATGGAGGATGCAATCGACAGCACCAGGAATATCCCGATAAGGAGGAGTATCCATTTGTTCCTCGCGTTGTCTGAGAACTCCTTCTTCGCGACCGTGTAGATCGACCTGAAGTTCAGCAACACTCAGGACTCCTCCTTGTTGGTGAGAAGCCTCACGAACGCCTCCTCGAGGGAGGGTTCGACGGTCCTGAAGTCCTTGATGACCAGGCCTCTTTCCTTGAGAGAATTCAGGACCTGCAACCGCAATGCAGCGTCACACGTGACCATGAGATCATCTTCTTTCACTGACACGTCCTTGATGCCTTCCAGATCCCGAATCCATTCGGGCAGCTTGCCGTTCAGGCCAGGGCTGCGGATCCAGAGGCGAGGCTTGATGTTGAGGTGCTCGCTGATGTTCTCAATCGTATCCTCAGCGACGAGTCTCCCCCTGTCGATTATCGCCACCCTATGGCACAATGCCTGAACCTCTGACAGGATGTGCGATGAGAAGACAATGGTCGCTCCCTGCTCGTTCAGCGCCCGGAGCTTATCCCTCACCATTCTGACCCATCGGGCGTCGAGGCCCCCTGTGGGTTCATCCATTATGTAGATGGAAGGGTGCCCGATCATCGCCTGGGCGACGCCAAGGAGTTGAGTCATCCCTTTCGAGAATGTCCCCACCTTCCGATTGGCGGCCTCATCAAGCCCGACTTCCTTGAGCAAAGACGGGATTGCAGACTTGTCCTCGCGGCGGAGCTCGCAGAAGAAGTTCAGCGTCTGTACTGGTGTGAGGTTGTCGTAGAATGAGATACGCTCAGGAAGGAATCCTATGTCCTTGCGCAGCTCGACTGCGCTGTCGTTCGCGAACCTTCCGTTGATGAAGGCCTGGCCAGATGTCGGGTGGACCAGGCCCATCATCATCTTGATCGTCGTGCTCTTGCCAGCTCCGTTTGGGCCCAGGAATCCGAATATCTCACCCTTCCGCACCTTCATGCTGAGGGAGTCCACCGCGAGGACATCCTTGAACCTCTTCGTGAGGTCCCTGGTCTCCATCACGACAGAGGAATCGCTTGGCTCCATGCCATCACCTTGCTGACGCCGCTACGAATGGGCCTCGAGGATATAACAGGCTAGTACGGAATGCCCGACCGTGTGCAGGAGGAAACCAGTAAATAGGTTTAGGAAATGAGTTTGGGTAGACGGTTTGTCCTGGCTCTGTCTTCAGTTGCTGTTCCAGTAGCAGAATAGGAAATCCAGCCATCCTTCCTGCGCAAACTGCATGGTCGGATAGAGAGAGCCCCGCCACCACGTGTTGTGCTTGTACGAGCCATCAGCTGACGGGAAGAACACCGACAGGCCCTCCGGATCCCAGACATCCGCGGGCTGCGAGGCCCCGACATACGGTACTGCGGCCTCGATCGCAGAGAGCAGCTCACCAGTTTGGACCTCGAGGTCGGATCCTGGGGCCGCCTTCGAGTAGATGACCTCGAAGATCGTCGGGAAGTCCACATATCCCTCCCAGCCGTACTGGGACCAGCCCATCGTAGCCTGGCCGCGTCCGGAGCTCACAAGGCCCTTGTACGACAGCATGTCGTCCATCAGGATGTCCGTGACGTCCCACAGCTCTGACACGACCCGTGGGATCTCGGTCAGCTTGATGGCAGCGAGCTCGGTCAGCCAGCCCTTCTGATACAGCTCTGGATACCTGGCCACCATGTCCTTCGACAGCTCCTCAGGGGTCATGCTCGGGTTCGCGACGAGGTCGGCGGCTATCATATCGTACGGGAATCCCTCCAGCGGGACGTAGTTCTCGTTCGCGACGAACCACTCGGCGGTCACGCCGTTCATCGCATACTCGTACGCTACCTCGATCACTCCGAGGCCACAGCCGTCGGCGGCAAGGACGGACAGGGGTCGCCCCTTGAGGGCGGACGTGATCTCCTGGTGCGACAAGTAGTCCATCTTGTCCTTGGTCCCGGTGTCGTAGTCGAAGCAGATGCCTCTGAAGTCGTCGCCGTGGTCCCATAGTACGAGTGCTAGGTCATCCGACGGGAACTCGGCTGCGAGGTAATCCATGAACGAGCTGAGTATCTCGGGATCGCCCATGTTCACCTCTTCCCCGCTGTGCTCATAGTCTGTCATCTTGACCATCTTCTTCTTCTCGATCAGGTACAAATCCGCAGGGCCTTCCGAGGTGTCCCAGAGCACTACGAACTTGACGTCAGCAGTAGAGCCGACTTCTTTCAACCAGTCGGTGTTCAGTTCGCCCCAGTAGTCCAGGTCGTTGTCAGAGCACATGTATATCGCAAACGTCCAGTCAGCACTTCCGCCATTCGGTGCTTGGGCCGCAGACGGGGCCACCGCTACGCCGAATGCTATCAAGCTGCACGCCGCGACAGCATACAGTCTCATTCTCTTGGCAATCAATTTCCTCCCCCGGCAGGGGAATGGCCGGAATCGTATATAAGGCTGGCCGCATACTGGCGCTGAGGAGCTGATGTGTGCTGTCGCCGTTCATTCGCTGAATATCTCACGGCAATCCACGGACGAGCGGCCAGACCTCGGCGAATTCGCATGTAGATCACACAATCGCCTCACGACAAGGGCCGTTTCATCGACAGAGACGGAAGCCAGTCGCACTGGAAATGGTGGTCTTTGGACGGAAATGAACGCCAAATCTTTTTAAATACCCATTTAAATATGGGGAGCACGGGGTGAGCTTTTAATGGCAGTCATCAAGATAGAGAATGTTGTCGCCTCAACATCTCTGGGTGGGGAGTTGGACCTGCAGGCGATCGCGCTCGCGCTCGACGGCGCGGAGTATGAGCCAGAGCAGTTCCCCGGCCTTATCTACAGGCTGAAGGAGCCGAAGACAGCAACGCTGCTCTTCAGGAGCGGCAAGGTGGTCTGCACGGGGGCGAAAAGCCTCGAGCAGGTCAAGATGGCGATCAGCAAGGTCGCCAAGCAGATTGAGGCTGCCGGAATCACGATCAAGGGGGAGCCGAAGATCGAGGTGCAGAACATCGTCGCATCGAGCGACCTCGGAGCGCAGATCAACCTCAACGCGATAGCGATCAGCCTCGGCCTCGAGAAGGTCGAGTACGAGCCGGAGCAGTTCCCCGGGCTCGTCTACCGGATAGATGTGCCCAAGGTGGTGGTGCTCCTGTTCGGCAGCGGCAAGCTCGTCTGTACGGGCGCTCGAAAACCAGAGGACGTCGAGGCCGCGGTCGACAAGATCACAGAGGAACTCAAAGCTGCGGGCCTGCTGAAGTAGATCGGATCATGGCCTCACCGATATTGGACAACCATATCCACCTGGAGCCCTACAAAGGTCGCAACGTCGAGTCGGCAAGAGATTTCGAGAGGAGCGGAGGCACCCACCTCATCGTCTCGCACATGCCGTACGACGAGGTGCCCATCAGGACCGCCGATGACTTCCGCAGGAGCTTCGACCTGACGGTGTCGACCAAGGACAGAGTCAACAACGAAACCCGCGTGAAGGCGTATGCGACTGTGGGGCCCTATCCCGCGGAGCTGCTCGATCTCGCGAAGCTGCACGGACTGGAGGCAGCAGAGGAGATCATGATGCGCGGGATGGAGATAGCCGCGGAATATGTCTCTGACGGCAAGGCCTTGGCCATCGGGGAGGTAGGTAGGCCGCACTTCCCGGTCTCTTCCGATATATGGCAATCCTCCAACGAGATACTGGAGCGAGCGATGGCCCTGGCGAAGGAGGTCGAGTGCGCGATAGTGCTCCATACCGAGAGCGCGACCCCGGAGAACATGCGCGAACTAGCGTTGATGGCCGACAAGGTCGGTCTTGATAAGAACAGGGTCGTGAAGCATTACTCGCCGCCTCTGATCCTGCCTGAGGAGAACTTCGGGCTGATGCCCTCGGTCCTCGTCGGAAGGGATTCCGCCGAGCGTGCCCTCCGAAAGGGGACGAGGTTCCTGATGGAGACGGATTTCCTCGACGACCCGAAACGACCGGGTGCGGTCCTAGCGATCACGACCGTCCCCAAGAGGACGAAGACCCTGTTGCAGAAGGGCATCATGACCGAGGAGCAAGCCTACAAGATACATGCCGACAATCCGAGGACGACCTACGGTTCCCGTTTCGCCTGAGAGGCCGAATGGATCTCCTGCCGACCGGGAGGGGCAGCAATGTATGGGTCTCACTTCAAGCACTACGTGGGCGCGCTCTCACACAGACACGGCGCGCTGGTCCTAGTCCAGACCCTCGTGGCCCTGGCCAACACTCTCGCAAACTCGTTCGCCCTCATCTACCTCCTTAAGATGGGCATGAGTTACCTGCAGTGCGCGGTGTTCGTCCTCATATGCGCGGCCGTTCCGCTCACGCTGACGGCCTTCGCCTCGAGGACCATAGTTGCGAGGTTCTCGTATTCCATGAACACGGCCTTGGTCGCACTCGCCGGCTACTATGTGCTGCTCATCCTGCTCAGAGGATGGGCTTTGGTGCTCATCCCTCCAGTGCTCTTTGGAACATACATCGTGACCTTCTGGGTCCCGTACAACGCGCTCGTCATGCACATCACCTCGAAGAAGAAGCGGGGCGCGGTGATCGGCGCATACTTCCTCATATTCCCGCTTGTCTCTGTGGTCATGCCGCTTGCTGGCGGCGTCATCATCTCGTCGATATCCTATCAGGTGCTCTTCGCGATCGGCACTGCGATCGTTCTCCTGAACCTGGTGATCGTCTCCGGGCTGAGGGCATTCCTGAGCTTAAGAGAGAGGATCATCATCCCCGAGCTGCTGCAGTCTCTGAAGGTAAACCTCGTCGGCAAACTGCAGATGGACCTGGTGCTGAAGCCCGTCGACTGGCGACTCAGGATAGCCCTGTTTGCGGAGGGCGTGCAGGACGGCGTCTTCTGGATCTTCGTGCCGATAGTGAGCTTCGAGTTTGCGAAGAACGAGCTCAGCCTCGGAGGATATCTGTCCCTCTTCGCCTTCTGGGGCGCGATCATGACCGTCGCCCTCGGCTACCTCTCGGACAGGCTCAAGGACAGGGCGCACATCGTGAGAGTGGGCGCGGCCTTCGCCGCGGTGAGCATCCTGCTCGCATCAATGGCAGGCTCCGCGGAGCAGTTCGCCGCAACCATGAGCATGGCGTTCCTCTTCATCGCGGTGATACACTCGTTCCTATTCACCATGCTCCTGGACAAGATGGAGAAGCTGAAGAAGAAAGGGGTGCTAGTCCGGGAGTTCCTGCTCAACGCTGGGAGGACCTGCGGCATCCTGACAGTGGTATTCGCCCTCATGCTCGGCCTCGAACTGTCGATCGCAATGGTGGTTGCAGGCGTGGCGATGGCTTCGATCGTCTTGGTGAAATAGAGAGAGTAGGGCGTCACGCCCGAAGCTAGCGCACGGAAAAGCTTTCGAACTCACCTGTGGCCGGGGAAGTCTCAACAGTCTTCTTCGAGACACGCGCATAGGGCTGCTTAGTGGCGCACCACTCAATAGCCTGGTGCACTTCGTCCTCGTCGCCCTCGAAGACCGCCTCGACAGAGCCGTCGAACCTGTTCCTAACCCAGCCAGTCAGACCGAGGGAATCCGCACACCTCTTCGTGTTGGCGCGGAAGAAGACTCCCTGCACTAGGCCTTCGAAGACGACATGTGCTCGTGTCCTCACGGATTTCGCATCGCTTCGCGCAATGAAAAAAGTTGTGTGCGGACGATGCACTCCGGCGAAAAAGGAGGTTACCCGCTGATTACCAAACTATTTTATACTTACACTTCGATTTTATATGTACGCGCAACGCGCGCGCGAGGGATGCACTTCCAGTCATAGGAAGAGAGGCGACTCGCACGTTCCCCAAAGGTGACCCAACATGATGAGATCCCTGGTCGAAGATGCCCTAGCCCGTGAAGAAACCCAAGGCGCCCAGATGGCCCAAGCCGCAGCATTCGGCGCAGACGCGAGAGTCGATGCCGAGCTCGAACAGATACTGCGGAGCCTCAAGACGAACATCAAAATCATAGGAGTCGGAGGCGGCGGGTCGAACACCATCGCAAGAATCTACGACGAGGGAATAGTCGGCGCGGAGCTGTTCGCGGCCAACACGGACGCACAGCATCTGCTCACCCTCCGCACGCCGCACAAGATACTCCTTGGCAGGCGGGTCACGAGGGGGCTCGGCGCAGGCGCACTCCCGCAGATAGGCGAGGAGGCGGCCAGGGAGGCCGAGGAGGAGCTTAAGAAGATCCTGGTCGACACTCACATCTGCTTCATAACGTGCGGGCTTGGCGGCGGGACCGGTACAGGGGGGGCGGCGGTCGTTTCCAGGCTTGCGAAGGAGATGGGGGCGCTCACGATCGCGGTCGCGACCTTGCCCTTCAGGGGTGAGGGGAAGATGAGGATGGAGAACGCCGAATGGGGCCTCGAGAGGCTGAGGGATTCGGCCGACACCGTGGTGGTGATACCGAACGACAAGCTCTTGGAGCTCTGCCCGAGGCTGTCACTGAACGCTGCGTTCAAGGTGGCAGACGAGGTCCTGATGCGTTCCATCAAGGGCCTCACCGAGGTCATCACCAGGCCAGGACTCGTCAACCTCGACTTCAACGATGTCAAGACCATCATGAAGGGTGCTGGCGTGGCCATGATCGGGCTCGGCGAGTCCGACGCCCCCGGCGACGAGAGGATTCAAGAGGCGATAGACCAGGCCATCAACTCGCCTCTACTTGAGGTCGACATAAGCGAGGCGAACGGCGTCCTTGTAGACGTCATAGGAGGAACCGACCTGACCATTTCAGAGGCGGAGAAGGCCGCAGAGGAGGTCCAGAGCAGGGTCCACGCCAACGCCAGGATAATCTGGGGCGCTGCGATAGACCCGTCCATGGACAAGAGCGTCCGCGTGATGCTCGTGGCCACGGGTGTGAAGTCGAAGCAGCTTCTGGGGAAGCCAGGGTCGGACAAGAGGTTCAAGGGCATAGGCGAGGTCGACCTCGTACGCTGAGCCATACAGGGTATGGCTCAGGCAATTCGTCCGAAAATTTTAAGAAGGGCAATCAGCTACGGTGCTGACAGCTGGCGAGCTAGTCTCGCCGCTGGCGCTTTGTATTTACATATATAGTTTGGAGGCTCAAGATGAAGTCCCTCATCGACAGCGTGATGACAGCTGCGGAGCAGGAGCAGCAGAAGAAGGTCTCGGAGACGTTTCGGGCGCTCTCAGCCCAGGACGAGGAGCTGCAGAGCATACTGCAGGGGCTGAAGACCAGCATCAAGATCCTAGGCTGTGGTGGCGGCGGCTCGAACACCATCAACAGGCTCGCGGAGGCAGGCATCGTGGGCGCGGAGCTTTACGCGGCCAACACAGACGCGCAGCACCTACTCATGACGAGGGCCCCCCACAAGATACTGCTGGGAAGGCGTGTGACAAGGGGCCTCGGAGCCGGAGCGCTGCCACAGGTCGGTGAGGAAGCGGCTCGCGAGGCGGAGCAGGAGATCAAGACGGCGCTCAAGGAATGCGACATCGTCTTCATCACATGCGGCCTCGGAGGCGGCACGGGCACCGGTGCTGCTCCTTTCGCGGCCCAGGTCGCAAAGGAGCTGGGGGCATTGACTGTCGCCATCTGCACATGGCCTTTCGCAGCTGAGGGCGCGGTCAGAGCAGAGAACGCCGAGTGGGGGCTGGAGAGACTCAGGAATGTCGCGGACACCGTCATCGTGATCCCAAACGACAAGCTGCTGGACGTGGTCCCGAAGCTGTCCCTGAACGCCGCCTTCAAGGTGGCAGACGAGGTCCTCATGCGCTCTATCAAGGGCATAACCGAGGTCGTCACCAAGCCCGGCCTGGTCAACCTCGACTTCAACGACATCAAGACCATCATGAAGTCGGGCGGCGTCGCGATGATAGGCCTGGGCGAATCGGACGATGACGATGCTGCCATAACCGCGGTCAACGAGGCGATCAACTCGCCGCTCATCGAGATGGACATCAGCGAGGCCACCGCGGCCCTGGTCAACGTCACCGGCGGGCCCGACATGACCGTCGCGGAGGCCGAGCAGGTCGCGGAGGTCATACAGTCGAAGGTAGGTCAGAACGCCCGGATTATCTGGGGCGCGGCGGTGGACGAGAGCCTCGAGAGGACCATCAGGGTGATGGTAGTGATCACTGGGGTCAAGTCCAGGCACATACTCGGCCCTGCGAAAGAGAAGAAGGGCAGGGACTTGGGACTAGACTTTATTAGGTAGGTAGATGCTAGGAACGGAACGCCATGCCAGAGATCAAGGAAATAGTGGACAAGTCCTGGGACCTCCAGAGGAAGATAGAGGAGAGGACGAAGCACGTCGGGAAGGGCAAGTACGGCAGGGTCCTGAAGATGGCCAGGAAGCCCAGCGGCGAGGAGTACCTCAAGATTACCCAGATAGTGGCCATAGGCCTGCTGCTGATGGGAGGGCTCGGGTTCCTCATCTACTGGATATTCGAGTACGGGGCGGACATGCTCATCGGTGCTTTCACATGAACACCGAGAGGAGGACATGACGCACAGCGAGGTTGTCTGATTGAGTCTTTTCGACATAGAGCCGAAGAAGAAGGAAGAGCCGAAGAAGGAGGCCCCGCCGCCTCCCCCCACAGTCAAGGCGCTGCAGTTCACCGTCCAGGGCGAGACGAAGAAGATGATGGCCTCGGGGGACTCGGCGGAGTTCGAGATGTCCCTCAAGGTGCCGGATGACGGGGCGCCCCATGTGCTGGCGATCAAGGTCGACACGGTCTTCGCGGCCACGGAGGAGGGCTCTCCCGAATGGTTCGTGAAGCTATATGATGCGATAGGGCTCGTGTGGGAGAACTCCCCGTCGGCCGACCAGTCCACGGAGCACACCTTCGAGGTGATGCCGGGGCAGGAGAAG
Source organism: Thermoplasmatota archaeon (assembly GCA_016930135.1). GTDB lineage: Archaea > Thermoplasmatota > Thermoplasmata > UBA10834 > UBA10834 > COMBO-56-21. The sequence goes on along the minus strand of JAFGHM010000034.1, from coordinate 4,648 downwards.
TCGTTCACGCTCAAGATCACATCCCCGACCGGCGCGAGGTACGGGGACAAGATCACGGTCCTGGTCAACGCGAGCCTGAAGGACAACCCGAGCATGAACGATGTCGTCACGATACACGCGACCGCGAGGCAGTCGATGCTCGCAGTCAAGACCTCGATAGGCCATGAGAAGACCGTCGCTGACGCAATAGCCAGCAGGGCGAAGCCGAAGCCTGTGGGCGTGTTCGCGATACTCTCGCCCGCGACCATCAGGGGCTATGTGTTCGTCGAGGCGATGAACACGGACGGTCTCAGGGACCTCGTCAAAGGCGTCAGGAGGACGAGGGGCATAGTCAAGGGAGAGACGACCTTCACGGAGATCGAGCACTTTCTGACCCCCAAGCCCATAGTATCCGGCATAGTCGAGGGGGACATCGTCGAGCTGATCGCGGGTCCGTTCAAGGGAGAGAAGGCCCGGGTGCAGCAGATAGACGAGGCGAAAGAAGAGATCACGGTCGAGCTGTTCGAGGCTATGGTCCCGATACCAGTCACCATCCGTGGCGATCATGTCAGAGTGCTTGAGAAGGAGAGGTGAATGCGATGGCAGAGAAACTCGAAGTGCTGGTTGACGGGGGCAAGGCGACCCCCGGCCCGCCGCTCGGACCCGCCCTAGGGCCGATGGGGGTCAACGTCATCCAGGTCGTCAACGCGATAAACGAGAAGACGAAGGCGTTCATGGGGATGAAGGTCCCTGTCACGCTCCTGGTGGATTCTAAGACCAAGTCTTTCGAGATCAAGGTTGGCACCCCGCCGGTGTCCGCGCTCGTGCTGAAGGAGATCGGCATGGAGAAGGGCAGCGGAAGCCCGAAGACGACCAAGGTGGGCAACCTGACGGTCGAGCAGGTCCAGAAAATCGCGGAGATGAAGAAGGACTCGATGCTCGGCAAGGACAAGAGGTCCAGGTTCAAAGAGGTCGTCGGGACCTGCGTGTCCATGGGCGTCACCGTGGACGGCAAGGACCCGAAGCAGATCATCAAGGAGATAGAGAAGGGCGAGTACGCTGGGCTGTTCTGAGCTGCCCGCTCACCCTGGAGCTTTCACTCCTCTTGCGAGCTTGAGCTTGGCCGCCTCGCACGCTATTGTAATCGGGTCGACCGTCGGGGCTGCGGGCGGGCAGTAGGCAGTCTCGAGCTTCGCAAGCTCCTGGACAGTCATGCCGGCCTGCATCGCCACCGCGAATGCGTTGATCCTCATGTGCACTCGGCCCTCACCAACTATCTGAGCACCGAGAATCTTCCCAGTCTCCGGATGAGCCAGCACCTTCACGAATATCTCCTTTCGGCCCGGATAGTAGTCCGGCAGAGTGAACGAGCGCACCTTGCCCACAAGGGGCTTGATGCCCGACGCCTCTAGCTGGGGCGTGGTCGGGCCAACAGCGGCCACCTGGCAGCCGAAGGGCTCCGTGGCCCTCGTGATAAGGAAACCCTTAGGCAGGCGCTCATCGCCTCCAGCAGCGTTGACGCCAGCGACCATAGCCATCTTGACCGCGATAGTGCCGAGGCCGCTGACATACGGCTTCTGCGTGACCAGGTCGGGATACTCCGTGCAGTCTCCTACAGCGAAGACTCCCTTCTCGCAAGTCTCACACCTGTCGTCCACGACTATCTGCTTCGTCACGCCGACCGTGCATCCGACCTGTTTGGCCAGCTCAGTCTCCCCGCGCTGCCCGGTGGCAACCACGATCAGGTCGGCGTAGAACGTGCGCTCCTCGCCGCTGGCCCTTTCGTTCGCCACGACGCAGTTGGCTTTCTCGTCGCCGAGTATCTCTGTCGCCTGGAAGTTGGTGAACATCTTGACCCCGTGCTTCGCAATCGCATCGGCCATCATCTGGGCCATGTCGTCATCCACCATCGCGAGTATGCAGTTGCTCAGGTACTCCACGATCGTGACCTTGCAACCCCTTATCATGAGCGCCTCGGCCACCTCGAGGCCCACCAGGCCAGCGCCGATGACGACCGCCCTGCGGCCCTTGTGGCTGAGCGACTGTATGCCCCTGGCGTCCTCTATCGTCCGAAGCACGAACACGCCGGGCTTGAGCTCGCCAGGCTTCCCGCCCTCCTTGAACGCCCCCTTGATCGAAGGCACGGAGGCCTTCGCGCCCGTGGCGAGCACCAGCGAATCGTACGGAAGCTCGAGGTCTCCACTAGGAGACCTCGCATAGACGATCCTCTTCTCCTTGTCGACCTTGGTCGCCTCGGTGCCGAGGTGGAGCTCTATCCTGTTCTTCCTGAGCCGCTCCTCGGGTGCCTCGATAAGGTTGACGAAATCGGGTATGATGCCTGAGATGCCGTAGGGCAGCCCACACCTCGAGTATTGCGAATATGGTTCCCGCTCGATGATTGTAATCTCCGAGGTCCTGTCGGTCTTCCTCGCGAACTGCGCAGCGGTGGCGCCGCCGCACCCGCCCCCGATGATGACGATTCTGCGAACCACAGACCCACTCTCCCAACGAAAGGCATGACATCGTTACCGTTAAATCATTTCGGCAAATGCGGCTCGAAGGGCGGGCCGAAGAGCGATCTGCCACGGCCAGGCATCTCTGGATCCCGCTCAAAAGGGTTATAAACCCCTTCTGCATTCGCTCACTTCCCTAGGCATGTAGGAGAGCCATCGGCTCGCTAAGACTACATCGGAGGGATCAGATTGGTAGACCAACACCTCATCGACGTCATCAAGAAGCTGCAAGCGGAGTCGAAGCAGAGGGGATTTCTGGAGTCGGTGGAACTCGCCGTCAACCTCAAGGACATTGACCTCTCCAACCCGAAGAACAGGATACAGGAGGAGGTCGTGCTCCCGAACGGCCGCGGAAAGCCGGTCAAGGTCGGGGTGTTCGGCAGCTCCGAGATGGCCGTGAAGGCGAAGGGCGTCGCGGACTTCGTGATCCAGCCTGACGAGATAGAGACCCTGGCCTCGAACAAGTCGAAGGCGAAGAAGTTCGCGACCTCGAGCGACTTCTTCATCGCGGAGGCACCCTTGATGCCGACGATCGGTAAGCGTCTTGGAGTCGTCCTCGGCCCGAGGGGGAAGATGCCGAAGCCCATACCGCCGGGCGCGGACCCTAAGGCCACGATCGAGAAGCTCAGGAGCAGCGTGACGGTGCGGACGAGGGACAGGAAGACCTTCCACCTGCCGATCGGCACCAAGGACATGCCCCCGGAGAAGCTCGCCGAAAACCTCGATGCGGTCCTGAAGAGGCTCATGTCGAAGCTCGAGAGGGGGAAGAACAACATCCAGTCGGCCTACATCAAGACGACGATGGGGCCCTCATTCAAGGTGATGTGAGATGGCACACGTAGCGTCGTGGAAGAAAGAGGTCGTGTCCGAACTCACCACAAGAATCACGAAGAGCAGGGTAATCGGCATAATCGATATCAGAGGAGTCCCTGCGCCCGCATTCCAGACGATGAGGACGAACCTCAGGGGCAAGGCTGAGATCATCATGCTCAAGAACACCCTCCTGAAGATCGCGCTTCAGGAGGCTGCGAAGCAGAAGACGGGAGTGGACAAGCTTGTCGACAGCGTGGACGGCCAGTGCGCAGTTGTCACGACCGACCTCAACCCCTTCAGGCTGTTCAGGCAGCTCGACGCGACCAAGACCAAGATGCCCGCGAGAGGAGGCGAGGTCGCCCCAGACGACATAGAGATAAAGGCGGGGGAGACGCCCTTCAAGCCCGGGCCGGTCGTGGGGGAGCTGCAGAAGGCGGGCCTGCCGGCTGCGATAGAGCAGGGCAAAGTGGTCATCAAGAGGGACAAGCTCCTCGTGAAGAAGGGAGACAAGATACCGAGGGATGTCGCGCTAGTGCTCGGCAAGCTCGAGATCTTCCCTCTGACCGTGGGCCTCAACCTGAATGCCGCCTACGAGGACGGCTTCGTCTACAAGAGAGATGTCCTGGCAGTGGACGATGTCCAGGTTCTGAACCAGGTGAAGCAGGCAGCGGTCGGCGCACTCAACCTCGCGGTGTTTGCTTCGTATCCGACATCGATGTCCATAAGGCCGATGCTCGCGAACGCGCATTTCAAGGCCCTCAACCTGGCGGTGAATGCAAGCATCGCCAACGAGGAGACCATCAGGCTCATGCTGGCGAAGGCCAACGCACAGATGCTCTCGCTGGCGTCCAAAGTCCCTGCGGCTCTGGACGATGAGCTGAAGACCGCTCTCAAGGGAGCGCCCACGCCCTCGGAGGACAGAGGCGGCGGGGAGCCGGAGAAGAAAGAGGAGAAGAAGGAAGAGAAGAAGGTCTCCGAGGATGAGGCTGCGGCCGGCCTCGGGGCACTGTTCGGATGATCGATCAAGGAGGCAGAAGAATGGAATATGTGTACAGCGCGATGGTCCTGCACGCGGCCAAGAAGCCGGTGACGGAAGAGGGCGTGACGAGCGTTCTGAAGGCGGCCGGCGTAAGCGCCGATGCAGCCCGTGTGAAGGCTCTGATCGCCGCGCTAGAGGGCGTGAACATCGACGAGGCAATAGCCACGGCGGTGGCAGCGCCAGTAGCGGCCGCCCCAGCAGCTGCTGGACCGTCCGAGAAGAAGGAAGAGAAGAAGAAAGAGGAGAAGAAGGAAGAGAAGGTCTCAGAGGCCGAGGCGGCAGCTGGTCTCAGCGCCCTGTTCGG
>JAFGHM010000033.1 GCA_016930135.1 Thermoplasmatota archaeon | reverse complement strand
GAAGAAGGAAGAGAAGAAGAAAGAGGAGAAGAAGGAAGAGAAGGTCTCAGAGGCCGAGGCGGCAGCTGGTCTCAGCGCCCTGTTCGGTTGAACCTTGCCTCCTTTTTTCAAACCTCTTCTCAGCACTTCCTTTGAGCATCGATGGTACAACGAAACCGGAGAACGGCGTTGGAGAGTCAGGTGAAGAGCGGAGCCTAGCTCTGCTCCAGCATCCTCGCGACCTCCTTCTCGAAGAGCGACGCTATCTCCTGGCCGATCTCCTTCCGCAGGTTCGGAGGCACTAGCTCGATGCCGATCTTGGCCCCGACCTTGCCGATCTTGAGCAGGGCGTAGGCCTCGTGCACTTTGGCCTCCATCAGTTCCCCCACGGCCTGCTTCAGCTCCTTCTTCAACTCGGGATTGGCATCCAGCTTCTCCCTCATCGCCCTCTTGACCTCATCCTTCACCAGCTCCTGGACGGCCTCGACCAACAGCGTCTCCGAGCTGAGCATCGTCTTGGTGCCCTTCAGCACAGAGCTGATGATGTCCTCGTCAGGCGCCATTCTCTCTCCCGGCACATCGACCGCTGTGGTACCTTAAAGCGTTTGTGGCATTCGCACGCGACAGCAGCTCCGACGCTCCCACGCGAATCCTTTAAGACATGGCGATGACAATAGCGGCGCGGGTTTCCAGAAGCTGACGAAGATGTGGGAGACGGCAGGCAGGAGCGTTTTCAAGGACCAGCGCACCCTCTCGTTCGACTACGTGCCTCCGAAGCTGGTGCACAGGGAGGCGCAGATGAAGAAGCTCATAATGCTCTACCGGCCGGTGGTGGAGTCGAACTTCGCGCAGAACGCAGTGCTGACGGGCAGTGTTGGGACCGGAAAGACCGCTACCGCCAAACGCTTCTGCATGGACCTCAAGGACTACGCGGAGAAGCGCCAGAAGGCCGTGGACTGGGTGCTCGTGAACTGCAGGCAGAGGAACAGCGAGTCGGCTGTGGTGCTGCAGATCGTCAACCACTTCCAGCCCAACTTCCCCGACCGAGGGTTCTCCATCACGGAGATGCTCAGGATACTCAGGAAGGACCTGGAGAAGAGGAAGGTGCACCTGCTCGTGGTCCTCGACGAGGCCGACATGCTCCTGAAGAGGGCGGGATCGGACATAATCTACAAGCTGACGAGGTTCGGGGAGGAGAAGGTCGAGAGCAAGGAGCTAGTCTCGCTGATGCTGATCTCCCAGAAGAACGTTTTCGACATGCTCGATGCAAGCTCGACCAGCACCTTCAAGCGCACGAACACGGTCGAGTTCGGAAAGTACACCACCGAAGAGCTCAGGGACATAGTCGATCAGAGGGCGCTCCTGGCGCTCCAAGACGATGCGATAGACAAGGATTCGGTGGACCTCATTGCGGAGGTCTCCTCTGAGTGGGGCGACGCCAGGTTCGCGATCGAGATACTCGAGAAGGCGGGTATGCTGGCGGACGAAGAGGGTTCGGCCAGAATCAACGTGGAACACGTGCGCGCGGCCAAGGCGGAGGCCTACAGCTCGGTCACCGAATCGAAGCTGACCGGCCTCGACCAACACCAGAAGCTGGCACTGCTGGCGATATCGAGGGCATCGAAGGGAAAGGCGTACATAATGACGGGCGAGGCCGAGAAGGCCTACAAGGTCGCGTGCGAGGAGTATGACGAGAAGGCGAGGGCGCACACGGCCTTCTGGGGCCTGATGAAGGACCTGGACGCGCTCGGCGTTGTAAGCGCCAAGAAGAGCGGCCCTGGTATATCGGGGAAGACGACCGTGATAACTCTCCTTGACATACCCGCGAAGGTGCTCGAGCAGAAAGTCAGGCAGATGCTTGACGACGAATGAATATCAGAAGCGATAATGTCCGACCGATTCTTTGTGAGAATGTATAAATAGGCCCGCTTCCGTCATACACCCCCACGGGAGGTTTGGCGGATCGCTGACGATGACAAGCCAGCTATCGAGCTGATGCGGACCGAGGAAGGCCTGTGCTATGTTGTGAAGGAGCGCAAGCCTTTCCTCGCGTACAAGTTGTTCGAGAGCGTCTTGGCCGCGGGTGTGCCGGGGCTCTGCGTCACGAGGCAGTTCCCGGACAAGGTCAAGGAGATATTCGACCTTAAGGACACGAGAGTTCTCTGGTTGAGCCACACACCGGGCAAGGACCACCACAACCCGACTAGCATAGGCACGCTGGCGACGATCATCTCGTCCTTCATCGAGCGCTACACGAAGTGCGTGGTCTTGATGGACGGACTCGAGTATCTCGTGATCAACAACGGCTTCCAGCAGGTCCTGAGGTTTGTGGAGCACATAAACGAGCAGGTCATGCAGAGCCGCTCGACAGTCCTGGTTCCGATAAGCCCGAGCGCGTTCAGCGAGAAGGAGCTGGCGCTCGTAGAGAGGAACGTGCAGGTCATCGAGCAGCCGTCCGTGAGCGTCGGCCTTGAGAGGGACTTCACCACGCTGATAGACGAGTACAGATAGACCCGGTCCGACTCGCCCCGTTTTTCGGGTAATGCCGCCAAAGCTTTTGGAGGCGGCCGCATATCAGGCTCGCATGCGAAAGACGCTGATCCACGATGAGCACATCCGCCTTGGCGCCAAGATGGTCTCGTTCGCCGATTGGGACATGCCCATACAGTACACGAGCATCATCGACGAGCATATGGCGGTCAGGCAGGCTGTGGGCGCCTTCGACGTCTCACACATGGGGGACCTCATCGTAAGGGGCAAGGGTGCGGGCTTCGCCATGGACATGCTGTGCACCAACGAAGTGCAGTGCCAGCCCGCTGGCAGATGTGTATACGCGCATATCCTCGACGAACAAGGGCGAATCCTGGACGACACAATAGTGACCGTACTTAGCCCCGAAGAGTACTTCATGGTCCCGAACGCGGCGACCACCGGGAAGATGCACAGTTGGGTCCGGGGGCATCTCCACGGGCAGGAGCTGGTCGACATGTCCTCGGAGCTTGCCTGCATTGCCGTCCAGGGTCCGAAAGCAGAAGCAGTCCTGAGGGAGCTGACCAGCGCCGACCTCAGCTCGATGAAGTTCTTCTGGGCGGCGTTCATGATTCTCGACAAGATGGCCCAGGCAGGCTCGGACCCGAGGACCGCCCTTCTCAGGGGCCGGGAATATGCCAGCGGTGATAGACCGGGAGTGAAGGCCTTCGTTTCCAGGACCGGATACACGGGAGAGGACGGCTTCGAGATAGTCTGTGAGAACGCGGATGCCGTGGGGGTCTGGAGGGCAGTTCTCGAGAAAGGTGACCGCTTCGGGCTCAAGCCTGCAGGCTTGGGGGCGAGGGACTCTCTCAGGCTGGAGAAGGGCTTTCTCTTGTCGGGGACGGACTTCGACGGCACCCAGACATCGCTCCAGACAGGGCCTGGATGGATCGTCGACTGGAAGCACGACTTCATAGGAAAGCAGGCGCTCCTGCAGCAGAAGGCTGCAGGGGGCTACGACAAGCTCGTTTGCCTAGTGAGCGAGGACAGGGGCATCCCCCGGCACGGGTACGACATACTGGCGGATGGGAAACCGGTCGGGAAGGTCACGAGCGGGACCATGTCCCCAGTGCTCAAGAAGGGCATCGCTATGGGCTATGTGCCCGGCTCGCTGTCGAAGCCGGATACGAACCTGCAGATCAGGATAAGGGAGAACGTTGTCAACGCGCGAGTGGTCAGACCACCTTTCGTAAGGAGGGATTGAAACGAGCATCAGGCGACTCTTGGAAGAGATGATCGAGGTGCCCGGAGTGTCCGGGTTCGAGGAGGAAATCAGGGAGTACATCAGGAACCAGGTCGAAAGGCTCGGCCTGAAGGCCGAGGAGGACAACATCGGAGACCTCATCACAACTGTCGGCACGGATGGTCCACATGTGATGTTCATTGCGCACATGGACGAGCTTGGACTCATCGTATCGAAGATCGACGATGACGGTTCGATAAGGATCCGGAAGATCGGAGGGATCGACGACCGCACGCTGGTCGGCCGGGTCGTCCGGATCAAGACCAGAAGAGGCACGGTACACGGCGTGCTCGGCCTCAAGCCGCCACATCTGATGACCGACATCGACGACAGGAAGAAGGTGGTCCCCTGGCAAGAGGTCAGGGTGGACGTCGGCACACGGAGCAAGAAGGACACGGAGAAGCTGGGCGTGCGCGTGCTGGACCCGATGGTCTTCAAGAAGGACATCACATACATTACTGGCGACATCATATGCGCGAGAGCGGTAGACGACCGGGCCGGATGCGCAGTCCTGCTGGACTCGCTCGAGAAGCTGAAGAACAGAAAGCTGGCCCTGAGACTCACGTTCGTCTGGAGCGTCCAAGAAGAGACCGGGCTGAAGGGGGCTAAGGTCGTCGGGTTCAGCCTCAGACCCGACTACGTGTTCGCCATAGACACAATGACCACGACCGATGCGCCCCAGATGGGCGAAGTATTCGAAAGGGTCATGGTCGGAGGAGGGCCCGCGATGCGCATGCTCGACAACGCGGCCGTCGCCTCTCCGAAGCTGAGGAAGACGCTTGAGCTGGTTGCGGACGAGGCGAAGATACCTCTCCAGTATGGCACTGGCGGAGGTGCGACTGATGGTGCAGCAATTCAGGACTTCGGAGCGCTCATGATGCCGATCGGCATCCCGATGAGGTACACGCATTCGCCGACCGAGTGCGCGAGCATCAAGGACATGGAGAACACGTCGAAGCTCATGGTCAAGATCGCGGAACGGATAGCGAGGGATTCGAAGAGGAGGTAGGCGGTTGGGCCGAAAGGCGAAGGAGGTCCTGAAGGACCTCGTCCTCATGAAGAGCACTTCCGAGGACGACTTGAGGCCGATAGTGGGCTACGTGTCGGACATGCTCAAGAGCCTGGGGCTGAAGCCTCAGTACTACGGAGAGCGCAAGTACCCTGCGATCGTGGCACAGCACAGGAAAGGAGGCGTTGTGCTCTCAGGGCATCTGGACACCGTGCCCCACGGCACCGGCTGGAAGTTCGAGGATGGGAGGTGCGTGGGGAACAGGCTGTACGGGCGGGGGGCATGCGACATGAAGGCGGGGTGCACGGCCATCTTGCTCGCGGCTGAGGAGTTGGCGGAGAGGGATGTGCCTTTCTCGCTGTGTCTCACTACTGACGAGGAGACCACCATGCTCGGGGCCGCCGCCGCAGCCAAGACTGCTGCGATCAGGACCGCGCCCGCTGTTTTGGTCGCAGAGCCCACGGACTTCGATATAGTCGTCAAGGAGAAGGGGCTGCTTCAGTTCTCCATGATGACCAAAGGGGTCGCCGCGCATGCCAGCACGCCCGCGCTCGGGGACAACGCCATCGTGAAGATGCTCAAGCTGCTCTCCAAGGCGGAGGACCTTCAGCGCATACCCAAGAACCCGAACAATGAGATGACCATGTGCGTGGACACGATCAGGGGCGGCACGAGGATCAACGTCATCCCCGACGAGTGCGTCGCGGAGATAGATGTGAGGTATCCGCCTCCTATGAGCACGCAGAAGGTGCTGGCCGCGCTCAGGAAGAGGATAGGCAAGAAGGGCTACATGATTGAGATCCTGCATGAGCTCGGCCCCGTTGAGACGGACCCGAAGTCGAGAGCGGTGACCATTCTGAAGCAGGTGATCGGCCAGGGCGCGAGAGTCACTTCGGTGCCTTACGCCACCGAGATGGTCATGTTCAGGAACTCCAACAAGACTCTCATGGTCTGCGGGCCCGGGGACAGCGACATATGCCACTGCAACGACGAGTACGTCGACATCAGACAGATAGACACGGCAGTGCGGCTGTACACGGAATACTGTTCTAGAATGGCCTGAACCCGAACGCATTTCACGGGTACACACGCGCAACAGTGCGCGGGTATGGGATCGCGTCCCTTATGTGCTCCAGCTTGCAGACCCAGGTGGCTATCCGCTCAAGCCCGAGGCCGAAGCCTGAGTGTGGGACCGAGCCGTACTTCCTGAGGTCCAGATACCACTGGTAGCTGTCCAGGCTCTCGCCCTTGTCCCTCAGGCGCTCGATTATGAGTGTGTTGTCCGTCTCCCTCTCGCTGCCCCCTATGATCTCGCCGAAGCCCTCGGGGGCGAGCAGGTCGCTGTTCTTGTAGGTCCTTGGATCCTCTGGGTTCTCCTTCATGTAGAACGGCTTGAGCTCCTTCGGATAATTGATGACGAACAGGGGAAGCTCTCTGTCCAAGGTCAAGGCGCGCTCCTCGATCGCCCCGAGATCGCTCCCCCAGGAGACGGCGTGCCCCTTCTTCTGAAGGTAATCCATGGCTTCCTCGTACTTCATGCGGTCGAACGGAGGCTCGACCTTCTTCAGAGTGGCAGGGTCCCTCTTGAGCAGCTTCAGCTCTTCGGGACACTCGTCGACCGCGTTCCGGAGCATGGCAGACACGAGCTCCTCCTGCACCTTCATGTTCTCCTCGTTGTCCACCCATGCGGCCTCCATCTCCATGTGCCAGTACTCGGCGAGGTGTCTGGGTGTCCTGGACTTCTCCGCCCTGAAGGATGGTGTGATCGCGTAGACCTTCTCGAGCGAGTATATCAGTGACTCGAGGTAGAACTGGGCGCTCTGCGAAAGATAGGCTATCCTGTCGAAGTACTTGAGCTGGAAGAGAGTCGTGCTGTCCTCTGGACAGACGCCCGTGACGATCGGCGGATTGACCTCGACGTACCCGTTGTCATGGAACCACTCACGCCCTCCACGCACCAGGGCGGCCTTGATCCTTGCTACGGCCGTCTGCTCTCTCGACCTTATCCATAGGTGCCTGAGGTCGAGGAGCAGCTCGGTGCTCTGGTATTCCGTGATTGGGAACGCTTCGGCCAACCCTATGACCTCGAACGAACTCGCCCGTATCTCATAGCCGCCGGGCGCGCGCTTGTCCTCGGCGACTTCGCCCTCGACTATCACAGAAGATTCGATGCCCGCTTTCGTCGCGGATTCAAACTGTTGATCGGCCACTGCGTCCTTCTTGACCGTGACCTGGATGATACCGGTCGAGTCCCTAAGTACCGCGAACACTATGCCCCCGCTGCTCCGTGTGCGGTATATCCATCCTCTCACCCGGACCTTCTTGCCGACAAGTCCCTTGGAGAGAGCTTCCTTGACTTGAAGCATCCAGATGCGGAAGGTACGTGGCCGATATAAGCCCTTCGGGCCGTGACACCGCCCAGATAGTCATAGAGGACTTCAAGGATGCAGCTGCTGCGGCCGCCGATGCGGTTGGGGCGGGGCTGGCTACCGTCAAAGAAGCTTGGGACAACCTGGACATCGGCCTGAAGCAGTTGCTGATCACCAACTTGATCCGCCCGCTTGCCCCTCCTCCATCAAGAAGCGCCAGAACGGGGTGAGCTCCATCCCGTCGATCCTCCCGGCCTGGTTCCTGGTGACAACAACCTTGCGGTCAGCATTCATGTCTCTGAGGTGGATCACGTCGTCTCTGTTGACCCTGTCTGAGTACTTGACCTCGTAACACGCACCAGGAAGCACGAAGTCGACCTCCCTGCCACGCGCCTGTCCGTAGGCGATATCCTTCGTGCGCCTCCGCAAGACGTTGAAGACGCAGTTCTCCACCAGGCTCCCGAGATTGACCGTCGGGCTCAGGACGTGCACGATCCCCGTGTCGGTCGCGTAGACCTTCTTCGGCGAGGCTAGGCTCTCGGACACCTTCCCCTTCAATCGCAGCGTGTGGATGAGGTTGGCCTCCTCGAAGGACGACAGGTGTTCTCGGACCGTCTCGTGGGAGACCCCGAGTATCCTCCCTATCCTCCTCGGCGACAGCTTCGAGCCGGTGCTCTGGGTGACGACCAGCAGGAGCTCTCTGAGCGCCTCGACATTCCTGACCCCTCTGCGCGCTGCGATATCCTTGTAGAGAACGGAGCTTACGAGGGTAGTGAGGTACCCCGGGTCGCCTGTCTTGAGGTATTCCGGGAGTCCGCCCGCCCGCACATAGTCCTCTCCGTACTTGACCATCAGGTGAGCGTCACTTCGTCTCGCCTCCAATCCCATGAGGCCCATATACTCCGGGAAAGCGAACGGGAAGACCTCCATGAACGTCTGCCTGCCCGTTAGAAAAGAACCGCGCTCGACCATGAAGAGTGAAGAGGACCCCGTCGCGAAGACCTTGACATGACCGAGGTCGTAGATCGCCTTGAGCTCCTGCTCGAACCCTTCTCTGAGATGGACCTCGTCAATGATGGCTGTAAATCGGTCGCTGTGTTTCATGCCATGTATCCGCCTGTAGGCGTCGAGGACGTCCAGTATCGACTCCCTCACAAGGCCTGGATGGTCCATGGAGAAGTACAGGATCCTCCTTGGGTCTTCCCCGCTACCAATCAGCCTTTCGGCATATTGGCGAACGAGCGTCGTCTTTCCGACCCTGCGGAGGCCTGTGATGAATACGATGTCCTTCGTCTTTCGCTTCCGATCGAGCTGCCGGAGGTATGCTTCCCTGCGAATACCTTCAGCCTTGAATGGGCCTTCCCACCATGGGTTGAATATGGCAAGGGTTTGTTCCATGATATCTCAATCTCGTGAGCAGTATATATAGGTGTCCATTTGCAGTTGACATATTATATATAGACGGTGAGAACGATATCTGACACCCGTCCCGGTCCTCCGCAATCCCGAACACCTGACAGAGTCCGGAATCCGGCCTGAAGCAGTATCTGATTGCCGGGGTGTCAATGGCCGTCTCCTTCATCCCACTTGCCGGCCCCCTCATAAGCTGCGTGATCGACGGGGCCTTCGTCGACATATGGGAGGCCATCAAGAGGGGCGATTGGGGCGCCCTCGCCCTGCGCGCCATGGCGTTCGTGCAGAGGGTGAAGGTATCTTGACAGGCGGATGCCGTACTCCAGTCTCTCCAACACAATCCGTTGTGGGAAACGGACTTATCGCCCCGGCGACCATATGCTAGCCGTGATAGTCCGTCTGGCCTCGGTTGACGACCTGCCCGGGCTGATGTCGGTCGAGGAGAGGTGCTTCGGCACAGAGAAGTTCTCCCAGGAGACCGTTCTGGCGTTCCTCATCAGAGACGACGCCTTCGTCGTGGTCGCCGAGGACTCCAGAGAGTTCGTCGGCTCGGCCATGTGTCTCGCCTCCTCGGAGGAGCGGGAGGGTAGGATAGCCTCGTTAGCCGTTCCGGGGCCGATGAGGGGCAGAGGCGTAGGGGCGATGCTCCTCAGGCAGTGCGAGAAGATCTTCGAAGGCCTCGGCCTGACGACATACACGCTGGAAGTGGAAACGACAAATGAGAAGGCGATATCCATGTACCATTCACACGGCTACGAAGTCGCCGGCCTCATTCAGGACTTCTACGGCCTCGGCAGGCCTGCCTACTTCATGGTGAAGAAGACGGGGACAGGGGAGGGGGCGGCCGTCACACCTTCCTGACGGATAGTGCGAGAGGCATCTTGTTGATGACCCACTGCCGAGCGCCCTCTGACTCGCCCTTCGCGATGCTGCTGGAATGGGTCTCGTTCATGATATGGGACTTATGTGATGATATCGCTGTCTCGACGTCCCTATGGCCGGAGTAGAGCACTTCGATGGGGTCCTCGAACCGCAGGCCCTGCTCCTTCCTCATGTGCTGTATCCTCCGGATGACCTCTCTCGCGAGGCCTTCCAGCTTGAGGTTCTGGGTTATATCGAGCTCGACGTAGACATGGATGTCGTCTATGCTCGCGTGCGAGAATCCCGCCTTTTCCGTCTCGGACACCAGAACATCCTCTTCGGTCAAGTCGAAGCCTCCCAGTCGGACCTTGCCTTTGGCTTTGAGGTGCTTCACGAGCTCGTTCTGGTCGACCCTGCCCAGGAGGGCGCCGACCTCGGCCGCGGCCCCTTTCAGCTTCGGGCCCAGAGATCGGAGGTTGGGATGTACTGCAAACTGGACCATCCTGTCCCTGCTCTCGAGGACCGTCACCTTCTTCACGTTCAGCTCCTCGGAGATCATCTTCTCGAACCTCCTGAGGGTCCATGCCTTGTCCGAATCGGCGGCGATGACGACCTCTCTCAGGGGCTGTCTCAGCTTCACATTGGCCTTCTGTCTGGCAAGTCTGCCTGCTTCCACTGCGGTCATGACCAGCGACATCTGCCTCTCCAGGACGCCGTTGACGAGATCATCACGAGCCACCGGGTAGTCGTCGAGGTGCACGCTTCCCTTGGGCCCGTCGAGGTTCCTGTAAAGCCAATCTGAGAAGAAGGGCGCGATCGGGGCCATGAGCCTCGACAGCTCCAGAAGGCACTCCTGCAGCGTGCAATGGGCGGAGAACCTGTCCTGGGGATCGCTCTCCTCCCAGAACCTGCGCCTCGACCTTCGCACATACCAGCCGCTCAGGTCCGAGACGTACCGCCCGAGTGCCCCGACCACTAGATGGATCTGGAGCGAGTCGAAGCCATCCCTGACCTCGCGGATGGTCGTGTGCAGCCTCGACACTATCCATCTATCCAGGTCGTGGGTGCGGGTGTACTCGTGCCTACCGCTGAAACCGTATGCGTTCGCGTTGGAGGCGAAGAATGCGTACACGTTCAGGAGCGTGTTGAGCGTGCCTACGACCGGCCCTCGAGCGGCCTCGATCGAGAACTCCACGGGTTGCCAGACAGAGTTCTCCATCAGGAACATTCGGAATCCGTCCGCTCCTATCCTCGAGAATACATCTTCAGGATAGACGATGTTCCCGGATTCCCTCGATATCTTCCTGCCCTTCTCGTCGAGGACGTGCCCAAGCACCAGCACGGACATGAAGGCGGGCTTGTCGAACAGTATCGTCCCGAGAGCCAGCTGTGTGTAGAACCACCCCCTGGTCTGGTCCACACCTTCCGCGATGAAATCGACCGACCTGTGGGTCTCGAACTCCTCGATGTTCTCGAACGGATAATGGTACTGCGCGAACGGCGCGCACCCAGAATCGTACCAGCAGTCCAACACCGCCTCGTCTCTGCGCATGTCCTTCCCGCATTCGGGGCACTTCAACCGGATTTCATCGACAAACGGCCTGTGGGGGTCTAAATCCTGAGGAAGGCCTCCGGAGGCAAGGCGCCTGAGCTCCTCGAAGCTGCCCACGCACGCCTGATGACCGTCCGGACACTCCCAGACTGGCAGGGGAGTGCCCCAGTATCTGCTCCTGCTCACCGCCCAGTCCTTCGCATCCGCCAGGAAGTTGCCGAACCGGCCGTGCTTGAAGGTCCCAGGAACCCAGTTGATCTCCTCGTTGAGTTCGGCCGTCCTCTGCTTGACCTCCGCTGTCTTCACGAACCAGGAGTCGAGGACCTTGTAGACCAGACCGGCGTGGCACCGCCAGCAGAACGGGTATGAGTGCCTGATCACGCCCCACTTGAACAAGAGGCCCTTCTCTTCCAGCAGGCGTATGATGTCGGTGTCCGCCTCTCTGGCCTCCTTTCCGGCGAGATTGGGGATATCCTGCGTGAACCTGCCAGTTGAGTCGAGCGGATCGAGTATGGGAACCCCCTCAGCAAGGCCTATCTCGAGATCCAATGAGCCATGCGGAGG
>JAFGHM010000032.1 GCA_016930135.1 Thermoplasmatota archaeon | reverse complement strand
CAAGAAGGAGTACGAGGAGATCATATCGTCCTACTACGGCGACGAGCAGGTCGCCGCCCTTGTGACTTTCAAGATCGACACCAAGGGCTCGGACCAGGTAGCGGCTAGGATCGCGGAATTCCCACACGTCGAGGACGTCTTCCTCGTCACGGGGGACACCGACATAATCGCCAAGGCTAGGTTCCCGAGCTACGCGGCCCTGAAGAAGTTCATCGTCGACGACGTCGCGGACATAGACGGCATCAAGGAGACTAAGACATTCATGGTCGTCACGACCTTCAAGGAGAGGGGCAAGGTCCGGGCTGAGGATGAGGAGGAGGAAGAGAAGAAGTGATTGTGCGCAGAGGGCATCGCACACAATCATTTCGGGAGTGTGACCACAATGGCGGACATGGAGTCAAGGCTCAGGCAGATCATGGAGGTACTGGACCAGCTAGCGGAGGACACCTCCGTCCCGAGGAACATCAGGAGAGGGGCGACTGACGCCAAGGACAGGCTGCTGAGGAAGAACGAGGCCTTGGACGTCAGGAGCGCGAGCGCAATCATGATACTGGATGAGCTTGCGAACGACCCTAACATACCGCTCCACGGCAGGACGCTCATCTGGAACATCATCAGCCAGCTGGAGACGGTGAAGTAGGCACAGTGGGCAAGGCATTTGCCCCCACCGCATAGATTTAAATCGAGTTTCAATCCTTCTGCCGTTCGCGCGGCTGTAGTCTAGCGGTTAGGACTGAAGCTTCCCAAGCTTTAAGCCCGGGTTCAAATCCCGGCAGCCGCACTTAGGTTCCTTCAGCAGGCGGGCGTGGCGTTCTTCTTGTGATGCCGTCGAGCAACGAGAATCAATATCTACTGGAAGCGAGATTCATCGAAACGGAAGAAGTGGGAGAGTGGCGCAGCAACCTGGGGGAGCTAATTCGGAGTCGATGGGATCGTCTGGCTCCGAGGGAGGTCGCATCACCATGAAATCGAGGAGGAGGGCGCTGACTGTCCTTGCGGCATTCATCGTCGTGACATTTGTGGTGGTAGCCATCTACATTGTTCTGGTGAGACCATCTTCGCCTCCTTCGATTGAGACCTACGACTGGAACATAGAAACGGTTGATGCCCACTTCCTCACAGGATGCTTCATGTCCACGTCCGTCGTGACAGACTCCAACAACAAGATCCACATCTGTTACTACGACTATGGCAGAAAGGATCTGAAGTACGCCACCAATCTAGGCGGCAGATGGGTGAACTGCACCGTCGACAGCACGGGCGACGTCGGCGAGTATAACTCGATGGCAATCGACTCGAACGACAAGCCTCACATAAGTTACCTTGATTTCACAAACGGTGTCATAAAGCACGCTACAATAACCGCCGGCGGATTCTGGACGTTCGAGACCGCAGTTCCCTGCGGAGACAATCTAGATGTGAGCTCCATCGCGATCGATTCCAAGGACAGGATCTACATCTGCTACGACGATGGCTATTACCCGGATGACGAGCTCAAATACGCTTTGTATGCAGGCGGCTCATGGACATACCACACGATAGCCAGCGGCTGTGGGGGTTATGGTTCAATTGCAGCGGGTTCTGACGACAGCATACACGTGGTCTATGGCGGGCAAGGTGCCGCACTGACATACGCCACCAACAGCAGTGGTACTTGGACCTCCAACGTATTGGATGACGCCACTTGTTGGAGTTACTCAGTCGCACTGGGCGCCGAAGATGAGATCCACGTCAGTTACCTGGCCCGCGAACAAGACGGATCTAACAGCTCTGTGAGGTACGCATCCAATGAGAATGGGACTTGGACACATGTCACAGTGTACGATGACCTTCTTCCGGGCGATTACACTTCATTTATGCCGGGCACCTCGATTGCAGTTGACTCGCACAACAGGACCCACATAGGATTCACCGATCCTGTGAACTGGGGCGCCATGTACGCTACGAACGAAAACGGATCTTGGAGAGTCTACACAGCAGACCGTGGGTACCTCCTAGGGAAATGCACCATTGTTGCGGTGGATTCAGACGATAGAGTCTACTTGTGCTACTACGGAAGTCATGACATCAGGTGCGCGACTAGATTGTCGCTGACCTCCAGCTGACAAAGCGTGCTTGATAGCCTTGAAAGCGATTGCCTTCGTCGCTGATTGACTTCAAAGGGAGTATGTCTGGTCCTCACGGAGCTTAAATCCCGACGGGCACACCAGGGTTCTTCTCAACTGCGTAATCTCTGGTCTTTGAGAAGGCCAGGTCGAAAGAATCATATTGACTGGGCAGCTTATGGACGGACGATGACGAAGAGGTTTCCCGTAATGAAGACCAAGAGACTGGTGCTTCGTGAGGTCACTGCGAAGGATGCGCTGTGGTACTTCAAGCACTTCAACATATGGGAGATCGTGGATGGGCAGGAGTCGCCCGGTCCGAGGGACATGAAGGCTGCGAGACGGGAACTCAAGCACTACTTCACGGACAACTTCAAGAATGGCACAGGTATCAGATGGGGTATCACGCTCAAGGGCAGCAACGATCTAGTAGGTTCGACAGGGTTCTACAAGTGGAACAAGAAGACGTCCCAGGTCGAGACAGGATACGACCTTGACCCCGAGTACTCTGGCCAGGGAACAATGACGGAGGCGATGACGGCCATCATTCAGTACGCGTTCGATGTCATGAAAGTCAACAGGATAGAGGCGCTGGTCTCTCCAAGAAACAAAAACTCTCTGAGGCTCCTCCGGGGGCTTGGGTTCCGCAAGGAGGGGACTCTCCGAGAGCACGATTTCTATGACGGGAAATTCGTCGACGACTTCCTCTTCTCGCTTCTGAAGAGGGACTGGCAACAAGGGCACCGATGACTGGGCACGGGTCGCTGCAGTTGATCCAGTGATGACTCATAGAGTATCTTCCTAGATGACTGGCGCCGAATGAAGCGTGTGTGGTTGTTGCCGCGCACAAATAGAGGAACCAGGCTCTCACACGAGGATTCGTAATCCTCTCTCACAATTGAGAATCTCAAGGACATACAACGCGGCAGCACTTCCCTCGCCTGGGCAAATATGACGACCGTCGTCGCGACCTGCAGCTGGTGCGCCCTCCTGGCCGTTCTAGCAGCATCGATAATCCTCCGGGACGGTCTCCACATCGTGACTGCTGCCCATGCCTTCCCGGCATATGCGGTAGCCACGCTCATACCGAACTGGTTCATGAGCTATGTTCAGATCATCACGAGCAACTTGAAGCCATTGGGCCTGCAACCATCAACCTCGTCAACGAATCCTCCAAGAAGCGTGCTCCTGGCCAGCGCCCAGGCACTGCTCCCGCGCCCGTGAAGACGGTACTTTCAATTCTTGAAGGCCCTGGGGGAGGCGACCTTCCTGGAATCCCAGGCCCTATTTACTTAGGCGGAGCACTCCAACCTTCAGCTCGGGGTCGATAGCACGCTGCGAGCGCACGCCGTCGAGCCGCAACAGAGATATCTCATTGCTCATCCAGACCTTGCCCCTCAGCAGGTGACCGCCGAAAGCCTTGTGCTCCTTGCTTGCGACCGTAGCATGAATGTGAATCCGGTTGTCGCCTTCGCTTGAGATCGATCCTTGCATCGAGAGCAGCTCATGCGGCTCATCGAAGTCACGCCGGACGTAGCGGCCTCTGTCGAAGAACCCCAGCTCGAAATCCACAATCATCCCGACCCCTGCGGCGACGGCCATGGTCGACCCCTCATTGTCGATCGCATGCGCAATCGATGCTAGGATGTTCTCTCCATGCTCTAGCCTGAGCATCACGAACTGCTCGGTTCTAGCAACCTCCACCTAGACACCACTCCGTGTATCTCGCTCGGAGTATTAGCCATTTGACAATCTGCAGACCTGCGGGTCTGCCGCAGGTTCGGGAATCGGCATTCCGCTCCCTGGGCAAGGTGGTTATGCAGCTTCGAACACGGTCTTTATCCGCTCCATCGCCCAATCGATTTCCTCCTTAGTTATGACCAGTGGCGGAGCGAACCTGATGGTCTTCTCGTGGGTATCCTTCGCCAGGACTCCGTGGGCCATCAGCTTCTCGCATATCGGCCTCACTGTCTCGTCGGGGCCGAGGTGGAACTCGACGCCTATGAGGAGGCCTTTGTGCCTGATCTCCTTGATCTTGTCCGTCTTCACCTGCTTCAGCTTGCCTGCGAAGTACTCGCCCATAATGGTTGACTTCTCGGCCAGCTTCTCGTCGATGAGGACGTTCAGCGACTCCTCGGCGATAGCGCATGCCAGGGGGTTCCCGCCAAACGTGCTGCCATGACTGCCAGGGGTGAACACGCTCATTATCTCCCTGCTCGAAAGACATGCCGAGACAGGGTAGATGCCTCCGCCGAGCGCCTTGCCAACACACAGTATGTCGGGCTTCATTCCCTCGTGCTCGAAGGCGAACATCTTTCCTGTCCTGCAGAACCCTGTCTGTATCTCGTCTAGGATGAGCAGTACCTTCTTTTCAGTGCATATTCGTCTCAGTTCCCTCAGATATCCAGGGGACGGCACGTTGATCCCGGCCTCGCCCTGGATCGGCTCGACCAAGATGGCCATCGTGTCCTTGTTGATCGCCCTCTCGAACGCCTTGGGGTCGTTGTAGGGTATGGTCACGAAGCCGCGAGAGAAAGGCCCGAACCCCTTCCTGGAGCCAGGGTCGCTGGAGAAGCTGACTATCGTGGTAGTCCTCCCGTGGAAGTTGTTCTCGCAGACTACGATCTCGCCTCTGTCCTCGGACACCCCCTTTTTTGTGTGGGCATAGCGCCTGGCGAGCTTGATCGCGGTCTCGACCGCCTCAGCGCCGGTGTTCATCGGCAGGGCCATCTCCATCCCGCTGACCTCGCACAGCTTCTTCAGGAACCCGCCCATCCTGTCGTTCGAGAAAGCCCTCGAGGTCAGGGTCACGCGCTTCATCTGCTCCACCGCGGCCTTGACAATGCGGTCGTTCAGGTGGCCCTGGTTGATGGCAGAGTACGAGCTTAACATGTCGATGTACTTCTTTCCGTCGACGTCCCACACCCAGACGCCCTTGGCCTTCGCCACTACGACTGGCAACGGATGGTAGTTGTGCGCACCGTATGCGGCTTCCAGCTCTAGGTAGTCCTTCGCTTTCAAATCTGCACCTCCGTGTTCTAGAGACACTCCAGACGCATCGCTGGAAATGCCGTCACCGCTTAATACTATTCTCAGAGACAATCGCCTGGGTAAGAGCTCAGGGCGTCTTCTCGCAGAAGGCCGACCTGAGCAGGATCAGGGACATGAACAGACCCCAGGCTAGAATCGCCAGAACAGCCAAGGTCTCGACCATCGGTGTGCCGCCGAACGGCAGTAGAACGATGCCGAACAGGAATGCTGACAGGGTGGCATAGACAGCGGGCCTGCCGAGGGAACTACGAGCGTGCAGGGCATAACACAGAACGCCGAGGGCTAGCAGCATTGTCAGGAAGAAGCCGTACGACACGAATCCGTGAAGATCGCCTGCATCCTCTGTGAATATCCCCACCGACACGAGGAATGCTGCAGCCAAGATTAACAGGCCCACGACGACCGCGCGAGAGACGCCTCCCTGGAACAACGGTGCGATCGCAAGCACATCCATTGCCATGAAAAGAGTCCCCGCGATGATAACGCCCGAGTTGAAGGCCCAAGCTCCCTCCCTGACTCCAAGGTCGCTCAGGTAGTTCTCCATGAAGACATACTCTGAGTCCAGATACATAGCGACAGAGTACAGGACGACGAACGCCAGAACGGCCAAGAGGCCGCATAGGGAGCCGATTTTGCGAGTGGTTGCGCTCATGTCGGGTGCCTCATAGTCCTCCCGCGAAATAACCGTTGTCCACAGCCGCCTGCCAACAACAATGAATTATTCGGACTGCGATTTCAGCTCGGCGGTGAGGATTTGGTCGTTGGCTCCGACTCCAAGGTGAAGATAAGGAAGCTGAGAAAGGGAGATGCCAAGAAGGCAGGCCAGTTCCGCGAGAGGAACATCGCATGGATGTGGAAAAACTATCTGATGGGGGTCTACCCGAAGGAAGCGTATGCGTTCGAAGTATGGCACTGGTCAGAGGCCAGCTTGATGGAGAGGCTGAAAGACCCTGAGTTCTTCGGCATCATGGCAGAGTGCGAGGGGGAGATCTGCGGCATATTGGCGGGCATGGTCTACGGCAAGAGCGGCTTTGCGATGGTGAACTGGATCGCCGTAGCTCCCGAGCATCAGCATGAGGGCATAGGGATCAAGCTGATGTCAGCGATGGAGGAGCATGTTGCGAAGCGAGGCTGCCACAAGGTGAGCCTACACACCCTCCCTGCACTGGTCCCCGCAGTCAGATTGTACATGAAGTTCGGGCTGCTCCCTGAGGCGTTCCTGAGGCAGCAGTGGTGGGGGGCGGATTTCATACTCATGAGCAAGTGGATAGGGAAGTACAGAAAGCACTGAACGCCCGTGTCAGAGGCGAGCGTTCTTCGGGGCGGTCCTGACGATCCCATAGACTGGCTTCGGCAGATCTGGCTCCGGCTCTGGCGGCTCCTCGACCATCATCGGAACGCGGTACACCTTCTGCGGCTGATCGAACTCTGCGGAATAGAGGCGCTTGTATGCCCATGACATGAACCCCAGAACGTAGACGAGGAAGGCCAAGACCACAAACAGAGAGAGCTCCCAAGTGTATGTCCAGCTGGACACGATGGCCAGGGTAGACACCAACGCACCCGAGACGATGCCGGATACGAGGCGCACGATCGCGTCCTTGTCGTTCGTGGCAACACCGACGTTCGAGTAGTTGACGTGTCTCGCGATCTCACTGACCTCGAATCTTATGACGAAGAATGCGAACCCGGCGATAACAGCGCCGATGGCTGTAAACAATATGTGGAGCAGGCCGTCCGTGAGCAGAATCGAGACGCAGGTCACCAAGAAGACGGCCAGGAGCACGCCTGTCTTCTTGGCCGCCCCCTTGAAGAGCCTCAGGCTTGATGGCAGAATTGCCTTGCCCAGCGTTCGCGAGACGATCGTGCCCGAGAACTTCATGGGTTTCGGCACTATCCTAGCGAGTGCGTTTGCGAACTTAGCTGAGTGCTTCACCAGCGGAGGTGCGATCGCGCTCATGACGAAGCAGAAGGCCCCTGCGAACGGGTTGAGCTGTGCGGACATCGTGATGCCCTCGACCCTGCTGCCCACGCTCGCATAGAGTATGGACTCGACGCCTCTGCCGCTCATGCTAGTGCCAATGGTAGTCGATGCGCGCGCGGAAAACCCGAGGAGATATGAAACCCCGGATATCACGAAGGCCTCATAGAGCAGCACTATCGGGACCGCTAGCGCCAGCATCCACAATACCTCGTCGAACATGGCTGGATCTATCATCATGCCAAAGGATGTGAAGAAGATCGCGACGAAGGCATCCTTGAAGGACTCGAGCTTGGTCTGAACCCTCGTCGTCACATTGCTCTCCGCTAGTATCATGCCTATGAAGAACGCACCTATGATTGGCGGAACATTCATCACCGCTGCCACTCCGCACGTCAAGAAGACCACGCCGAGAGCGAAGAGGATGAAGAGCTCGTCGTTCTCGATGCTGTTGAAGAACCTGACCACCCTGGGGACGGCCCACATAGCCATCCAGACGAAGAAGCCGTAGAACGCGACAATGCCGAGTATCAGCTGCCCGTAATCCGCCGGGTTGGCTGCGGGCTCCACAATCATCCCGCTGGCGACGGCCAGGATGATCATCGCGATGAACGTCTCGACCACGACCAATCCGATGAGGAACTCCACCTCAGGGCTGGACATCCTCTTGAGGTCGAAGAGTATCTTCATCGCGATGCTCGTGCTGCTCATGGCGACCACTCCTGCAAGGAAAAGCGAATCCAGAAGCGGCCAGCCCAGATAGGATGCGAACAGGAAACCGACGAACAACCCGACGCTGGTGTCGATGACTGCGAGTATGACCGCAGGTTTGCGGGTCTTCTTGAGCTTGGAGAATGAGAACTCGAGCCCGACGAAGAACATGAGCATTATCAGCCCGATGCTGGATAGGATGTCGATTAGGCTCGTGTCGGTGATCAGGCCGTTGTATTGGACGCCGAAAAGCTCGACGCTCATCTTGGGGCCTATGAGGACTCCTATGATGATGTAGCCCACCATGACCGACTGGTTCATTCTCCCGGCAAGGGTCGCTGCTATGAATGCTAGGAGCATTATCGACCCTAGTTGGAACATCAGCTCGGCGTCGGAGACCATCTTGATCGCACGTCCGGTGGGGGAGAGAAGATGCACTCTGATTCAACGATGGTCAGATCGCATCCCATCCGGGGCGCTCATTACCTTACACCGTACTTATAGCTTTTCGAGAGTCCGGCAGAGCCAGCTTCTCGGGGTGCTAGTAGCTCCGCTACTAGGCGCTCGCGCCCGGTTCCAGAACTGCGAGCATGATGATGTAGAGTATGTACAGCGAGCCCGAGGCGAGCATCACCCTGTAGCTGATGCCGCCCTTCTTCCTGATTGACATGAAGAGCCATGCCGAAGCGAGAAGGGCGATCAGTATGCTCGCGATATTTATCGGCTCGAGCTGCCAATGCGTGAACACAAGGCCTATGCTGACCGGGAAGCTGCTCTGGAAGACCATCGCGCCCGTGATGTTGCCGAAAGCCAGCGTGTCCTTCGATCTCAGATACCAGATGACACTGTTGAACTTCTCAGGGAGCTCGGTTGCTATCGGAGCGATCAGGAACATGAGAATCATTGGTGGCACCCCTACCGCAGTGGAGACCTCTTCGACCTCCGTCACGAAGAACTTGGCTCCTATGATTATGCCCAGAAGGGCGGCCGTGACCTGGAGCAGTATCAACAAGAACCCGAGCCTGCCCTTGGCTGGGTTCAGCTTGCAGACCACGCAGGCGTAGAGAGCAGGGCAGGAGTTCTCTCCCTCGCGGGGTTCGTCCTTAAGCGTTCGGTGGAGATAGTGGGCGTAGGCGACCATCAGCAACCCAGCAAGCCCGTAGTTGAGGTAGGTCCTGTCAATGGACTCGTTGAGACCGATGAGCCCTGATACGAGGGCTACGGTGTACATCATCATGAAGTACTTCATGTCGCGTTCCGCGTGGTCTCTGCGGAGTACGATGTGGTCCGTGCGCCTGCCCTTGCGGTAAGCGTACAAGACCGTCACACCGCCCACGAACATGGCAAGGGTGCCGAGCATGAAGGGCGCTCCGAGTATGGCGCCCTCGCCCATCTTCTCCCCCTGCTCGGCAGTGCCGAAGAATATCGCAATAAGAGGTATGATGGTCTCCGGCATCGCCGTGCCCACCGCAGCCAGAATGCTCCCTGTCGCCGTCTCCGCGAGACCGAGCCTGCAGCCGAGCCATTCGACGCCATTCGTGAAGATCTCGCAGCTGACGAGAATGATGGCTAGCGCGGCTATGAGTATGGCAACGACCGCAAGTTGTATCAAGGCCGGCGCACCAGTCCGGTTTATCGCCCTTGCCTACTTAAAGGATTCCCAGGCTAGCCGGATTCTGACCGGGCTTTCTCGCGGCACCAGCCATCCCAAAAGAATTAAGTACGCGCGAAAGCTGAATCCGCGCTGATGTTTGGCGTCTTCAGATGGCGAGGGTTCAGGACGCCCTGGCACCTGAGAGTGTTGTACATCTCGACCTTCATCCTCAGGACCGCCTTCGGAGCACTCCTGCTGCTTATTGCGCACTATGTCCCTGAGAAGAACAGCCTTCTCAATGTCGCGATAGTCGCTGTCCCCTATCCTCTGGCCGAGATGGTCACGGCCAATTACTTCGGCATACTAAGCGACCGGATAGGCCGGAAGGTCGTGATAGTCTTCGGGACGTCTCTGGCGGCGTTGATTGTGGTCTTCTACACGCTGTCCAACAACGTATGGTACCTCGCCACCCTGCACGGTATCCACGGGATAGGGGCGGCCGCGACCGTCGCCCCGGCAATAGCTATGATCGCTGACCACGCCGATTCGTGCGACCGGGGCAGGCAGATGGGTTGGTTCGACTACTCCACATTCATCGGATACATAGTCGGAGCGGTCGCAGGCGGGTTCCTGATAGACCTGACGGGGTCTCGGACGGGGTTCCTCGTGATCGTCGGCCTGCTCGTACTGTCCGCAATCCTGCTGCAGAAGCTGGTCCACAAAGAACCGGCCAGGATGAAATCTGAGCACTATGCCAGCTTCGAGAGCCTGAAGAGAGTCTTCAGGATCAGGGAGATACGGCTCATGTTCCCTATCTGGCTCACCATCGCCATCCTCCTCGGGCTGGCCATAACCTACCTGCCAAGGATCATGCTGAACGAGGGCATCACGGGGAGCGCGATAGGCATACTATTCGGAGTGGCGGGCGTGGCGCTGGGTCTCCTGCAGCCCTTCTGGGGCAAGGTCTCGGACATCGTTGGCAGGATCCCCGTCATGGCCTACGGTGTGTTCAGCATATTCGGCATCGCGATGATGTTGCTCCTGTTCCCAGATGCCGCGTTCTATAAAGACGAGGCCGGAGAGTTCCAATTCAGGCTCCTAGGCCTGATCCCACTTGCCATAATGGGCCTGGGTGCGGGGGCCTTCGTCCCGGCAGCGCTTGCCATGATGGCGGACTCGTCTGAAAAGGGCTGCTATGGGGCCACGATGGGCTTGTACTCTTTCGCCCTGGGGTTCGGGATGTTCATAGCTGAGAGCATCGGGCTCGGGATCATCGCCATCAGCGGAGAGGACAGGGCGCCTGCCTGGCTCTTGTACATGGCAGCCGCGCTCATCGGCCTCGCTGTCATCATGATGGTGTTCTTCTTCCTGATTTCTCTTGTCAGGAAGCGCTTGGCCGGTCGAGGGGCCGGGTCCACATGATAGAGGTAGACGGGTCTCGGGGCGAAGGTGGAGGTCAGATACTCAGGACAGCAATCGCCCTGTCCGCGGTCACTGGGGAGGCCGTACGCATACGCAACATCAGGGCGAACCGGCCCAACCCCGGCCTCGCACCCTCGCACGTCACGAGCATCGAGGCTGTGGCGAGGGTGTGCGACGGCGAGGTCGATGACCTGTATCCAGGTTCGAAGGGCATCACATTCCGACCTGGCCAGCTGACCGGTGGGCACTTCGAGTTCGATGTTGGGACCGCAGGGAGCATCTCGCTCGTCCTCCAGAGCTGCCTGATACCATCTGCACTCTCGAAGTCACGCGTGGTCATACGGGTCAACGGTGGGACCGATGTGAAATGGTCGCCTCCTATCGACTACATGCGCCTGGTACACGTTCCGATGCTCAACAAGTTCGGCCCTTCGTGCCACCTCGAGATATCGGCCAGAGGATTCTATCCGGAAGGCGGCGGCGAAGTCATGATGGAGGTGTCCCCCGTGGGAGAGTTCGCCCCGGTCGACTTGTCGTCCCAAGGGGAGGTGCTCAGGATCGAAGGGATCGCTTTCGCCCAGAACCTTCCAGAGCACGTCGTTGCGAGAACGAAGCACTCGGCCCTGAAGAAGCTCATCGGCTTCAGCCGTGTCAAGGTGGAATCGGACCTTCGCAAGGGACGGAGCACGGGCGCAGGAATCGTCCTCTGCGCGGTCTGCGAGAACACATTCCTGGGAGCGTCTGTTCTCGGCGCCAGGGGCGTCAGAGCGGAGGACATCGGCGATGGATGCGCCCAGGACCTGCTGGAGACACTGAAGTCAGGAGCGACTGTGGACGAGAACATGCTCGACCAGATACTCCCCTATATGGCCCTCTCCAAGGGCCGCTCAAAGGTAGTTACCGATGAGATCACAGGCCACGCGGAGACCAACATGTCCGTTGTGGAGTCCTTCCTGGGGAAGAAGTTCGAGACGCGGAAAATGGATGGCCTTGTCGAAGTGCGGACGATCTAGCCGTACATGCTCGGCCTGGGCGCAGCCTTGTCCTCCTTCTTGGTCACTGCCTGCTTCTGGATCTCCTTGATGTGCTCCTCTATCCTACTGGCCTCCTCGAAGAGCGGTTTCGCATCGAAGTCTATTCCGAGTATCAGGTCGTCGATCGCCTCGAGCACAAGTGCCGCGGCCCTAGCGTCAGGGAAATCGGGATGCGCTTCGGCCAGGAGGGTGATGACGTCGAAGTCCCGCTTCCTGCCTTCGTTGAGGAGGACGCCCGCAACCCCGGAGATGACACCCTCCTCGAATGACTGGATTCCGTGCTGCTTCAGCATCTCCCGGGCCCGCTGCGTGCTCGAAATGCCGAAGACGACATCCGATATCTCCGCGCTGTCCCTCAACTCCGGATCGACAACCAGACCTTCGGGAGAGACTATCATCTTGCATCTCTGCTCCTGGGCCCAGTCGACCAGGGTGTAGGAGATCGGCCTGATCAGGTTCGGAGGCGCCTGGAACTCCGATATGAAGGCGACTATCTGGTCTCCGCTCTTCTCCTTCTTGCCCGCATATAGGCGAACCGGGCTGAGCGGCTTCGCCTCCCTGATCAGAGAGACCGTCGGGAAGTGAATGGAGTCCATGATCCCTATGTGCTCCATGTCCAGAACCTTGATCAGGTAGTTGGCTGCGATGGAACTCACGAGACCTACGCTGGGGAAACCGTCTATCACGGTGGCCCCTTTGAGATCGATGCGTTTGAACTCGTGGATTCTGATGTCGTTTCTGTCCATCATCTGCCCAAATGATATAGTCCGTTAATAAGCCTTCGCGGAGCGGCCAGATGTAGTCAGACACGGCTGCAGAGGTCTGGCCGGACGCGCTCCATCGGAATCTACGTAGACTGACACGTGAGCCCATAGGCTCCCTAAACTATGTCGACAAGAATCAAGTCCCGGCAAGGCCAGTAGGAGGATAGACAGCGGCAAGACATGGAATGGCGAATGAGCATACGTGTCTGGCCGTTCCCCGCAATTGCTCCCCAACTCAGATACGCCCCGGGCGCAACCCCTGGGCGCGCCCCTTTTTCTAGTCGTTGGACAACGGTTGCGAAAGGTTCTTACGCGATACATCTATGCTAATCCCCGATGACAACCAGGGTCATCATCAATTGCGCTATGTCTGCAGACGGCAAAATCGCGCTGAGGACGAGAAAGCAGACCAAGATATCGAACGAGGCCGACAGGAAGAGGGTGCACCAGCTGAGGAACAAGTGTGATGCGATCCTCGTGGGCATCGAGACAGTGCTCACAGATGACCCGAAGCTGACGGTAAATTCGAAATACGTCAAGAAGCCACGCCAACCGGTCAGAATAGTGCTCGACTCCAAGGGAAGAACCCCCAAGGATGCCTTCGTGCTGGATGGAGCCGCCAGGACCATCATCGTGACGAACGAGAGCTGCAAGAGAGTCTTCGCAAACGCCGAGACGATTCGTTGCGGGAAGCGGAAGACGGACCTGCGCAAGCTCATGGAGCTGCTCGAGGGACGGGGCATAAGGTCCGTTCTGATCGAGGGCGGCTCCGAGGTGATATGGTCGTTCCTGGAATCCAGGATCGCTGATGAGGTCCGCATCTTCGTCGGGAGCATCGTCATAGGCGGTGAGAGAGCTCCCACACCGGCCGGAGGAGAAGGAGCTGCGAATGAACGCTCTGTTGTTGCCCTCAGGCTCAAGAGCCTTCGCGCGCTAGGGAACGGCATACTCATCCGCTACGAGGTGGTGAAGTGACAGAGGAGCTTCCGAACTCCAAGTTCGTTGCAGACCAAATGCTCGGCTCTCTCGCGAGATGGCTGCGGATGATGGGTTACGACACCGTATACGACAAGAAGCTCGATGACGCCTCAATATCCGGATTGGCCAGAGCCGAGGGCAGATTCGTCCTGACCAGGGACAAGGAACTTGCGAGGGAGCCGGGAGCTCTTCTCGTCGAGAGCGATGATCTCGACTCGCAGCTGAAGGAGGTCGCCACGAGATACGGTCTGAAGTTCAGGCCCGAGCTTATCCGGTGCTCGGCCTGCAATGGTGACCTCGCCGAGCTGACAAAGGACCAGGCCAAGGAGATGGTCCCTGAGGGAGCGTTCATAAGCAACGACAGGTTCTGGAAGTGCGGGAAGTGCGGCAAGGTCTTCTGGAAAGGGACTCACTGGAACGGCATCATGGACCGGCTGAACAGGCTCGGCCTGGCCTAGTTCAGGCCGTCTTGTTCCCGCCGTGGATGTGCTCGCTGATTATCTTTCCGCTGGAGGAGTTGACTATCATCGCCCCGCGCGTGCCCTCCACGCACCAGACCGGCAGGTATACGAGTCCTTTGGGCTCGATCACAACGGCATCCACGGCGACCTTCTTGCGCTCGATTACTTCCGTGTGGCCGTAGTCCCTGACGGTCTCGGTGAGCGATCTGAACTCCTTCTCGATCATGTCCTTCGCCATCTTGAGGGCGTTCTCGTAATCCAACTGCGGCTCCCGCTTCGAGCTCGGGATGTCTATCGTATCGACAAGCTCGAAGCCCCACCTCCATGTCTCGACATGGCTCGTGAGGGCGTTGACCGCAGCTATCCCTGCCCTCTGCTTGCCGTCATGAAGGTTGAGCACGTAGTGGAACAGGTAGTGTGGCACAAGCTCGAGGTCGAACTTGTACCCCTTCACCTCGTGCCTGGCGAGGTGCTTCATGTCCTCGAGGGTGAAGTTCGGCTTCACTATGCGCTCCGATCTCTCCTCCGAGCTCTCGAGTATGACCGGGACCGAAAGGTCATGAGGTTCCACGGGCCTCTGAGGGACCTCGTCCGAGATGATGTCGTCGATGAGGCTCTTTCCGCGCATTCCACCGACGGTCTCGAGCTGCAGGTTGCCGATCTCGTGCTCGATCTCCTCCCT
>JAFGHM010000031.1 GCA_016930135.1 Thermoplasmatota archaeon | reverse complement strand
GTTCCGATGTTCCGGGCGGTCGATACCAAGGTCAAGCGCGAGGTCCTGAAGCTCGTCACCCTTGAATGGCACAGTATGCGGGACATAGAGAAGCAGTTCGGGCCCGCTGGAAAGGACGCCCTGCAGTTCTTCGAGAAGATGAAGCTGGTCGAGACGAGGTGGCAGACCTCCCCTGACCAGCAGCCGGAGAAGGCTTACCACACCTACTACACCTCCTTCCACATAAACGCCTCGTGGCCCGTCTACGAGATAAGCGACGTGCTGTCGGCAGCGGTCATGGAGGAGAAGGAGTTCCAGAAGCTCGAGAAGCAGATATACGAAATGGTCGGCACCCAGGGCAAGTTCGCCGGGGATGTGGCCGAGGTCCTGGGGGTCACGTTCACAATGCTCAAGAGCCTCGTCAAGAGAAGCACGAAGCTCGACTACAGGGGCCACAGAATAGAGCGGCTGAAGGAATAGCCGCTTGGGGCGGTCAGATGATAGTCGTTCTAAGGCTGGGCCATCGGCCCAGGAGGGACCAGAGGGTCACGACGCATGTTGCCCTGACGGCGAGGGCGCTCGGAGCTGACGAGATATGGGTCTCCACCGAGGACGAGGGGCTGGAGAGGACCGTCAGAGGCGTCGTCGAGAGGTTCGGGGGGCGGTTCAGGATAAAGACCGGTGTCGACTGGCGGAAAGCCATCAGGACATGGAAAGGGGATATCGTACATCTGACGATGTACGGTGAGAAGCTCTCAAAGGCGCTCCCCAGGATCAAATCCAGGAAGCTGCTGGTAGTCGTCGGGGCGGAGAAGGTTCCGCGAGAGCTCTACGACATGGCCACATTCAATGTGTCCGTCGGCAACCAGCCGCATTCCGAGGTAGCCGCGCTTGCTATATTTCTCGACAGGTATACGGGAAGGAAGTCCCTGGACCGGGACTTCCGGGGACGGCTCAGGATAGTCCCGAACCCCAGGGGGAAGACGGTAGTTGACAGGGGAGAGGGCGGGCGCGGCAAGGATCCCTGACAGGGATGAGTGCCTCCGCCTGCTGAGAGAGCACGGCTGCGACAAGGAGGTCATAGCGCACTCAGAGGCCGTGACGGATCTCGCCCTCAGGATCGCCAAGAAGTGCAGGGCGGACATGGCCCTGGTGCAGGCGGGGGCGCTGCTGCATGACATAGGGAGGAGCAAGACGCACTCGATTTCCCATGCAGTTGAAGGGGCGAAGCTCGCCAGGGAGCTGAAGCTACCAGACGCTATCTGCAAGATAATCGAGAGGCATGTTGGCGCGGGCATTACCGCCAAGGAAGCCAACGAGATCGGCCTGCCCAAGAAGGACTACACTCCCAGGACTCTCGAGGAGAAGATAGTGGCACACTCGGACAACCTATTCTCCGGCTCAAGGCGCACTTCGATAGAGGAGGCCGTCTCGCACTTGGCCAGGAAGGGCCATCACGAGGCGGCGCTGAAGGTGCTCCGCCTGCACGAGGAGCTGTCAGAGAAGTGCGGCACCAATGTCGATTGGCTCTGAACCCACCGCTTCGCCCATCGGGCCGTCCACTTGGGTCCCTATCCGTTCGTCCGCCACGCCAGTCGTTCGATCGGCCTCCAGTCGAGCAGGTCAGGGAGAATACCTTTCGAACTCGCCCCGAATGTGAGCGTCCCTCAACTTGTGGTATTCCTCGGCGTTCCTCTTTGCGGCCTCTCGGAGCGCGGGGTCC
This sequence comes from Thermoplasmatota archaeon, assembly GCA_016930135.1. Taxonomy (GTDB): domain Archaea; phylum Thermoplasmatota; class Thermoplasmata; order UBA10834; family UBA10834; genus COMBO-56-21. The sequence continues at coordinate 20,626 of JAFGHM010000031.1, read as the reverse complement.
CCCTGCCTGACTATCTTCGCGGGGACGCCTACGACCAGACTCCCTTCAGGCACCTTCATTCCCTCCTTGACCACCGCTCCGGCACCGATCACAGAGCCGCTCCCGATGTCCGAGCCGTCCAGGACGCATGAGTTCATTCCGACGATGACGTAGTCGCCTATCCTCGCTGCATGCACTATCGCTCCGTGCCCCACCGACACGTTCCTCCCGATCACCGTCGGCCTGCCAGGGTTGCCGTGGACCTGGCAGTGCTCCTGTATGCTAGACCCCTCGCCTATGCGGATCTCAGAGAGGTCGGCGCGTATGACGGCAAACGGCCAGATGCTGCACCCTCTCTCCACCACCACATCGCCTGTGATTATGGCCTCTGGGGCCACGTAGCATGATGGGCCTATCCTGGGCGCTGTCACCGTGCGCGAGAACGTGCGTCCACGATAAATACTTCATTCTCCGGCAGGGATCTTCTCCGCCTTGGGCTTCGAGCTCTTCTTCAGCGCGACTCTCTTAGGGAAGTATTTCAGAATCACGACGTCGCCGATGGCGGATATCCATCGGTAGGGCACGTTGACCGATTTCGAGCCCTCGACTAGGAGGGGGTTCGTGTCAGTGACGAAGAGCCCTTGGACCTTGTTCTCGTCGACGTCGACCACCAAGTTGCCGACGTTGCCGAGGTATATGCCCTGGCTGGTGTAGACCTGCAATCCTATCATATCAGAAGCTTCTTCGAGCGGCATCCGACATCCCAGCGACCGTATCGTCATCCGCTCCTTAAAAAGTTACTGCAGTCTGGCACGTGCGCTCCCAAGACTCCGTCTTGGGGGCTCGGGTGGACCTTTCAGGAGCAACTTTTAATTAGTACGTCCGTGTACGCTATCTCAGCAATCGCGCACAATCGTACGCAGCCCGGTGAGGACGATGTCTAGTGAGATCGAAGAGATAAGGCAGCGGAAGATCGCCGAGATGATGAAGATGGCCGAGGCCTCGAAGAAGGGGGAGAACGGATGGCCCGAGAAGCCGGTGGTCGTAACGGATTCCAGCTTCGAGGAGTTCGTGAAGAGATACCCGAAGGTGGTAGTTGACTGCTGGGCCCCCTGGTGTGCCCCCTGCAGGATGTTGACCCCGTCCCTAGAAGCCCTGGCCAAGGAGATGAAGGGAAAGGTCGTGTTCGCCAAGGTCAACACTGACGAGAACTTCGGCATCGCCGGCAAGTTCAGGATCATGAGCATCCCGACGCTCCTGTTCTTCAAGAACGGCGCGCTCGTGGACAGGTCAATAGGTGCGGTCCCGAAGGCGATGGTCGAGGACCAGATTCGGAAGGCCCTGAGCTGAGGATCAAGATAACCCCCATCCCACCCACCCATCTTTTCCTTTTTCTATTCGGCTAGCGGCAGCCCCAGCGTAGTGGGATGGAAAGCTTAAATGGCCGTTCCTCTGTCATCCACAAGCTGTTGAGATGAACTTCGACAACACTATCGTCTGGACAGGGGAATTTCCAGGGAAGATGCAGTGCCACAACGGTCAGGTCATAGACTTCTCGGCACCCACTGAGTTCAACGGGATGTTCGGTCCGTTGTGCCCTGAGGACGCCTTCGTCGGCTCTGCGAACATGTGCATTCAGATAGTCTTCGAGCGGGTGGCAAGGGACTTGGGCATGCCCTTGCTAGAGTACAGGTGCAGGGCCGTCGGCGATCTGGAGGTGGTGGATGGTGTCAGGAAGTTCGTCAAGATCACGCTCTACCCGGAGATGAAGTTCGCGCCCGGGTCGAAGATGTCGAACCTTGACAAGGCCTTGTCCTTCGCCAAGAGGAAGTGCCTCGTGACGAACTCCATGGACCTCGAGCTGGAGATTGTCCCGAAGGTGCTTTGATGTGCAGGATGGTCGGAGTGGTCTTCAGTGGGGAGTTCCCAATTGACACATTGAGCGACCTGAGGCGCGTTGCCCAGGAAGGGGTCGTTCCCGATGAGGTCAGGCGAGGTCACAGAGACGGCTGGGGGGTGGTCTCATTCGCGAACGGCTCCCCAAGGTATGTTGGCCGCAGCTTCAGACCGATGCACACCGATCCATCCTTCGATTCCGCTCTGCAGGATGTTCAGAAGCTCACCGCACCCAACATTCTCATCGGCCATGCGCGGGCAGCATCGAAGGGAGATTCAAGGATCGAGAACGCGCACCCATTCGTCATCGACGGGGTAGTCTTGGCGCACAACGGCACCATCTACGACCTGGAGGCGCCTGAAGGCATGGTGCCAAAGGGCGAGTCGGACAGCGAACTGCTCGCGATGATACTATCTCAGAGGTATTCCGAGGAGGGCGACCTCGATAAGGCCATCAGGACCGTCATCTCTGAGGACATCGCGAACAGGAGATTCACCGCGGCAGTCCTCCTGGCATCGGACGGCAGAACACTGTTCGGCTACAGGGACTTCGCGAGAGAGGACAGGGCGTCGTACTACGACCTGAGGATGGCCAGATGCAAGGACTACGTGGCATTCCATCAGGAATCACTCATGGGGTACCCGGGGGAGGTCACACAGGTGTCGAAGGGCGAACTCGTCTCGGTCTCGCTCGATCTCTCGGTGAGGAGGCGGATCCCCCACTAGGTCTTGGATTTCCTCGCCGCCAACTTCACCGCGTCAAGCATGCTGTCCCTTGGGTCGATAAGGGCGATTGGGATCTCGAGCACCTTCTCTATCGTCGGGCTGACTATCGGAGCGCATACAACCGCGACGGCCCCTTCGCGCTCCGCGCGTATTGCCGCCACGATGGCATCCTCGACCGTGGACGCAGGATAATCCCTCACTCTGACGCTCTCGTCTCCTATTCTCACGGACCTGTCTGAGACTTCGTCGAGGACGTGCCTTGCCGCTATTATGGCTATGAAGTTGCCCTTTCCCTCACCCCCGTCATCCCCTGTTGCCCTGACGATCTTCCTGAGCACTTCCAAGCTCGGAGCGCGATCCTCGTTGACGATCTTGTACAGAGTGCTCGGTGACACCCCCGCCCGCCTCGCGAGGTCTTTCATGGTCATGCCCAGTTCATCGATGACCTCAACGAGCGTCTCCCTGAACCGTTCGTCTGACTCGAGCGCTGCTCTCATCAATCTCCTAGTATTGTCCATCGAATTGCCTAAGTGTACCAATACAACATCATATATTTATACAATTGTACTATTGTACAGATACACATGTAGAAAATGATTTATACCGCCCCGGGCATCGAGATGAGCGGAGGATCATACGATGGCTAGGAATCTACTGTTGGCTGCAGTGGTCGCGGTGGCGGCCGTAGTCATAGTGGGGGCGTATGCTGCCACAGTTCTGATGAGGGAGGACAATGGCGGCTCCGTCAACTATCTGAGGATGCCGCCGGCCACGATGGCAGCTTCGCTTTCGGGGGGCGGCATCGACGGCTACATCGCCTGGGAGCCATTCGTGTCAGAAGCCATAGTCGGCCACACAGGCGAGGTCCTGTTCTGGTCCGAGGACATCATGCCCGAGCACCCGTGCTGCGTGGTCGCCGTCTCTCAGGACTTCCTCGACCAGCCCAACGGGCCGGAGGTGACCAAGAGGTTCCTCAAGGCGCACCTCGAGGCTACCCAGTGGATGGTCGATGCCATGGCCGATACGACAAGCGACGAGTACGCCCTGCTGAAGACGCTCGCAATGGAGTTCACGACAAGGAACGAGTCGGTCGTGGAGGAGGCTCTGAAACACCTCGAGTTCAGGTACGCCGTGGACGCAGCGATGCTCTCAGGCCTCGAGACATTTGTGGATATGTACATCGAGACGAACCAGACCACGCTCGCCGCGGTCCAGGGAAGAGGCTACGGCTCGGTTGAGGACTTAGTCGTCACATATGTCAATGAGACCTATCTCGAGGGGGCCGTCTCTGTGGCTCCGGCTTCGTCCCCGCTGACCCCCGTGGTCAGGGCAGGCTATCTCCTGGGCGACCTGCACCAGCTAGCCTACTATGTTGCCTGGAACGGCCGCGTGCTCGGCGGAGAGCAGAGCCTGTTCCAGAAGTATGGCGTTGTCGTTGAGAACGCCTCGGGAGCTCCCTATGCGAACGGCGGCGTGGTGATGGACAACTTCGCAGGCGGCAACGTGGACATAGGCTACCTAGGTGCTCCTCCAGCGCTTATCAAGCACATCACCATCGGGACCAAGATTGTCATAGTCGCGCAGGTGAACATCGAGGGCAGCGGACTCGTGGTCAGGTCGGGCAGCGGCATTCAGGACATCGAGGACTTGGTCAACAGGACCATTGCCACGCCAGGGGAGACCTCCATCCAGCACTTGCTCCTGAAGATCGCCCTCGACAGGGAGGGCCTCGACTTAGTGCTCAAGACATGAGGAACGCCCCAAACGTCTATCTTCGCAGGGGACATTCGAGGCCTGATACCCGATGAACGCGATCCTGAAGTGGTTCAAGAAGATGCCGCGCTCCCAGTGGAAGCTCATCCTGCTCGTGGCCTCCATCTTGCTGTTCATCGGGGTGTGGTACGCGGTCTCCTGGTGGACTGAGCTTCGGGACCCGGTCCAGGGATCGCTAGTCCCGCCCCCGGACGAGGTGGCCTCATCGTTCTACTGGTTGCTTTCGAACAAGGACCGGGCCACGGGCATCTACCTGTTCCAGCACATGTTCACCAGCCTCGAGCGCGTGTTCCTCGGGTTCGCCCTCGCGTTCGCGCTGGCGCTCCCTTCCGGCCTGCTAATGGGCCGCTCGTGGGTGGCCGAGGGGTTGGCAAGGCCGATTGTGGAGATCTTCAGGCCCATACCCCCGCTCGCCTGGGCGCCAGCATTCCTCATAATATTCAAGATATTCTGGGGTCCGGTCGCGGTCGTGTTCCTCGGGGTCTTCTTCCCGATACTCTTCAACGTGATGCTGGGGGCGAGGAGCGTTGACCGCACTCTGATAGATGCTGCCAGGACACTCGGGGCGCGCAGGTCGGATGTCTTCACGAAAGTCGTGCTCCCGTATACTGTCCCCTACCTGATGACCGGCGTCACCGTCGGCCTCGGGATAGGTTGGATGTGCATCGTCGCCGCGGAGTTCGTCTCCGCGGAGGGCGGGGGGCTCGGGTACTTCATACTGGCCAACTCGGATTTCGGCTACTATCCAGAGATGTACGCGGGCATGGTGCTCATAGGCATACTGAGCGTTCTGACGACCGGGCTCGCGGGTCTGTTCGAGAGAGAAGTCTACAAGAGGATGGGGATGGATTGATCATCAGCGTCAAGGACCTCAGAAAGGTCTTCACCAAGGAAAGGCGGGAGGTGGTCGCTCTCGACGGCTTCGACCTCGAAGTCCTCGAGAGCGAGTTCGTGTGCCTTCTCGGGCCCTCCGGATGCGGCAAGACCACCGTGCTGAGGATCATAGCAGGGCTCGAGAGCAAGACCTCGGGACAGGTCCTCGTGCACGGCAAAGAGGTCGCATCCAGCAGGCCGCGCGTTGGAATGGTGTTCCAGGAGTTCGCCCTCTTCCCGTGGCGCAGCTCCAAGAAGAACGTCGAGTTCGGGCTGGAGGTGAGGCACGTGCCCCGGGACGGCCGCTCCAAGGTGGCTGACAAGTACCTCGATCTCGTCGGGCTGTCCGGGTTCGCGGAAGCACACCCTCACGAGCTGTCGGGCGGCATGAAGCAGCGTGTGGCCATCGCGAGGGCGCTTGCGAATGAGCCCGAGGTGCTGCTCATGGACGAGCCCTTCGGATCCCTTGACGCGCAGACGAGGAACCTCATGCAGAGGGAGTTGCTCCGCATCTGGGCCGCGACCAGGAAGACGGTCCTGTTCGTGACGCACTCGGTCGACGAGGCCGTTTTCCTAGCGGACAGGATCGTGGTCATGACCGCCCGGCCAGGGAAGGAAAGGGAGTCCATCGAGGTCCTGCTGCCAAGGCCGAGGGACAGGACCAGTCCCGAGTTCATCGCGGTGAGGAGCAGAGTGTTGTCCGAGCTCGATGAGGAGTTCGAGAAGGCAAGGGCGAGGGAGCTATCGCATAGCCCAGAAGTAAAGAACAACGCTTAACTATTCTAGCCTCGATTCTTACCCGCATGAGCTTCGAGCTAAATGTCGTCACCAACACGCCCCTGACGCCCCTGAGTGACATAGACGAGGTCGCGATCATCTTCCTGAACCAGATCGGCTACTTCCCGAAGGGGTATGATCCGAAGACCGACGTGACGGACATCAGGGACAGCGTCCCGTACAGGCTGTTCGTGAACTGCTTCCTCGAGCGTATGGAGAAGGCATGGGTCGTGGAGGACCTCGCGACATCGCTCGGCGTGACCAAGGCGACGATATACAGGCACATAAACAAGCTTAAGGGGTTCGACCTGCTGGAGGAGACCAGCGTCGAGGACGCGAAGGGCAGCCCGAGGAAGGGATATAGGATAAGGTACGGCAACCTCGGCAAGGCCTGGAACTTCACCGAGGCCCATGTCCAGGTGGCGATGGAGAACTACAGGAAGACCGTGGACCACCTGAACGATCTCGCGACGAAGAAGGGAGAGAAGCATGCCAAAAAGAGATGACGCGATAGTGTTGACGCCTGGCTCTTTGTACAAGATCAAGAGCCTCGAATCGAGGGACAAGCCGATGGAGACCGTAGGGATCTTCAAGGGTTACGCTGCCCTGGCCAACGATACCGTCATCGTCATGGAGCTGAACGCCTCCCACGGCGAGGAGAAGGGGAGGCTCAGGCTGATACCTTCGCATATGGTGATCTCGATCGACGTGCTCAAGGCCGAGAGGGAGAAGGAGGAGAAGGAGGCCGAGAGCAACGCCGTCTACTTCGGCTGAGGCCAATGCCGATCAAGGTAAGCGCACTGGAGGCGAGGATAGTCGCCATACTGAAGGACTGGTACCCCATCACTGTCGAGGAGCTCAGGGACGAGCTCTCTTTGCGGCCGTCTGAGCTGGATCGGGCGCTCAAGTCGTTGATGGTCAAGGGCATAATAGCCTTCGAGCCTCTTTCGGACAAGACCTACATACGGCTCCTGGTCCCTGAGATAGTGGTTGAGTCAGGGAAGAAGGGCGGGAGCGACAGGAGGAAGCGCCCGAGCCGGCCTCCGGAGGACGGCGACTCCATCATGTACGCATGAGATGCGCGCGCATGCGCACGCATCCGATATTTACATATCCAGAGGTGTTCAGTGGGGGCTGAGATGGACTACTACGAAGAGCTCTTGCAGACGCTCGTGCTTGGCGGTGCCAAGAGCAGAGACGAAGTGCTCAGGCTCAAGAGCAGGTTGTGTAAGAAGCACGGCATGTCCCGCGTGCCCCCGAACTACGAGATCCTGAAGCGAGTACCTGAGGAGTACAGGGACATCGTGGAGCCGCTGCTCAGGAACAAGCCGGTCAGGACGCTGAGCGGCGTCGCCCCGGTCGCTGTGATGACGAGCCCTGCGGATTGCCCCCATGGCAGGTGCACCTACTGTCCGGGAGGTGTCCCCAACAACACGCCTCAGTCGTACACCGGTCGGGAACCCGCGGCCCTCAGGGCCAGCATGCACGAGTACGATCCTTACAAGCAGACCAGGAGCAGGCTCGACCAGCTCCGGGCCATCGGCCACCGGACCGACAAGGTGGATTTGATCATCATGGGTGGGACGTTCACATCCAGGCCGGAGGAGTACCAGGATTGGTTCGTCAGGAGGTGTTTCGACGCCATGAACGGAACCGACTCTGCAGACATCGAGTCCGCTCATGCCCAGAACGAGAGCGCGGAGGCTCGCTGCGTGGGCCTCACCGTGGAGACGCGTCCGGATTGGTTCGCTGAGCCTCAGGTCGAGCACTCGATGGCGCTCGGTGCGACCAAAGTGGAGTTGGGGGTGCAGATCCTCGACGACGCAGTCCTCAACGGAGTGAAGAGAGGGCACCTCGTTGACGAGGTGGTCGAAGCCACCAGCCGGTCCAAGGACGCGGGCCTCAAGGTGGCCTATCACATGATGCCTGGCCTCCCGGGCAGCGACAGGGACAAGGACCTTGCATCATTCAAGCAGATGTTCGAGGACGAGCGGTTCAAGCCGGACATGCTGAAGATATATCCCACATTGGTCGTCAAGGGAACGGTGCTTTACGACGAATGGTCCGCCGGACGCTACAGGCCGATGACGCTCGAGGAAACGGTCGATCTGCTCGTCGATGTGAAGAAGTCGGTGCCACCGTGGGTCAGGATACTGAGGATCCAGAGGGACATCCCTGTCCAGCTGATCGAGGACGGTGTGAGGAAGAGCCATCTGAGAGAGCTGGTTATGCGCGAGCTCAAGGACGAGGGCGCTCGCTGCAGGTGCATCAGGTGCCGTGAGATCGGCCATCTGCCAGCAGGCGAAGGGCTCCCGGAGGGGGCCGATGTCCAGCTCTCCGAGACAGTATACCGCGCATCTGGGGGTGTTGAGCACTTCATCTCCTTCGATGTGCCTTCGTCCGATTCCGTCATTGGATATGCGCGGCTCAGGTTCCCGGGCGAGAACGGGCCAGATGCTGCCCTTGTCAGGGAGTTGCATGTCTATGGCCAGATGGCTCCCTTGAGCGAAAGGAGGGCAGATGCATGGCAACACAGGGGATATGGGGAGCGGCTGCTGGCCGAGTGCGAGCGCAGAGCGGCCGAAGAGGGCTTCCCCGAAGTCAGGGTCACGAGCGGCGTCGGCGCTAGGAACTACTACAAGCGCCTCGGATATGCGAAGAAGGGGTGCTACATGACGAGGGCTCTAGACTCTGGCTGAGCGCTCTATCGCTACCATTATATCAGTTCACTAGCATCGGATGTGAGTGGGAGGCCGTCGGTGCCCTGCCTCAAGTGCGAAGGTCGATGCGATGATGACGCACTTGTCTGCGACAAGTGCGCTGACGAGTGCTTCGAGGAGCCCAGATTTTTCCTGAATCCGGTCCTCGTGGGCCCCAGCCTGTTCTCCAGACTGCGCTCGGAAGGCTCGGCCGCATGCCTTCTAGGGCCCGTTGCCCGGTCGGACATGGTCCTGATCTCATCGGCCGACATCCTGAAGCGCATAGCCGACCTCAACGTCCAGAACCTGCAGCATGACGAGCTGAAGGATGCGCATGTCAAGTGCGATGCAATGTTGGCGCACCTCGGGGTACCGTTGAGGGTCGACGGTCCTCTCGTGCTTCTCACGGAGGACTCCGTCAAGGCGATAACCTCAGTCGTCCAGAAGATCAACGCCGCGGAGAAGGTGTATCCAAGCGAGGGCATGAGCGACCTGTACATACGAATTGGCGTTGTGTACTGGAGCGCAGCCCACAGCGTCCTCATAAGGACCGCCTCGAAGAGATGGGGCGACACGAAGCGCGCATACCTCGTCTCGAAAGCGAAGGAGTTCTTCTACAAGGTCCAGCCGGGAGACGATCTGTATTCGATAGCTGCCCGCAACCTTGGCCTATTGTGCCTCGACGTCGAGGAGTGGACGGAAGCGGAGGAGCACCTGTCAGAGGCACTGAGGAGCTTCCCTGACGACATCAAGGTCGGCGAGTCTCTCGCGAAGGCCCATCTGATGCTGGGCAACCGGATGGAGGCGCTGTCGAGGGTTGACGACATCATAAGCCAGGGTGAGCGCCCGGGACTCTGGGTCCTGAAGGGCAGGATACTGAGAGACCTTGACAGACCCAGGGAGGCCCTCGAATGCTTCAGCCGGGCTATATCGCTCGATTCTCACTACATCCCCGGGCACGACATACTCATAAACACGCTGAGAAACCTCGGGAAGATCGAGGAGGCCGCTCTCGCCGAGAGCCAACGGTCCCTCGCAAGGAGACCAGACCTGGAGAGAAAGCTCTCGGAGCTGATGTCCGAGTTCAGGAAAGTCGCAGAGGAGGAGAGCCCAGACGCCCCGATACCGCCCATCGCGCACATGATGGAGGTTCCGAAGCGGAAGCCTGAGAGCCTTGCCCCCGAGCCGAAGGCGGACAAGCTCAGAGCCGCCTTGGATGCGGGGGACTACGACGGCGCAATCCAGGTTGCCGAGCACAGGCTCGAGGCCGATCCCGGAGACCGAGAGGCCGCCCTTGCCGAGATAGAGGCTCTCGTGGGCAAGATGGACTTCAAGGCCGCCGAGGCGAAGACGCACGCGTTCTACGAAAGGCATCGGGAGGATGCGGACGCGTGGTACTGGCGTGGAGTCATCGCTCACAAGCTCGGGAAGTGGGGTGCTGCCATACAGTATCTGAGCAAGACGGTCTCTCTCAGCAAGGAGCATGTCGGTGCGTGGACCCTGATGGCGGAGGTCCTCCTCGAGAACAAGAAGGTCGACGGTGCGGACGAAGGGTTCTCGAAGGCCATCGAGCTGGAGCCGGAGAACCCGAGAGCGTGGTTCGGCAAGGCACTGACCATGAAGCAGCTGAACAGATGGGGCGCCGCGATCCAGTCCCTAGACAAGTACACGGCTCTCGTGCCAGGGGATCACGAGGCATGGAAGATCAAGGGGGACATACTCCTGGAGAAGGAGAAGTTCAAGCGCGCGATAGAGGCCTACGACGAGTTCATGGCGAAAGCAGGGGACGATTCGTACACTCTGGGCAGGAAGGGGATTGCCCTCAATGCGCTGGGGATGGTCGATGAGGCCAAGAAATGCCTCGAGGAGAGCGTCAGACTCGACCCCAACAACAAGGAGGCCGCCCATTGGCTCAGGGCAGTGTCAGGGGGTGAGGCCTGATGGTCGAGCTCGAGAGGATCCTCAGCGAGCGCTCGGATGAGAGGATCCTGAATGCCGTCAGGGAGATCTCCGACACAGAGTTCAACAAGCTGGTCGAGGCCGTGGCAGGTTATCTGGAGCTGAAGATCAGCCGGACCAAGCCCAAGCCGGTTTTCACGATACTCGAGTGCGTGCACAGGCCGGATGGCAAGAAGTACGTGCTCCTGTTCTCAAGACAGGAGGGCTCTGTGTCCAGGGAGGACATCGACAGCCTCGTCGCGTATATGCAGAAAGCAGACGCGCCGAACGCTCTCGTCCTCACCACATCAGCGGTGAGCAAGCAGGCCGCGGCCGTCGCCGAGGCGAACAACATAGGTCTCGCGGACGGCACCAAGGTCGCGTCGCTGCTCCGCAGGTTCGACTTGGACAAGGACGTGATCAGGTCCGGTGATGCCTGGAAGGAACGCGCGAAGGTCACGTCGATACCAGGAGCCGACCGACAGCTAGAAGAGGCCATGAAGGCGGGTTACGAGACCTTGGCCAGCAAGGAGCACATGAAGGCGCTGGACCACTTCGACCAGGCGATCATGCTGAAAGAGGACTACGATGTCCCATGGAGGTTCAAGGGAAACACCCTCGACGAGATGGGATATCACGAGCAGGCGCTCGAGTGTTACAAGCACGCGCTCGAGCTCTACCCCGAAAGCGATGAGACCTGGTTCTCCCTCGGCGCTTGCCTGTTCTCCCTGGGGAGGTACAACGAGGAGATCATATGCTACGACCGCGCGTTGAGGTACAACCCGGTCATGCAGAAGGCGCTGATCAACAAGGGCTCGACCCTCCACAGGCTGGGGAGGTTCCAGGAGGCCATCGAGGCCTATGACAAGGTCCTGAAGATCAACTACAGGCTCGAGAAGGTCCACAACAACAGGGGCGCAACTCTGCACGCGTTGGGGCAGCTGGACGAGGCGCTCGCATCGTACAACAGGGCCATCGAGCTGAAACACGACTACGTTGAAGCATGGATGAACAAGGGAGGGCTCCTGTTCGAGATGGGAAGGTACCAGGAGGCCCTCGACGCGTTCACGCAGATGACCCAGTTCAGGCCCGAACTGCCGAAAGGTTGGTACCTTCGCGGACTCGCGGCCCGGAAGACCGGTGATGTCACCAAGGCCAAGGCCAGTTTCGAGGCCGCCTTAAGGCTCGACCCCGAGTCCTCGGATGCTAAGAAAGCCCTTGACGAGATTTCGAGGAAGATCGCCGAGAGGTACACCGAGGTCCCGAGGATAGTCGAGGACATATTCGCGTCCGAGGCGGCAAAGGCCAGCGCCCCAGCCGTTCCTGAGGCGGAGGCTAGGGTCTCCGAGTCGGTCGTCGCCCGAGTCCACGATGAGAAGGTCGAGGAGCTCGCGGAGGAGCTCTACGGCGACCGTGCCGAGATGTTGCTGCTCCTTGGCAGGCTGGAAGAAGCCTTCGACTTCCTTGGGAGATCTCTCAGGCTGGAAGGGGACAACGCCCCTCTTCTCACGGCCGCTGGGAACGTGCTCTATCAGCTCGGGAAGCTAGAGGCGGCAACGAGGACATATGAGCACGCGCTCACGACTGACCCGAGCTACGCCCCCGCGATGCTGAACCTGCATGCGGTCCTTCGGGAGCAGGGGGAGAGAGAGAAGGCCAGCGAGGTGAGCGCCGCTTTGAGGAACTCCAAACACGGCTGGCAGGTACTGGCCTCCGCTGCGGTTGAGGCCTTCGAGAGAGGGGACATGAAGCAGGCTCTGGAGGACGTCGACGCCGCACTCAGGCTCGAGGACCTGGCAGCCCTCCAGAACCTGAAGGGCCTCCTGTGCCTGGAGCAAGGGGCCTTCGACGTCGCGGGCCAGGTCTTCGACAAGACGATGACCATGTCCCTCGACGAGTCCGAGGCGCACAGCAACAGAGGTGTTGTGCACTTCAAGAAGAATGATATCGAGAAGGCGAGCTTCGAGTTCGACAGGGCGATTCGGCTGCAGAGAGACAACTGCGCCGCTTGGAGCAACAGGGGATGCGTGCTCTACAAGGTCGACAGGCTCAGGGAGGCCGTCGCTTGCTTCGAGGAGTCGAGCATGATGCGACGCACGACGGTCGCTCTCACGGACAAAGGCTTCTGCCAACTGTCAATCGACATGCTGGACGAGGCGGTCGCGTCCTTCGACAATTCGCTGAAGGTGGCCGAAACTCCGGAGGCGTTCAACAACAAGGGCATCGCGCTCGAGCGCATGGGCAAGCACGATGAGGCTTCCGTGGCATTCAAGGAGGCGCTCAGGATCGCGCCTCAGTTCAAGGATGCCGCGGACAACCTCAACAGGATCAGCTCTCTTGAGCCGGTGCAGCCCAAGAGAGAGGCGGAGCGCCAGCCAGCCCCCCCATCAGAGGAGGTCCTCGGCGACAAGGAGTCAGCAGACGCCCTGCTGGAGAAGATAGACGAACAGTTCCTCAGGGAGAAGAAGAAGTCGGAGATCGAAGCGATATGCGAATCGCTCGGCCTGAACCCCAGGGGTACCAGGGCCGATCTTGTGGTGCGCATACTAAGGGCCAAAGACGGAAAGGCCTGAGGAGCGCCTCCGCTGGTCCCGAATCACTCTCAAAGGAGATGCTCAGGCGATGCTCATAACGACGACGTCTCTGACCGCCTTCATCTCGCTGAACGGGAGGACCAATCTCCCCTGCGCATCCGTCTTGAACAGTCTCGGCTCGACGTCCTCGGCCGGTATCACGAGGACGTTCTGAAGCGCTCCCGTCTTCGTGTCAAGAAGGAAGTTCTCGATCATTCCGAGTATCTGGCCATCGTTGGTCATCACTGTTTTGCCCTTCAGCTCGGTGATGAATTTCCGCATGTACATCCCATCTCCAACTACCTGTAGTAGCCCAGGCCCAAATCCTCCTCGGTCTTCTTAGAGATTGCGGTCTTCATCTGTCTGAACATGTTCTCATAGTACTTCGCGGTGTCCGGGGTCGTCGACGGCTTGACCGCGGCCAAGGCGGTTTCGAAGTGCTCCATGGTGACCTTGGTCGCGGTCTTGTTCTTGCGGAGAGCTGCCAGCCCGGCCTCCCTGCAGAGGTTCTCTATGTCCGCGCCCACGTACCCCTCGAGGATCTTGGCCAGCGCAGGCAGGTCCACCTTCTCCAAGGGCATGTTCTTGGCGTGCACGCTCAGTATCTTGAGCCTCGTCGCCTCGTCGGGGATGGGAATGAGCACGAGCTTGTCGAACCTGCCCGGTCTGAGAAGCGCGGGGTCCACGATGTCCGGACGGTTGGTCGCCGCAATCACGTATACGCTCTCCATGTCCTCGAGGCCGTCCATGGAGGTCAGGAGCTGGTTCACTATGCGTTCGGTCACCCCCGAATCGTGGTGTGCTCCTCTCCTCGGGGCTATCGCGTCTATCTCGTCCAGGAACACTATGGAAGGGGAGACCTGCTTCGCCTTCTTGAATATCATGCGCACGGCCTTCTCGCTCTCGCCAACCCACTTGGACATGATCTCCGGGCCCTTTATCGATATGAAGTTCGCCTTGCACTCAGTCGCGAGCGCGCGCGCTATGAGGGTCTTCCCGGTACCCGGTGCTCCGAACAGAAGCACGCCCTTGGGAGGCCTTATCCCCATCCTTACGAACGAGTCGGGGTCCTCCAAGGGCATCTCTACAGCCTCACGAAGGTCCCGCTTGATGTCCTCCAGGCCGCCAACGTCGTTCCAGGTGGCCTTCGGGATCTCGACGAACACCTCCCTCATGGCGCTCGGCTCGATCTCCTTGAGCGCGTCCGCAAAGTCCTGGCCCGTGACCCTCATCTTCTCGAGTATCTCGGCGGGGATCGGCTTTCCGAGGTCTATCTCCGGAAGATGTCTTCTCAGGCACTTCATCGCGGCCTCCCGGGCCAGCGATGCCAGGTCGGCTCCGACGAACCCGTGAGTGATCTTCGCGATGTGGTCCATCGTCACGCTCTCGTCCAGGGGCATGCCCCTGGTGTGGATCTGGAGAATCTCCTGCCTGCCAGCGACCGTAGGGACCCCTATGTCTATCTCCCGGTCGAACCTCCCGGGCCGCCTGAGAGCAGGGTCTATCGCCTCCTCCCTGTTCGTGGCGGCGATGACTATAACGTTGCCCCTTGCGGTGAGCCCGTCCATCAGCGTCAGGAGCTGAGCAACGACTCTCCGCTCGACCTCCCCTTGCACCTCGTCCCTCCGGGGCGCGATCGAGTCGAGCTCGTCTATGAATACCACAGAGGGCGCGTTCTTCTCCGACTCTGCAAACACCTCTCTCAGCCGCTCCTCGCTCTGGCCGTAGTACTTCGACATTATCTCCGGGCCCTGAATCGCGTAGAAGTTGGCCCCCGCCTCGTTAGCGACGGCGCGTGCGATCAGAGTCTTGCCCGTTCCCGGGGGACCGTACAGCAGCACGCCCTTGGGCGGGTCGATGCCCAGCCTGGAGAACACTTCCGGGTGCTTCAGGGGCAGCTCGATCATCTCCCTGATCCTCTGGAGCTCCTCCTCGAGCCCTCCGATGTCCTCGTACGTCACCGACGGCCTCTCGATCTGGGTGACCTCGACCGGTTCAGTCTTGACGGACAGCTCGGTCGACTCGTTAACCTGGACTATCCCGGTAGGTGCGGTTGACACCACCACGAACGGCAGGAACCCGCCCATGAGCGCGATATTGGGGATGATTATCTCGTCCCCCTTCACCAACGCCCTGTTCAGCAGCCCCTTCTTGAACAGACCCTCCACGCCCTGGCCGAACCTGACCCTCTTGCCATGAGGTATCTTCGGGGCGACCACGATCTTTGTTGCGGACTGGGCCGACACCTTGTTCACTACGACCTTCTCGCCGATGGAAACGCCCGCATTGCCCCTGATCATGCCGTCGATTCTGATGACGCCGAGACCCTCGTCCTCGTGCGCGGCCCTGAACACCTTTGCCGCGGTCCTCTTCTTGCCCACAACCTCTATGATCTCGCCGACGTCGACACGGAGAAGCTTCCTTGTCTGAGAATCGATCCGGGCCCTGCCAAGGCCGACTTCAGATTGATGGTGGGCCCTTGCCACTCTGAGCGTGACACCTTCTAGCTGCTTCTTTGACATCCAGAGCCTAATCCCCTGCGTGCTCAAAAAACGTTCGGACGGTAAGGTATCGATGTTCCGATTGTCAGGTAGGGTCGTTTTCGAGCATTCGTGGGCGCCGATTTCTCGACGCTCGAAACCGTCCGCCGCGGAGGGCTCCGGATTCGTGATTCTATGAGCTACTGGCCCGGACTCCGAGTCAACAGGGGTATATTGGAAAGGCTTAAGGTCGGCATACTTATTCAAAACCAGCGAGGTCTCTAGGATGTACGAGGTACGTTTTCATGGTCGCGGTGGACAGGGCGCGGTCATGGCGGCACAGGCACTCGCGAGCGCGGCATTCCAGGAAGGTGGCTACGCGACGGCATTCCCGTATTTCGGAGCCGAGAGGCGTGGCGCGCCAGTGCTCGCATTCACAAGGATTGACAAGAAGAGGATCTATAGGAAGACACAGGTCTACGAACCGGACTTCGTCGTAGTTCTCGACGAATCGCTTCTGGACATGATCAACGTTGTCGAGGGCCTGCGGAAGGGAGGCATGGTGGTCGTCAACTCCATGAAGAAGCCGGAGGAGATCGATGTCGGTATCGATGTCAAGCTGGCGACCGTGGACGCGACTAGCATAGCCTTGGAGATCCTCAAGCAGCCTTCGACGAACTCGTCCATCCTCGGCGCGTTCGCGAAGGCGACTGGTATCGTCAAGATAGAATCCATCGAGAAGGGGATAATGCAGGTCTTCGGCGACAGGCTAGGACCTGCCATTGGGGAGAAGAACGGCAGAGCGGCCAGGGTTGCATTCGAGAGGACCGTCATCGGCGAATCGCATGGGAAGAGGAAGCTGCAGACCGCTGAGAAGTGGCTCCCTGATGTCAAGGAGCTCCCAATGGGCGTCGCTGCCGTCCCGATGAAGACCGAGGCCGGCTTGGTCGGCCCAGGCTCCTTCGTCGAGAACAAGACGGGCAGCTGGAAGGTCTTCCACCCGGAATACGACCGCGAGAAGTGCACCATGTGCAACTTCTGCTGGTTCTACTGTCCTGAGGGCTGCATATACAGAAGGGCGGACAGAATGGAGTTCGACATGGAATATTGCAAGGGCTGCGGGATATGCGCCAACGAATGTCCCGCCGACGCGATCAAGATGGTGAGGTGATGATGGATGCCTAAGAAGGTCGTCACTGGCAATTACGCAGCAGCATACGGCGCCATGAGGGCGAGGGCCGCATTCGTCGCAGCGTATCCGATCACACCCCAGACTTTCATAGTGGAGCACTTGTCCGAGTTCGTCAACAATGGCGAGATGGAGTGCGAGTATGTGGAGGTCGAGAGCGAGCACTCAGCCCTCAGCGCATGCGTGTCTGCGAGCGCGACCGGCGTTCGAGCGTTCACCGCGACCTCGTCTCAGGGCCTCGCGCTGATGCACGAGATCCTGCCGACGGCGTCCGGCATGCGCCTCCCGGTAGTCATGGCCGTCGTCAACCGGGCGATAGCTGCGCCCATCAACATATGGGTCGAGCACAACGACATAATGCCTGAACGCGACTCCGGCTGGTTGCAGGTTTTCTGCGACAACAACCAGGAGGTCCAGGACATGGTCTTGCAGGCCTTCAAGATAGCAGAGGACAAGCGGGTCGCGCTCCCGATGGTGGTCAACCTGGATGCCTTCATACTCTCACACACCGTCGAGCCAGTGGACCTGATGGAGCCTTCGGAGGCGGACAAGTTCCTGCCGAAGTTCCAGCCTCCGGGACCATTTCTCGACCCCGACAATCCAGTAGCCTATGGCACTCTCGTCTCGCCCGACTACGTGCAGGAGTCGAGGTGGCAGATGGACAAGGTCATGCGAGACGCTCCGAAAGTCGTCGAGGAGGTCAACGCTGCCTTCGCTAAGCAGTTTGGGAGGAACTGGGGCGGGATGATAGACCCGTACATGGTCGATGACGCGGATGTCGTTCTTGTCACCTTGGGCTCGGTGAGCTCGACTGCTCACGAGGTAGTCGACGATTACAGGTCCAAGGGCAAGAAGGTGGGGCTTGTGAAGCTGAGGTACTGGAGACCCTATCCGACCGAGCAGATGAGGGAGATAGGCCAGAAGGTCAAGGCAATCGGGACCTTTGACAGGGCGGTGTCCTACGGGGTCGGCGGGCCATCATATATTGAGCTCAGGAACGCGCTCTACGGTCTCAGCACCCCCACGATAGACTTCATAGGCGGCCTGGGCGGCAGGGACGTGTCGCTCGCGGACATAGGACTGATGTTCGACAGGTTGCTCGAGACGGCTAAGACGGGAAAGGTCAAGCGCGATATGGTGTGGACGTCGACGAGGGGGGTGGAGCCTTGAAGCTGAAGGAGCTTCCGGATGAGGAGCTGTTCACGAGGGGACATACTGCGTGCGCGGGTTGTGGAGGCGCCATAGCTGTCAGGAACCTGATGAAGATCCTGGGGCCGAACGTCGTCGTCCAGAACCCAGCGTGCTGCCTGCTCGTATTCGGAGGGACCTATCCCTGGGTCGCCTGGAAGGTGCCCTACCAGGACGTCGCCTTCGAGAACACCGCTGCCTGCGCCACTGGGACGAAGAGAGCGCTCAAGATCAGGGGAAAGGATGACACCATAGTCCTCGGCATCGCAGGCGACGGTGGCACAGCGGACATAGGCATCCAGGCCATGTCGGCCGCGGCGGAGCGGAACGAGGATATCATCTACGTGATGTACGACAACGAGGCGTACATGAACACCGGCATCCAGAGGTCGGGGAGCACGCCCTATGGGGCGTGGACGACCACGACCCCCGTAGGGAAAGTGAAGGCTGGCAAGTCCGCCTTCAAGAAGGACGTGCCTCAGATAATGATAGCGCACAATGTGCCCTATGTCGCAACGACGACCGTCGCCCACATCCAGGACTTCATCAACAAGTTCGAGAAGGCGAAGAGGATCAAGGGTTTCAGGTATATCCAGGTGTTCTCCCCCTGTCCGACCGGCTGGAGGCACGACACCTCTAAGACGATCGAGATCTCCAAGCTCGCGGTCGACACGGGCATGTGGACCCTGTACGAGTGCGAGTACGGCAAGTTCACCATCAACAGGAAACCGAAGATGACCCCCGTGCAGGAATATCTGAAGCTCCAGGGAAGATTCAGGCACATGACCGAGGAGGACATCAAGAAGCTCCAGGACTGGGTCACGAAGAAGTGGCAGGCGGACGAGAGGTTCGCCCAGTTCCGTCAGTAGCTTCTGAGAGGGACCTCAGCGAAACCCCTTCCTCGGTCATTTCCCAGCCATGTTCTTCTTCATCTCGATCTCCTTCATGGTCACTTTGAAGTCGAACATGTCGAGCAGTCTCAGAGTAGGGAGGTCCTCATTGACGTTGTAGACTGTGACCTTGAATGCTCCCAGGTTCCACAGACGGTTCAGCGCAAATCTCGTGAGCGAGGTCGCAACGCCCGTCCTCCTCTTCTCGGGGAGAACCCCGAGGAACGGGATGAAAGCGTTCGTCTCCACCACTCTGAGGAGCACAAACCCTCCGTCGACCTTGTAGCGCTCCGCCCCACGTGCCGATGACATGATTGCATGCACTGTGCGCTTCTGCCAGCACGTATCGGCATAGGACCTCGCGTGCATCCTCACTATCTCGGCCTGGGTGGCAGGTTCGGGCATCTGGCCGAAGCCCTCGAACCTGGCCGGTCTTCCCTCGGCCGTCAGGTATCTTCGGCTGCCGGCATATCCGAGCTTCTCGTAGAACCGCTTCGCCAGATCGTTTCCCTCGATGACCTCTAGGGTCACTTCTCGCACGCCTTTGCTCCTGCACTTCTCTTCCGCAGCGAGCATCAGTCTCGTGCCTATGCCTCTGCGCCTGTGGGAGGGTAGCACTCCCAACCCGCCTATCCACGCCTCGTCTCCATCGATCACGGGACATACATAGCCGACTATCTGGTCCCCGTCCATAGAGACGATGACCTCCCGGAGGTCGCCTCCGACAGATCTCAGGAAGTCCATGAAGAACTGCCTGGAGGACCTTATCTGTATGATGTAGTCCTCGAAGATCCTGTTCTGCGCCTCTATCAGGGCATCCAGCTGCCCCTCAGAGAGTTGTTCCACCCTGATTTCCTTGCCATCGGCTGCCATCCCTTGACCTCTAGGCCTGCTCGGGCTTCATGTGCGGGAAGAGGATGACCTCCTTTATCGAAGGGGCGTTCGTCAGTATCATCGCGAAGCGGTCTATGCCTATGCCCAGGCCACCGGTAGGCGGGAGGCCGTATTCGAGGGCGTTCACGTAATCCATGTCGATGGGGTGGGCTTCTTCGTCTCCCTCGTCCCTGTAGCGCTCCTGGTCCCTGAACCTGTGTTCTTGCTCCGCAGGATCGTTCAGCTCCGAGAAGGCGTTCGCGAACTCCCAGCCGTTGATGAACAGCTCGAACCTCTCGACCAGCTGTGGATCCCCCCTCTTTCGCTTCGCGAGCGGAGACACCTCGATCGGATGGTCTATGACGAAGGTCGGGTTGATGAGGCTCGGCTGGGTCTTCTGGTCGAACACCTCCGCGATCACCTCCCCCACGGTATCGCAGTCCTCGAGGCCCCCCGTGCCTATCTGCATCGCGGCGTCCCTCGCGTCTTCGACGGTCTTGAAGGAGCCGAAGTCGAGACCGTTGTGCTTCTTGATGGCTTCGAGCATCGTCACCCTTGGCCAAGGCCTGGCGAAGTCCAGGACCTTGTCCCCGTACGGTATCTTGTCCGTGCCGCAGATGTGCATCGCGGTATCGCACATCAGCGCCTCGGTCAGGTCCATTATGTCGTTGTAGTCGGCGTATGCCTGGTAGAGCTCCATCGAAGTGTACTCAGGATAGTGTTGCGCGTCTATGTCCTCGTTCCTGAAGTTGTGGCCTATCTCGTACACCTT
>JAFGHM010000030.1 GCA_016930135.1 Thermoplasmatota archaeon | reverse complement strand
GTGCATTGTCCTGCGGGATCTCCGTGAGAAGACACGAGCTGCTCTATCTGTCGACCGCGGACGTTGAGAAAGTAGGCCTTCCGATGAGGAGCATCGTCAGGGCTGTGGAGGATGTCTTTCGTGAGAAGGGTCGGGGGCGGACCGAGATGCCCCCGAAGCCCGGGATACATCCCATGAAGGACTCATTCATCCATGCGATGCCAGCGTACGTCGCCTCGATGAAGGCCGCGGGGATGAAGTGGGTGAGCGGCTTCCCGGCAAACCAGAAACGCGGCCTGCCCTACATCTCCGGCCTTCTGATACTCAACGACCCGAAGACAGGCCTCCCGCTCTGTGTGATGGACTGCTCGTGGGTCACAGCCAAGAGGACAGGCGCGGCCACGGCCGTGGCGGCCAAGTACCTCGCGCGGAAGGACTCCAGCACCTTGGGTGTTCTTGGGTGCGGGGTCCAGGGAAGGACCAACGTCGAGGCCCTGAAAGTCGTCTTCCCGCGTCTCGAGGAGGTAAGGGCATTCGACATTGACGCAGGGGCTCTGGAGAGGTACGCGAAGCACGTCGAGGCCGTCCACGGCATGTGCGTCAAGAGGGCCAGCACTCCGAGAGAAGCCGTCGTCAGAAGCGATCTCGTCGTGACTGCGGGGCCAATCCTTAAGCATCCCAAGCCCGTCATTGAGGCCTCTTGGTTCGGAGAGGGCGCGTTCGCATGTCCGCTGGATTTCGACTCCTATTGGAAGCCCAGCGCCATGCATGCATCGGACAAGTTCTGCACGGACGACAAGGGTCAGCTGGACTACTACAAGACGGTCGGCTACTTCCGCGGCGCCCCGAAGGTGTACGCGGATCTGGGCGAAATCGTCACAGGCAGGCGGAGGGCCCGCGAGACGCCCGAAGAGCGTATCATGTCGATGAACCTGGGTGTCGCCATCGAGGACATGGCGACCTCTATCAGGATATTCGAACTGGCGAAGAGGAAGGGCGTGGGGAGATGGCTCCCTCTGTGACGCAGTCATGCTCTCCCATCACAATCTGTGTATCCAGATGCGGAAAACAGCAGAAAATGTACCTTTTGTGGCCGTGCCAGGTGTTTGAATGGGCCCAACCGGATTAGGACGGGTCAGATTGACTGGCTCACAGTCGAAGATTTCCAGTCTCGGAAATCTCATTACCGAGGATGCGAGAGATAGTTCAAAACCCTTTCCCATCCTTCTTTTCATTCGCTCTTACTGAGTGCGGTTGAGGAGACGAAAAGCTTTAACAACCCATCTCGCTACAGAGACGGGGGAGATGCATGGTGGCAATAATCGACAGAGAGCTACATCTTGATGGACTGAGGAAGAAATGCAAGCGTTCGTCAAAGGCTTTCGTCTTCGCAATGATTCTCATCGCCGCGCTGGTACTCGGTGCGACTGCAGGACTGATCGGTCAAATAGGCAACAGTAACGAACCGATTCCGTCTGAGACTCCCATGAGGATCCCCGCAAAAATAGCCTACACCACGCACAGTCCAATCTCAATCAATGGGAACGCAGGATTCACAAATGACAGCGGCGTCGTTTGGGGAAGCGGGACGGCATCAGACCCTTATGTCATCGGGGGATGGGAAATCGGCTCGTTTCCTGCGAACGGCATCGAGATAAGGGATGCTGATGTCCATTTCGTGATTCGTGACTGCTATGTCCACGATAGCGTTGGATGGGAGTCGGCGATCAGTCTGAGTTCATGCTCCAATGGCACGGTGAGCAATTGCACGTGCACCTCACCGTTCTTCACGTTCGTATATGGTATCTACCTGTCTTCCTCGGACAACAGTCGAGTCGTGAACTGTACAAGCTCGGGCAGCTTGTTTGGCATCTATCTCGTGGAATCAGACGGTGTCGCCTTGGCCAACTGCACGTGCCTGAACAACCAAGAAGACATCACTCTCGAGTCTTGCGCCGGAGTCTCAGTAGTCCGTTCGATATGCTCAGTCATCTCCCTCGGTTCATGCGTCAATGTCGCACTCAGTCAGAATGAGTTGTCCGGAGAGGTCTCTCTGTGGGGCGATGTGCGCGAACACTTCAACACACACTCGATTGACACCACGAACACGATCCACGGCCTGCCAGTCTACTACTTCAAGAATCAGACAGGGATCTCAGTCCCCTCCGGGGGCGGACAGATGCTGCTTGCGAACTGTTCGGATACTTCCATGATCGGTCAGACCATGAGCGACGATTTCGTGGGAATCCTGATTGCGTACTGCTCTGGAATCAACTTGTCCGGCAACACATTTCCGGTGGGCGGAGCGTACATCCATCTCTTGTACTCAGGGAGCAGCTCCGTGGTTGGCAACTATCTGAGTCCATCCTCCGTCTGCGTAGAATCATCAAACGACATAAATCTGACAGACAACACTGTGTCAGACGGTTCGGACCTCTCCTTGTACTCGTCGAACAACTGCTGTCTGGTCAATAATACGTGCACGAACAATGAGTACGGCATCCGGATCCATTACTCTGAGGGAGTGATGCTGACCAACAACAACTGTTCCTCGAACATCTTCACCGGCATCGATCTCGAATTCTGCACCGACTTCAACATAACCGACAACAGGTGCATGATGAACGGAGAATATGGAATTATGTTCGATGACTGCATCAACCTGACTCTCCGCGGAAATGAGCTGGCTGGCAGCGGAATCTTCATCGGCGGATACGTGGATCTGGGCTGGTTCACCACCCACACCATAGATCCCTCGAACACCGTCAACGGGAGACCTGTCTATTACTATGCTGACCAGGCCGGAATCGCGGTCCCGTACGGTGCAGGACAGGTTCTGATGGCGAATTGCGCGGAGATGCAGATCACCGGTCAGAACCTTAGTGACGCAAGCGTCGGGATGGAGCTTGTTTATTGCAGTGAGATTGTGGCCCTCGACAACATATGCTCGGGCAACGAATATGGCATCCTTCTCTCCGACTCATCTGGCTGCTTCACGGGAAACGACTGCTCTCACTGCAGCTATGGCATTCTGCTAGCTGAGTCAGCAAACAGCACATTGAGCGGCAATACCTGTTCCTTCGATGAAAGGGACGGGATATGGCTCATTGCATCTGACGACAACACGCTGATCGGCAACAATTGCTCGTCGAATGGGGAGATAGGGATTGACATCTACTATTCGAGCCGGAACAGCTTGGCCGGCAACAACTGCTCGAACTGCTACTATGGGATACGGGTTTATGACACGTGCTTCGACAACACAATCCAGTCGAACTGCATCGCCGACAACTTGGGGTACGGCATCTATCTTGGGTGGGGAGACCGAACAAGCATCTGGAACAACACGTTCAGGAACAACAATGGGGCAGGAAGTACCTATGACTCTTCGCACGTCCAGGCCTACGACCCGAGCTCCGACAATCGGTGGAACAGCACAATTGGCTACGGCAACTACTGGAGCGACTGGACGACCCCCGACGTCGACCCCGCGGACGGCGTAGTCGACCAGCCCTACATCATTGATGGAGGGTCAGGGGCCAAGGACAATTATCCGCTGACGACGGCTCCGGAACCGATTCCGGAATTCGGCGTGATGCCACTCGTGGTAATGGTATTCCTTGCAGCGATCTTGTTGACAGTAGAGGCGAGGCGAAGGAAGGCATCCTAGTATGTAGATGGTCGCCTTCCTTCCCTATGTTCTTTTCCGAGATGAAGTGGGCCCAACCGGATATGAGCCCACTCAAAACACTGGCTCGGCTTCGGAAGGTACAATATCCCAAATCTATGGCATCTCAGGAAGGGTATCGAAAACGAGGGGTTCGTAGCCCCTCACAAACCTCTTTCTTCTCTTTCAGCAAGTCACTGTGCTCCCGCCGGGATCTGAATTCCGATAAGTGGCTAGCACACATTGGTGAATATGCTAGCATGAACTACATCGGGACAGCGTGGTACATACAGAGAAGCACTCCGCCTGAACGAATCTGAGAGATCGAGGAGGAAGGAGTCGACAGCCTGATAGAGAAGCGAGCTTGAACTGGCGCGCTCTCACTTGGCAAGCCGCTTCGCAAGGGTCGCTACCCTCTTGCCGAGCTCTTTGCAAGACTCCGCCTCATCCTTCTTGGGAGCCTCGACGGCGGTCGGGCCGTAATGC
Source organism: Thermoplasmatota archaeon (assembly GCA_016930135.1). Lineage (GTDB taxonomy): Archaea > Thermoplasmatota > Thermoplasmata > UBA10834 > UBA10834 > COMBO-56-21. The sequence goes on along the minus strand of JAFGHM010000030.1, from coordinate 6,031 downwards.
TTGTCGTCCGACCTGCCCTGAACCACCATTCCGTGGATGAGCAGTGCGTGTAGGATTGCTAGATTTGTTGTCTCCGCCCCGGTCGCTGTCAAGCCGGAGCTCGTGAAGGCGCCTCCGACCTTCCCTTCCAGTTTCCCGTGAATCTTGTAGCTCTTGTCGATGAACTCCTTGAGCTTCCCAGAGACATTGCCATAGTAGGTAGGCGATCCCAGGATAATCGCGTCGAACTTCAATAGATCGCCGACCTTTGCATTGTCCACGATTTTCACAGTCACCTCAGCGCCGTCTACAGAGCGAACGCCGTCCGCCACGGCGCTGGCCATCTTCTCTGTGTTCCCCGTTCTGGAATCGTATATTATCAGTACTTTGCTCATAGACTCCCACTGGGCAGGCATAGACTTATCGAACATAATTCTTTTCTTCGGCGTTGGCAACAAGAAAGCCGGAGATGGGTTTGATCGAAGAGTGTGGATGGAGACCTAGGCTCAGACCTCAGGGCCTCAGACCGATGCTTGCATGGTGTATCTCGAAGGCGAGTCTCTCGTGCCATACAAGCGGACTGCTGTCGACGATATGTTGAAGAGCATCATGGAGGAGAGTGGTGTGCCCTTCAAGGGAAATCACACCCTAAGACGAACAGGAGGCCGTCTGATGTGGCAACAGGGTGTCCCCATCGAGACCATAGCGTCCATGATGGGCCAAGAGGACATCAGGACGACCATGCGCTACCTCGGCATCAATCTCGGCGACCAAGCGCAAGCAATCAGAGCTGTGGCAGAAGCACGCTGCCAGATGCAGAAAGTGGCACAAAATGTACCTATTGTAACCGTGCCAGGGGTTTGAGTGGGCCCAACCGGATTTGAACCGGTGACCTACGCCGTGTAAGGGCGTTGTCATAACCACTAGACCATGGGCCCAGCCGGCCAATGCCCTCGCGCCTCTTAAATGGTTTCCCGCGGCCTCTCACTATCTCGTTGGGAAGTCCTTATGTCCTCATCAGTTGTATGAGGGGCGATGCCGGCAATGAACAGGCCATTCGGAGTCTCCCTGCTCGCGATCCTCACCTTGTTCGGTGGCCTGCTGTATCTTGCCGCCGCCTTGGGATTCTTCGGACTTGCCTTGTTGCCAAGCGAAGACGAAGTGATCGTCCGTCTGGGATCAGGGGCTCCTGATTGGATTGTTGAGAGCTTCTTCCTCGTGTTCCTGATTCTCGGCCTCTTCGCATCTGTCATTGCCGTAGCGTTCTTCGCCGCAACCAGGGGGCTGCTGCAGGGGAGGAGCTGGGCGTGGACCTTGGCAGTGGTCGTCACGCTGCTTTCCTTGGTCAGCAGCCTGCTCTCTGTCTACACCTATGGTTTCAGTGATCCTGTGACCTCGATGGGAACAGTGTTCGGCCTCATTCTGGTCTTGCTGATACTAGCATATCTCTTCACGGGAAGGGTCAGAAGGTTCTTCGGGAAGTCATGATCGTTCGCGCAGGCGAACGCTATGAAGCCGCAGGCAGGGACTCTAAAGAGCCCGGTCCGTGATCTCATACCCCCGTGCGAATGCCGTCTTGTTCTCGGGCAGCTTTCGCGGTATGCTCATCTCGATCGCCTTCTCGAACTCGCCCTTCTGTAGCCCCGTCATCCCCGTTCCCGCCAAGGCGCCCACCATCACGATGTTCGAGGACATCGGCACGCCAGACTCAGCAGCGATCTTGGCCGCATCGATGGGAAGGAATGACTTCGCGGCGCGTTCCACATGGGCTGTTATCTCCTCAATGCTGGGATACCTCAGCTTCTTGGTGGACACGCTGAGGGGCACTATCCTCTCAGTCGAACTCACTACGAGGGTCTTCATCGATGCTCTCGGCAGCGCCCTCAGCGTCTCCAACAACTCGAACGAAAGGATGACATCCGCCCGCCCGTCAGGTATGAGCGGGCTGTGGACATCTCCGATCCTCGCTGTGCAGACCACAGAGCCTCCCCTCTGCGCCATCCCGTGGGTCTCGCTGAGGAGCACGTTCCTACCCGAGAGGATCGCGGCATCCCCGATGATCCGAGAGGCCGTTATGATGCCCTGGCCGCCAACTCCTACGAGGTAGATGTCGACCATCACTCCACCTCCTTGATGGCCTTGTAGGGGCAGACCTGGGCGCACACGCCGCAGCCCGCGCAGAGCGCCTCGTCGATCGTCTGGACCTTGTCGATGCTCGAGATGGCTGGGCATTGGAACTTGTCGACGCAGGTCCTGCACTTCTTGCACGCCTCCTGGTCTATGTAATGCTTCTTCGTTATCGCGCCCTTCGCGTCCCTCGCGGCTATCAGGGCGCACTCCCTCCTCGCGATGATGACGGAGACCTCGGGCTGCTCGAGGGCCTCTTTGACGGCCTCTACGGTCGTCTTCACATCGTATGGGTCGACGACCTTCAGCCACTTGACTCCGCACCCCTTGACGACATTCTCTATGGACACGGCGGTGATGTCGCAGCAGGTCGGGCCCTTATCGCTGCCAGGGTGCGGCTGGTGCCCTGTCATGGCGGTCGTTCTGTTGTCGAGTATCATGAGCAGGAACCTGTGCCCGTTGTGCACTGCGTTGATCAAACCTGGTATGCCCGCGTGGAAGAAGGTGGAGTCGCCGATGAAAGCTATGACTGGCTTGTCGTTGACCTTGGCCAGGCCTCCTGCGGAGCCGACGCTCGAGCCCATGCAGACGAGGAAGTCCGCAGCTGAGTACGGAGGCGACATCCCGAGCGTGTAACAGCCGATATCGGATGCGAAGAGCGCCTTCTTGTTCGTGGCCTTGTTGACGGCGAAGTACGTCGCGCTGTGCGGGCAGCCAGCGCACAGGACTGGTGGCCGCTCTGGTAGCTCCTGAAGTTCCGTTGGTGTCTCCTCGACGGCCTCCGAGGCCATCGACAGCGCCGCCCGCAGGCCTCTTGCGACTATCGCCTGGTCGAACTCGTGCAGCCTCGGGAAGGCGTCGTCAGCCTTCCCAATCACCTTAGCCTGGAGGGATGAGTGCTGGGCTATGGCCCTGACCGTGTTCTCGAGGATCGGTTCCAGCTCCTCGACGATGACGATCCTCTCGTGGTCCCTGACGAACTGCGAGATCTTGTTCTTTGGGGCCGGGTGCGAAAAACCCAGCTTGAGGATGTCAGCGGATAGGCCTAGCTCCACAGCTGCGTCCATCGCGTAGTTGAATGCCGCAGAGGAGGTGATGATCCCCACGCTTCCCCCGGTCCCGAGCCTCTCCGTTCTGTTCAGGGTCGATTCCTCTGAGAGCTCCTCAGCCTCCCTGAGCCTATCCAGTAGGACCTTGTGTCTCACGCGCGCGACCGCTGGCACGGTGACGAATCTCGCGGGGTCCTTCACGAACTCCTTCTTCTTGACGCCCTCGACGATCCTGTCCACCGTCACCGGCCCCCTCACATGGGAGATGCGCGTTGTGGTCCTCACGATCACGGGCAGCTCGAGCCGCTCGGATATCTCGAAAGCCTCCTTCGTCATCTCATAGCATTCCTGCGGGTTCGAGGGCTCAAGCAAGGGTATTCCGCCGAGCAGTGCGTAGTACCTGTTGTCCTGCTCATTCTGGCTCGAATGACACGAGGGGTCGTCCGCAGTGACAAGGACGAAGCCCCCTCTCGTGCCAGTGTACGCGAAGGTCATCAGCGCGTCCGCGGCCACGTTGAGCCCGACATGCTTCATGCTCACCATGGCACGGACGCCTGAGGCTGCCGCGCCCATTGCGAACTCCGCAGCGACCATCTCGTTGGTCGAGTATTCGAAGTATATGCCAGCATCCTTGGCCACGCGCGCGAGCGCGTCCCCGATCTCCGACGCGGGCGTGCCCGGGTACGTCGTGGCCACCGCGACGCCCGCTTCGAGCGCTCCCCGGGCGATCGCCTCGTTTCCGAGAAGGAGGACCTTGGAGCCGGCAGGGGTGTCTAGGACTCTGTCCATGTCGGCCGAGTGATTGTGCCCAGGGTGGAAATACCTTTTCGAGCTATACGGGGAACGACCTCGTGAGCGCGCTACCTTGAAATATGGCGTAGCAGGTTAGCGTTGCCGTGTCTGGCAGGACCGTCGCCGAGAAGATACTAGCCCGCGCGTCGGGCCTGGACAGCGTGAGGGCTGGCGAGGTGGTCGAGGCGTCACCCGACCTTGTCTTGTCTCACGAGAACACCTTCCTCGTTGACAGGTCCTTCTCGGAGTTCGGGCTAAGCAGACCGTGGGACCCCGACCGGGTGGTAGTCGTGCTGGACCACCGCACGCCCGCGAACACCGCGGAGACAGCGAGGGTCCATGCGAAGATACGCGAGACGGTCAAGCGGATGGGAATAGGCAAGTTCTTCGATGTCGGTCAGGGGATATGCCATCAGCTCCTGGTCGAACAGAAGCTCGTCAGGCCGGGCGGACTCGTGGTCGGAGCGGATTCACACACCAGCACCGCAGGCGCGGTCGGCGCCTTCGGGACAGGGCTCGGGGCGACTGAGGTCGCCGGTGTTTGGGCCACGGGCCGTACCTGGCTGAAGGTTCCGGAAACCATGCGCATCAACATGGTGGGACACCTGAACAGGGCCGTGTTCCCCAAGGACATCGCATTGCACCTCGCGTCGAAGCTCGGGCCCTCGGGGGCGGACTACAAGTGCATCGAGTTCGGCGGGATGTTCCTGTTCGACATATCCATCTCGGGGAGGATGGTCCTGTGCAACATGGCCGTCGAGATGGGTGCGAAGACGGCGATCGTGCCCGCAGATGCCACCTTCGCGGCCTGGTCCCCCGAGTGCAAGGAGCCTCCGGGCGATGCATGCAGATCGGACCCCGACGCTAGGTTCGAGTCGACCACGGATTTGGAGATGGAGAGGATAACACCTCTGGTCTCCGGACCCCACAGGATAGAGGCGGTCAGGAGCGTTGAGGAGTTCGGTGATGTGAGGATCGACCAGGCGTTCATAGGGACGTGCACCAACGGCCGGCTGGAGGACCTCATAGCGGCTTCCTGGGTGCTCAAGGGGAACAGGATCGCTCCCGGTGTGAGGCTGATAGTGTCGCCGGCCTCAAGGACCGTACTCGCCGACGCGCTCGACATGGGGGTCATCCAGACGATTGTCAATGCTGGAGGGACCATTCTCCCACCAGGATGCGGCCCGTGCCTGGGCGCCCACGAGGGCGTGCTGGGGCCAGGTGAGGTCTGCATCTCGTCGGGGAACAGGAACTTCAGGGGCAGAATGGGCTCGGACGAGGCCGAGATATACCTGGCTAGCCCCGCCACTGTCGCCGCGAGCGCGATCGAGGGCAAGGTGGCGGACCCGAGGAGGTGGCTCACGGTTGACCTCTGAAGGTCGGGTGTGGAAGTTCGGGGACGACGTGAACACCGACATGATAATCCCGGGAAGATACCTGGACAGATACGACCCGAAACATCTGGCGTCCCATGCGATGGAGGGTGCGGACAAGGATTTCGCGTCGAAGGTGAGACCGGACGATATCGTGATCGCAGGCAAGAACTTCGGGTGTGGTTCGAGCAGAGAGCAGGCAGTAGTCGCTCTCAAGGAGTCCGGCGTTTCGGCCGTGATCGCGAAGTCTTTCGCCCGGATATTCTACAGGAACGCTATCAACCTCGGTCTGCTGGTGATTGCGTCGGATTCCGCTGCCGAAGTCTTCAAGGACGGCGACATGGTCGCCGTCGACCTCGGAGGCAGTGCCGTCAGGTCGAAGGATGGCACTAAGATGGCCCCGCTGCACAAGCCCCCTGAGAGAGCCATGGCGATCCTCAGAGCCGGTGGACTCATACCCTACATCAAGTCAAGTCTCGGCCGAGAAGTAGGGTGACCCACTCCAGCACCAGAACGGGACAGGCTTATTGCGCCGCATGTGTTATGGTCCTGCCCGATGTCCAGCGTGGTCGTCGGGATTGGTCTATGGTATTTCGTCTTGGCGTTCGTCATATTCCTGGCGACATACGTGCTCATCCGACTGCTGAGCCACAGGCACTAGCAACATGGCCAGCCCCTGGAAAGCATATTATACGCTCAGCCAATCACTGC
>JAFGHM010000029.1 GCA_016930135.1 Thermoplasmatota archaeon | reverse complement strand
GCTCATAAATGGCCTAGTATATATATAACTTTTTGTACAATATTAGCTGGCAATGCACACCCAGAGGCAACCTATTTGTACGAGGGTTCGCCACGCCCGCACATGGCGCATGCGCGACACATGTGCGCGGCCATCGATAATCAGCGAAGAGCGTTTCACTCGGCATCGTGTTCGTGCTCTGAGTCCCTATGCCCGGCCGTCGAGCGCATCTCCTCGATGTTCTCCTGGCTGAACGGGGACATGGCCCTGAGCTTCTCTATGATCCCGGGCATGACCTCGACCACGTAGTCGACGTCCTCTGCCGTGTTGAACTTCCCCAGAGTGAACTGGACGGCGCTCTGTGCCTCCTCGGTCCTTATGTCGCATGCGAGCAGGACGTGCGAGGGCAGGAGGCTCTTGGAGGTGCAGGGTGAGCTCGAGGACACTGATATGCCCATCATGTCGAGGTTCAGGAGCATGGACTCCCCCTCGACGAACCTGAACCGGAGATTGGCGTTGTTGGGCAGGCGCCTCTCCCGACTGCCGTTCAGGAACGAGTCCTCGACGCCTCCCAGGATGCCGTCTATCAGCCTGTCCCTGAGAGCGGTCATCCTCTTCGACTTCCCAGCCATCTCGACCATCGCGATCTCAGCCGCGGTCCCGAAGCCGACTATCGCGGGCACGTTCTCGGAGCCGGACCTGAGCCCCCGCTCCTGCCCGCCTCCCTGGGTCACGGCTTCGACCCTCGTCCCATCCCTGACATACAGGGCGCCGACGCCCTTGGGGCCGTAGAGGTCGTTGGCGGAGACCGACATCAGGTCTATTTTGGACCGCTGGACGTCAATGGGTATCTTCCCGGCAGCTGCGACTGCGTCCACGTGGAAGTATATGTCCTTCTTCTCAAGCAGCTCCCCGATCTCGTCTATGGGCTGGATCGTGCCTATCTCGTTGTTGGCGTACATGATCGAGGCCAGGACCGTGTCGGGCCGTAGCGACCGCTCGAGCTCCTCGAGGTCGACGAAGCCCTCCTTGGTCGGTGGGACGTAGGACACCTCGAAGCCGGCCTTCTCCAGCGCCTTCATGATGTTCAGGACCGAGATGTGTTCGATCGCCGAGGTGACGACATGCTTCCCCTCTCCCTTCATCCTCAGCGCAGCGCCCTTGATGCCTATGTTGTTCGACTCAGTGCCGTTGGAGGTGAATATGATCTCCTCCTTCCGCTTGGCGTTGAAGAGCCGTGCCACCTTCGTCCGCGCGTCATCCAAGGCCCTTCTGGGCTCCCTGCCCGCGCTGTGCAAAGAGGCTGGGTTCCCGAACCTGTCCGCGAAGAATGGCATCATCGATGCCAGCACCCGCTCGTCAACAGGGCACGCGGCGGCGTAGTCCATGTAGATGCGCCTTCTCGAAGCGTCCGGAGGTGTGGTCATTTGTGGTCCTCCTCTACATGTTCTTGATGCTCAATGGCACCTAAAAGCTTAGCACAGCGTCCGATTCGAGAAGCAGGTCGTTCAGTGTGGCGGCACCCACGACCTTGGCCGGGTCCTCGAACTCGTCGGGGGAGCCCTTGAGCCCCAGCATCTGGCAGCTCTGGCCGCAGACGAGCATCCTGACGCCCTCCTTGGCCGCCTGGTCCATGACCTGCTTCACTGTGGGGAACGATCCCATCTTGACGGTCTCGGCATTGCCCTTCATCACGGCTGTGACGCCCTTCCCGAGGAAGTATATCGTAGCGTCCACTCCCATCGCCTTCGCGGTCGTTGCCAGTATGAACGGCGCGTACAGTCTCTCGGGCGTGTCCGTGCCCGATGTCTGAACATACAGTATCTTCTTCGCCATGTCCTGACCTCCCTTCACTGAGTTCTCCTGATTAGGAACTTGAATCCTCCCTCTACCCGCTCGATCGACAGCAGCTCGTGCCCCGTGTGTTTGGCCCAGCTGCGTATGTCCGATTCGGATGCTGGGTCGTCCGCCAGGACCTCGAGGACCTGTCCCAAGGGGATGGACGAGATCTCCTCACGGGTTCTGAACACCGGCTCGGGACAGTAGAGTCCGATGCAGTCCAGCGTTTTGGCGGGCTGAGGGTTTCGGTCGCCATTGTCGGCCAATTCGTCACTCTCCTCTGTGGTCCTGGCAGATTACCAGCTATCCTTAACGGTGTTTAGAGATTGCCTCGAAAGGGATAATCATTGCGCCTTCTCGGTGAGGTCTGGTCATGACCATGTCAGGACCGTCCTGCCCAGCCTGCCAGCGAAGCGCTTGGTGCCGAACCCGACGCTCCTCCTTATGAACGTCCCCGGTGAGACGTCCGATTGGGAGCTCATGAGCGTCTTGACCGCGGCTATCCCGGTGGGTGTGGCCCGCTCCCCCGGTGAATCCCCAGTGATGTGTCTCAGCCCACGCAGGAGTATCTGCGTGGCCGGAGGTGGGACCCTGACAGCTCCATGGTCGATCACGACAACCCCTCCGCCTGTCGAGATGGTCGAACAGACGAAGTCCCCCGCTCCTTTCTCAGCGAGGATCTCAGCGAGCTTTCCGATGCCACATATGTTCAGCAAGGCCTGCGGCCTGCCGATCTCGTGTAGGTGTACCTCCTCTTTCGGAAGGGCGTGCGCCTCGGACTCCGCCTGGAAGATATGCTCCAGGATTTCCAGCGATGTAGCCCCGCCGCTCCCGAGGGCCGCATCGACACGCTTGAGCCGGGCAAGGCACTCGTGGTAGTGCGTCTCCGGCAACTGCATCTCGGCCATGGAGTGCGCCATCAAGATGCCCTTGTCTCCGGCGTCTTCCACCTCGAGCGGTGTGAGACTCACCCCCTCCAGACGAGCGGCCTTGGCCAGCAAGTCGAGGAATTCGCCCCTGTCCTCAGGTTCGAGGAGGCCTGCCATCGCGGAGAGGAGCATGTCCCCGGCCAGGCCCTCCCTGGCGTCGATGAATATCATGCGGAGGAGCCAACGGTTCGAGCCCAGATAATCCTTCCCAGGCCTATTGCGTCTTCGCCTTCAGTTTCCTGTACCTCGTCTTCTTCGGGGCGCCAGGTGGTGCATTCCGAGGGGGCGGCCAGGGTTCTTCGGGTTCGGGTTCAGCTCTTACAGTCTCCGGCTCGGGGGCCGGCAGTGGCCTCGGCTTCGTGACGGGCTTTGCTATGACCTTGATCGGCCTGACCTCTGGAGCAGGTCTCTCCTCCTCGACCTCCTCGAATTCCGGCTCTGGCTCCTCCCGCGCCGCAATCTCTCTCGGGGCCGGTTCGGGCGGGCGGCTGACCGCTTTGACCTCGTGTCGCTTTTCGGACGGCCTGACGACCATCGACTCGTCCGCGACCTTCTCAAGGGCATCGGTCGCAGCCATTGCGCCGAGGATCTGTGTCTGTCTTCTCTCCTCCGCCTGTTCGGCTACCTCCTCTTCGACCTCGAACGAGCTTCCGCACTCGGGACAGGAATCGGATTCAGCACTCACAGCCGCTCCGCAGATCGGGCACTGGAACGCCTCCTCCTCTGCGGTAAGGTCTCGACCGCACCTCGGACATCTCTCCGTGCCGCTATCGAGCATCAAGGAGCAGCCAGGGCAGCTGAACTTCTTCGTTTCCGTCCTCGCCGACTGCGCCTCGAGCTGGATTATCTCCATGAGGAGGGCGTCGATCGAATCGTCCCCTCCGCGCGCCTCCGTCTTCTCCTTGAACTCGCCGTAGTTCACACGGCACGAGGGGCATTCGGTCGAACCCTGGTCCACCAGCTCCCCGCAGAACGGGCACTCGAACCTCGTCTCAGAGGAGAACGGAATCCCGCACCTGGGGCAGGACCTGTCCGTCTCGCAGACTCTGAATCCGCAAGTCGGACAGCCGAAGATACGCATGCTCCCTTTGGTCATCTCAGATCTTGCACCCTCACTGACCAGTTGTCAGGTTGACATTGGTATAAGAACGCTGTGTCAAATCAACTTTGTCCCAGAGAGGCGCAGTCAGAAAGTGATATATGAGCCGACTGGCATGCCACTACTGCAATCCGGGACGCGCTCTTTGCCTTCTGAAAGGCGGTCGCAGATGCTGACCTGGGTGGGCACCAAGGAGATGAGGTGATGAGGTCGCGGGCATCGTCGGTACTGGTCATTGTCTGTGCTATGTCCATGGCATTCTCCGCGGCTCTACTCTTCCACCTGGAAGACGACATGCGCCCCGAGACATCCGGGCGAGCAGGATCGCTGCAGGAGCCGGCGGCACCGACCGCCGTCATTGTCCCGCTGCCGTCGGAGGTCTCAAACGGCACCTTCTGGTATCTGGACGCTGGTGACTCGTTGCCAAGCGACACAGACGGGGACATAGTCAATTACACATGGGAGATACTGTACAAGCCGGAGGAGGAGACCCAGTATCTGTACGCCAAGAAGGAGCTCTTCAGGTTCACCAGGCTGGGTCTGTACATGATCACTCTTACTGTCAGGGACAACTTGGGCCTCAGCGACCTGACCTTCACCGCGGTCTACGCGATCCTCGACTCCGACTCAGACGGCCTGCCGGACTGGTGGGAGATTAGGTTCTTCCTCTCGCTCGACGAGACCCACTCGACTGATAGCGACGAAGATGGATGGACGAACCTGCAGGAGTACGCAAACGGCCTTGACCCCACAGTCGGGGACCCGCGGCCCGGTCTGATACACGAGCTGAAGGAGAACTGGTATTATATCGCCATCATAGCCGCCGTGATCGTCGTGGCCGTATTGCTCATGCTGCCGGTCCTCAAGAGGAAGCGCAAGGAAGAGGAGAAGAAGAAGATCCAGGCGGCTCTCGAGATAGAGAAGGCCCTCGAGGAGAAGTAGGCGAGGTTCTGCCTCAGAGGGTCCATGCGAGGACGGCTATGCCTAGGACTAGGCAGTAGGCCGCGAAGACCCAGAGGCGCTTCTGCCTGACCGCCTTCAAGAGGTAGGATATCGAGGCCAGGCCAGTGATGAACGCAGCAGCGCAGCCGATCGCGGACTCCCCCAGGGCCAGTTCGAACCTGTCCAGGGTCAGCATCCCGTAGGCGAACGCCCCCAGAAGAGTGGGCACTGACAGCAGGAACGCGAACACCGCCGCGGTCTCGCGCTCCAACCCCCTCAGCATCCCTCCTCCTATGGTCGATCCGCTCCGGGATATCCCCGGGAGTATCGCCAGCGCCTGGAACATCCCGATCACCAGCGCGTCGATGGCACTGGCGTTCTTCCTCGAGCCCCCGGCCCCGTAGCGCTCCGAGATGAGCAGCAGAGCTGCGTTGGCCATCAGGGCGGCGCCCACGAGCCGGAGGTCGAACACGTCCTCGACCTGCTCGGTCAGGAGCACCCCGACCACTGCAGCGGGGACCGTGCCAAGGAGCAGCAGGAAGCCCAGCTTCCGCAAGGCGTTCTCGGCATCCCCGCGCCTGGCCTTCCCCATGAACATGCTCAGGATGATGCGCCCGAGCTCCTTTCTGAAGAACAGGCACACGGCCACTATCGTGCCCAGGTGCACCACGAGGTCGAAGACGAGGTTCTCGCCTGCGGGGAGTCCTAGCATCTCCTGAGCGATCACAAGGTGTCCGGAGCTGGAGACTGGCAGCCACTCCGTGAGGCCCTGAATCACGCCGAGAACGAGCGCCTCGATCGGATCCATCTGGTGCCGGACATGTTTGAGGAGTATTCAAGCTATTGCGCCTTGGGTTTTGAGCTGGTACTCATCATCAAAAAGGATATTGAAGGGAAAACCTATTTATCGCGCAGACTGACTAGTGGGATATTCGAGCGGTCCAGACGGCATCATTTGTGCCGTCCCGCAGGTGCGAAGACGGTCAGTATGCGTTCGGTCATGGTGTTAGCGGCACTAGCGGCGATGCTAGTCTCACTCTCGGGTTTGCCGGGAGCCAGCCATGGCGAGGCCCTCGTTCAACCGGACGCGAGCGTTGAGATATCGATAACGGACCCGTCTGCAAATGTCGTCGTCAGTGTCGACACAGGCGAGGCGTTCGACCACGTCCTCGCTTTCGCGAGCGCTCACGGAATCGAGGTCACGTTCTCAGACAGGGCGTCGGGCATATTGAGCCTCTCATCGGAGGCGAGCGCGGACGCCCATCTCGCGGCCCTCGCATCCCATGATGGCGTCCGCTCGCTCTCTTCGGAGAGGAAGGCCAGGGCCAGCTTCCTGCCCAACGATCCGTACGCGAGCATGCAGTGGGGTCTGGACGAGGTGAGTGCGTATGAGGCCTGGGATATCACCAGGGGGGCACACGAAGTTGTGGTGGCCGTGCTCGACACAGGGATCGACTGGACGCATCCGGATATCGCGCCGAACATCTGGAACGACTCCTCGGGCTATCACGGATACAACTTCATCTCAGACAACAGGATACCGATGGACGACAACATCAACAGCTATGACGGGAGCACTTGGAGGCCCAACACCTACACCTATCATGGTACACACGTGGCTGGGGTCATCGGAGCGGCGACCAACAACGGCCTCGGCATCGCTGGCCTGGCCCAAGTGCGGCTCATGGCCGTCAAGGTGATGAACGAGAGCGGCGAGGGGACGGACTCGACCGTTGCCAGTGGCATCAGGTGGGCTGCCGATCACGGCGCCCACGTTATCACGATGAGCCTTGGTGTCGACGGCGCTTCGAGTGTGCTCAGGGAGTCCGTCAGTTATGCATCGAACAGGCACGTGGTGATGGTGGCCGCATCAGGCAACAGCGGGTCCAGCTACGTCAGCTACCCGGCAGCGTACCCGCAGGTCATAGCTGTCGGCGCGGTAGACACCACGGGCGGAAGGGCGACCTTCAGCAACTACGGCTCCGGACTGGATGTGATGGCACCCGGGGTCCAGATAT
>JAFGHM010000028.1 GCA_016930135.1 Thermoplasmatota archaeon | reverse complement strand
TCGACCAGAATCCACTCATTCTGAACGGTTGGCACCCGGCGGAAGACGTGGTCAGTCTCCTTCATCAGCCGTGGAACTTCTCCGAGCGGTAGACCTCCCTGCCCCCAACGATTGTGAGGAGCGGTTCCACGTTCTCGATGTCGTTCGAAGGCATCTCGAAGAGGTTCCCCGAGAGCACCACCATGTCCGCGAGTTTGCCCACCTCGATGGAGCCCTTGATGGTCTCATCGAAGGAGGCATACGCCGCGTTTATCGTGTAGCCCTTGATAGCGTCCTCCAGACTGATCGTGTTCTCTGGCCCGACGAGACCACCCCTGGTGAGAGCCGTGTGAATGCCCTTGAACGGGTTCATGTCCGCAACAGGCCAGTCGCTCGAAAAGGTAAGCCGCGCCCCCGAATCAACGATGCTCCTCCAGGGGAACGAACTCTGCAACCTTTGAGGGCCAAGGGTCTTTCCGTATGCTTCGTCGAAGGGGGCGGCGGACAGGTGAGCATGCAGCGGCTGCATGCTAGGGATCACGCCAAGGGAGCTGAAGCGGGGCACATCTTGAGCTGAAACGACCTCGACATGCTCGATCCTGTGCCTGCTGTCTCTCGGGCCGTTTCTGGTCCTCGCGTTCTCATAGGCATCGAGGACCACCCTGACACCCCTGTCCCCACATGAGTGCGTGATGCAGTGGAACCCCATGCGATCGAGCGTCTCAATCACTCGCGTGAACTCCTCTGGAGGATAGATCGTTTCCCCGACGACATCAGGCCGATCCGCGTACGGCTCGAGCATTGCGGCCGTGTGAGAATCCTCCACGCCATCGATGAACAGTTTGACCGCGCCAGCCTTGATCCACTCGTTCGAGTACGTAGAGCGGATCTGGTCGAACTCCTTCAGCTGCTCGTCAGTGCCCTTCCTGACGTGTTGCATGGCCACGTAGACGCGCGTCTTCAGCCCGCCGTCCCTGAGAAGTCTATCATAGACCTGGAGGTCGGCCATGCTCTGGCCCCCGACATCGTGTATGCCTGTGATGCCCCATCTGGCCATCGTGTCTATGACCAGTCCAAGGCCCTCGAACACGACATCCGTGCCCTCAGTGAAGATCCCGTCCGCGATAGGCTCCAGGTCCTCGACCTTGTAGAACACCCCGGTCGGCTCTCCGGTCCCGGTGTCCCTCTCGATTCCAGGCATGTTATCGAACGCGTCCCCTAGCCGCTTCCTCGCTATCTCGACGAACTTGGAGTTCGTGCACGCCGTCCATCCATCGTAGGACATCAGCCAGATGGGCCTGTCACTGGCGACCTTGTCGAGGGCCGCCCTATCTGGGAGCTTTCCGTCGACCATGACGGCTGAGTAGCGGTACCCGGTCCCGCCCACTAGACGGTGCTCCGGGTGCTCGGAAGCGTGCTTCTCCATGATCTCGATGAGCTCTTGACGCGTGTTGGCCGGTGTCAGGTCGGCCCAGAAGTGGACTTGGTGAGCAGTAAGACAGTGCACATGAGCGTCGATCAACCCGGGGAGTACGAGCCTGCCACCGGCGTCGACGACCTTCGTGCCCGATTCGACCTGCGCTGCAGCATCTCTGTCCGATCCCACGAAAACAATCCTGTCCCCCTCAACGCCAACCGCCTCGGCCCAGGGCTGGGAGTCGTTCACGGTGAAGACCCTGGCGTTCCTGATTAGAAGACTCAATTCCGTCATGTCCTCGATTCTCCTGGACCGCTGATACCTTCCGAGAGCATTTCACCCTTTCGGCAGGTGGAACGGAGGCCTGGTATCGCCGAGCTCTGGCAGAAAGCGCAATATGCCTTGAAGGGCATCATTGCATGGATCATATGGACTTCAGGAGAATCGCCTCGGCCTATTCGATTGTGATCGGGATAATGATGGCAGCCATGTGGACGGTCTTCGCGCTGACTGACGAGATCCCGGAGTTGGACACCAGCCCGAAGGAGATATACTTCCACCTAGCGGCCGAGTTCCTCACGGCCGCCGCGCTCATCGCTGGCGGACTTGGGCTCCTGCTGAGACGAAGCTGGGGATACTCCGTCTACATGGTCTCCCTGGGGTTGCTCGCGTACACCGTGGTCGTCAGCCCCGGTTACTACGCCCAGAGAGAGGAGTACGCGTTCGTTGGCATGTTCGCCGTACTGATGGCCCTGGACATCGTGTTCATCACATTGTCCATAAGGAAGAGGGAGGAACTCATGGCTCCCTGCGACGGCGCGGAGAAATCCGTTCAATCATGATTATGGCCGCCATGACTGCGACCACCGGGATGGACTGCCGGTGCCCTGATATTGAGACCGGATCGGAGTGATGATCTTCCACAACGCTGTTGTCGCCGACATCGATGCAGATAGATGGGGAGTTATCGAGATGAGAACATCCCATGTACGTCGGCGAAAGAGAGCTGTCGGCGCAGAGTACCCACCTCGGAAGAAACCATCGCTGAGCGATGACGTACAACATCCCACGTGCATGTCATCATGATTGGAGTACCTCTGAGCTAGCTTGACGGGCCATTAGGACATTCGCCTGAGCATACCGAAAGGAACGAATAGTCTGAACCGTAATCCAGCTCCCAGGGAAGACGACCCCTTGGTGAGGAATATGCTAGTCGGACTGATGTTGGTTGTGTGTGGATTGGTATTGCTGACAGGGTCGCTCTACCTGATACCTGCGATGGGGAAGCACCTCGAGAAGTTGGCAAAATTCCTAGGTGGATTCCAGGGATTGATCGGCGTGATCGCCGTGATCTTGGCAATCTGGGATATGATCGACGGATCGGTCGGTCTCGCCAACATCGTTCTGTTGCTTGTCGGGTTGATGCTCGCCGCGAGCATCATGTCGGCACTGCCTGCAGTCGGGAAATACATCGCGAAGCTAACCAAGGCCCTCGGGGCGTTCCAGATAATCGTTGGAATAATCGCCCTCATCCTTGGCATCCTCGAGCTGGTTTGAGGAGACACCGTCGGACACGCGCAAACCCCTTCATGATCTCCTTTCGTTCCTGTGTGGGGAGTCTTCGCACATAGACATGCAACGACCAACATTCTGACACTTGTTGATCTGGCACCTCGGATGCAGGTATTCGCCAGTACTTCGACAGCGATGGCCGATTGTGAGGATCCGTGGGAAGCGCATGCTGAGAAACTTCTCCCTGCCAGTATTGAAATAGTCACGAGACCCATTACAGAATCGGGACTGGAAATGGGATATGAGTGCAGGAAGTGCGGGCACATCCACCCGAAGTCGTTCGTGGTCTGTCCCCGATATGCGCAAGGCACGACCACCCTTGTCATCGGCGTCAGTCTCGCCGCGTGCGGTGTCTTCTTCGCATTCGTGACTGTGATGGACGTGACCGACTCTGAAGGAGCGCTTTGGTACGCTCTTCTTCGTGGTGCGGCTGCGCTGTTCTACTTGGGCTTCGGAACCCTCATCCTGCGGGAGTACATGCTAGTCAGAAGGCATCCCGAGATTGCCCGCAATCTCGGGCCGCTCGACCACATGAGGTTCTGCTCACGATGCGGGCGAGCCTTCGTCCCTCCCGCCGCCACATGCGTCGACTGCGGTTACTCGCTCCAAGGCATCACATAGGCCATCCTGTTCGCGCCCAGTGCTTCGACGGACATGACAAGGTCTAGTTGGTCAGCAGGCTCGTGAGGTAAGGGCCCACTAGTTCGGTAACGAGCACGAGCACCCATATCCTTCCCTTGAGCACGTAGTAATCCGCCAGGAGGGCGTCCCAGGAGTTGCCCATGACATAGTGGCCAAACCCGAACTCGAAAAGAATCGTTAGCGTGGCCCATATGATGCCCATGAGCCACAGGTCGCCGGTTGAGCGCTCTATCTCGGACCAGCTGAGGAACAAGTAGGCGACAACCAGGATCACCGCGGAGAGGGTTATCGAGCTCAGCGCGCGTCCAGCGGCATCCCCGAGGGAGGGTATCAGCACGCCCTGGCGCAAGATGGCGTTGAGGATGGCGCAGACGACCAGCAAGGTCCAGAGACCGAGTGTCCACATCAGCAGCTCCTGTTTCATGCTGCAGACTTCGCCCCCGTGTAGTCCTTTCTCGTCACCAGCAGGTAAACCGCTATAACCACCGCGGGCAACACGCCCGCGGCTGCAGATGACTGCACAAGCACGAAGGCCCAGACGTCGAACGCCATCGTGTAGGCGCTCACCGCAACGGTACCCCAGAGGCCCCATGATCTGCGCATGTAGATCCATGGAAGGAAGGCGAGGCCCAGGACTCCTATTGCGAGGAAACTGTAGATAACAACCCCCTCGACGAGGCCCGACTGCTCCTCTTCGAAGTCCATTTCCCCTGAGAATCCGAGGTAGAAGATCGCGATTCTCACGACATAGTAGATGGCTGCGAACGCCACGAACAGGAAAAGGAATAGCCGTTTTCTATCCACGGTCCGGGAATCTGTCTGGAGCCTACTATTATCTTGCCCCGGACCACTGATGGCACGGCCAGTATGGGGTCCAATCACGGCGGCCCGAAGGGTTTTTATGGGGGGCGTCCATAGCCGATATGTTTCGAAAAGCATATTGACAGGGGTAAGATGGAATGGACGACGCCTCAGGCATGACACAGGATGGTCCCTCGACCACGGCACCTAAGCCCAACGGCGCCAAAGGAAAGAAGCTAGGGACCAAGGGGATAGCGGCCATTGCGACAGTGATTGCGATTCTCGTCGCGGTCCCCCTTGGCTACTTGGTCCTCACGGCGGATGACGACGGTGCTGAAGGTGACGGGGATGAGGTCACGGTCCATGTGGTCGGCAAGACAGCCGAAATGGATCTCAGCCTCGCCGACCTCGAAGACCTGGCGTACTTCGAGGGTGTCTCATCCTACCAGAACAGGTTCATGAACTGGAGAGGGTTGGGCACTTATGGCGGTGCTGAACTCAGAGCCGTGGCCGACCTCGTCGGTGGCATGGCCCCCGGCGACATAATGACAATCGAGGCTTCCGATGGATATCTCCAGAATCTCTCATACTACCAGGTCTACCCCGACGCGGGCTACCTCGCAATACAGGGAAGGACGATACTCTCCTACAGATTCAACGGGACCGATGCTCCAAGTTGGGAGAACGGGCCGATGACCGCGGTGCTGGCGCCTGACCAGGCCTTCAGCAATGCGGACTTCAACGCGACCTGCGCGAGGGACCCGGAGTTCCTGACCAGCACATCTGCCGGATCGATCTGGGTCAAGAACGTCGCGAACATAACGATATCCGCGAGGTACTACGAGTGGAGCATCGCGCTCGAAGACCTGGCGGACGTTGGGAGCTTTCTGACGAGGACCAAGTTCGTTTCCCTCGCGCACAGCTTCGAGGACAATTACCTCGACACATCCCTTCGAAACTGGTCCGGAGTACCCCTTGAGAAAGTCCTCGGACTGATCGATGATGACGACCCGAGCAAATTCAACGAGACGCTTGCCGCCAAGGGCTACAGGGTCAACGTGTCGGACGCGGCCGATGAGACATACTTCAAGATCATGGAGATAGGCTACCTGCTTGCGAACACCACGATCCTTGCGGACAAGATGAACGGCACCGCCTTGGACGAGGAAGACGCACCCCTGAGGCTGGTAGGGCCTGACCTGTCGAAGAAGGAATGGGTCTCGGGCGTCGCATACATCGGTATGCTCGACTCCGTGGTGCTCACCATCGAAGACTACGACAGCACGATAGACCTCACCATGGATGACATAAGGGCGATGACGGCCACGACCGCCCCGGGCGGCTTCATCAAGAGCACTGGCACGATAGTCGGGGCGGCCGAGTACACAGGCGTCCTTCTGAAGGACCTTGTCGGCTTGGTCAACGACTCCGCTGTGTACTCCATCGAGGTCG
>JAFGHM010000125.1 GCA_016930135.1 Thermoplasmatota archaeon | reverse complement strand
CTCATCTGCTCCTGGAAGACCTTCTTCTGCTCGTTGAGGGTGTCCCGCTCGGACCGCAGAAGCGCAGCCTGCTCGTTTATGTCGTCGCGCTTGTTCAAAAGGGCCCTGAGCTTCAGTTCGGCGCCCTGGAGTTCGCTGATCTTCTTTGGCATCCAACCCGCCAGTCCCTGACGCTTCTGGACGGGATACAAGAGGTACGCTATAAGAGTGTTGCCCACTCGATGCGTAATGCACGGTCGAAATCCTTGTCTGATAGCTAGTCGCGTGTGTCCGTCATTGTCGACTACTCTCGAGGTGAGAAACCCGGTCAGTCGGCTCATCCGAAGGGCGTCCGGATGCCCAATCCCGGACCTTCAGGTGCAATCAGATATCCGTCCTCGAACCGCAGCCCAGAAGTCGGGTCGTCCACGATGTTGAAGTGCGAGTCGAGGTCAGCGAACCTCACGTTCTCCGAGCTGAGGGCGAAGTGCAGCCCAGCTGCAATCGAGAGCTGTATCTCGCCCATGCACCCGACCATCGTGAGCATGTCTGCAGCCTCCGCGAACTTGTTGATCGTGACCGCGTTGTTGACCCCCGCGCACTTCATCAGCTTGATGTTGAGCATGTCCGCGATGCCCTCCCGAGCGACCTTGCGCGCGTCGAGGACCGATTTCACGGACTCGTCTGCCATGATCGGGACGTCGCTCGCCAGAGTGACCTTCTTGAGCCCGGCGAGGTCCTCCGCCTTCACCGGCTGCTCAACTAGCACCACGCCCAGCGTGTTCATCTCCTGGCAGAATCTGATGGCCTGTTCGACCGTGTACCCTTGGTTCGCATCCACCCGAAGCTCGACCTTGGGTCCAACCGTGTCCCTCACGGCTGCTACTCTCTTCACATCCTCACCGAGGTCGAGCCCGACCTTGATCTTGAGCGCCCTGAAGCCCGCCTTGTAGTGCCTCATGGCCTTCTGGACGGTGACCTCCTTCGACTCTATCCCGATCGTCATGTCGGTGAGCATCTTCTTGCGGTCTCCGCCCAGGAACTCGTGGAGCGGCTTTCCGTCGCGCTTGCTCAACAGGTCGAAGATGGCGATATCGACCGCGGCCTTGGCGGCGGTGTTGCCGTCGGCTATCGAGTCCAGTCTCGTGTGAAGCTTGTCCGGGTCGTCCTCCTCCGTCCCGACCAGCTTCTTCTGGGCCTTCGCCAGGAACGCTTCGATGGACTCCCGGGTCTCGTGCGTGACATCACTGGGATTGGCGCTCCCTACCCCGAAGTGGTCGCCCGAGACGACCTTGACCATCACGTTCTCTTCGGTATCGGACGAACCCGTGGCTATCTTGAAGGTGCTCGCACGCCTGTTGACGGAAGTCCTGAACTCGAGCGAGTCTATCATGCCGTCCGTCACCTCGGGAAGAGCTTGACCGCGTTGATGTCCTTAGGAAGCCCCATCGCGTTGGCGACGGGATTGCACTTGGTCCTCAGGAGGTACGCGATTGGCGCGATGTCCGTCTCAGACAGCGACTCGAAGTTGGCCATGCCTTTGGCCAGGACGAGGTCCGCGTCCCTGAGCATGTGCCCGAAAGCTCCTTTGAGCGAGCCCAGGTCTACCCCCACGGCGAACCCGGGTGCCTCGATCACCCTGTCGACGATCTTCTCGATGCCCAGGCCCCTGATGTCCTTCATGGTCACGTCGGTGAGTATGGGTTCTTCCTTGACGACGAGCGTGACCTCCAGGTCGAACTTCTTGAGCTCTCTCAGTGCCAGCCTGTCAAGGACGATCTCCCCGCAGTTGTCCACAAGATAGACGACAGCCTCCGCCTTCTCGAGCATCCTCTTGATCTTCGGAGTGTCATCGTGACCAAGACCCTCCGCCAGGAGGTTCTTGAACTCCTTCTTCAGCTTCGACGGGTGATCATAGCCGGTCCCTATGCCGAAGTCCAGGACGTTCCCCACTATCGCGCAGAGGAACGCGTCCCGGAGCGGGTTCTTCGACGCCTTCACGAGTTTCTCCGCAGCGGGATACAGCTCGAGGGCGACCTCGTTGCTCTTCCTCTTGAGGGCCCTGTACGGGTCGTTGTCCCCGATGATCCGGTAGGTCTCCCTGTGGACCTTCGTCGCGACGGTCGCGGAACACACATCGTCTCCGAACAACTCGCCGAGGGCCGCCGCCGCGCACTTGACAGCTTCGACGGATTTGTCTGGCCTCACCTCCTCCGTCTCGAAAAGGACCCTCCGGATGAGACAGGGGACGCACTCTGGGTTCATCCTCATGGCGGTTGCGCTAATCTTGGTCCGCGTATAAAAAGGGGACGTCTGGCACAGGCAAGATGTAGTTCGGTTCGCTGGTCGATTGCCAGCGGCGCAGGTTGATATTCCTCGGCCACCTTAACGTATTCGACTCCCGCCCGAGGCCTCTCATATGTCGGTCGTAATCAGGAAGATGAAGGTCGATGACCTGGTCGATGTCAAAGACGTGGACCTCATGTGCTGGAACGACCTCCTCGAGAGGCAGTACGGCATAAGGGGCAAGATGTCTCCCAGGACGGACAGCAACCTCCTCTCGTATCTCCATTCGGACGTCGATGGCGCGTTCGTGGCATCCGACATATTCGCCGGCACAATCGGCCTCTGCTTCTCCCACACCTGGGGCTCGACGGGCTGGGTCGGCCCGCTCTCAGTGCTCCCGTCGTACCAGGCAAGAGGCGTCGGCAAGGAGCTGCTGAAGCACTCGCTGAGATTCCTGGAGGACCAGGGGTGCGTGGACATAGGCCTCGAGACGATGCCTGAGAACGCGACCAACCTCGGGATGTATCTCAAGGTGGGCCTCAGGCCCGAAGGGCTCTTAGTGATCTTCGGGAGAGCCTTAGAGGGCCATGAGCTCGAGGAAGAGCCGAGCGGAGATGTCGGAGTGGAGAGGTTCTCAGAATCACCTATACAGGATCACATCCTGGGGCAGGTCCGGCGTGTCTCCAATGCGCACAGGCCCGGGCTCGACTACTCCAAGGAGGTGCTCCTCACAAAGGAGTTCTCGTTCGGTGACACGCTGGTGGCGACCTCAAAGGGGAAGGTGAAGGGATTCAGCATAGTGCATACCGTGCAGAAGAGGGCTAACATGCAGGGCGGCGCGATCAGAGCGCTCGTCGTGGATGCGGGGGCGAAGGCCGATGTGTTCGAGTCGCTGCTCTCCACATCCGAACTCATGGCCGCGGATGAAGGCCTGAAGGAGATATCCGTGCCGGTTCCGGTGGTGTGCAGGAGGGCGGCAGACTCAGTGTTCTCCAGAGGCTACCAGGTCATCCAGTCATTCGAGAGGCTCATGTGGCTCGGGAGCTCGGGCATGAACGAGAAGATGTTCAACCTGTGCACTTGGTCCGGATGATTCACTTGACGATGCCCATCTCCGAGAGCTTCTCGGGGAGGTAGGTGTCGGTCACATAGTCGAGGCCGTACTTCGCGAGCGCCTGCTGCTCCGCCTTCTT
>JAFGHM010000124.1 GCA_016930135.1 Thermoplasmatota archaeon | reverse complement strand
TTCAAGGTCGCGAACTGGAAGCACTATGGCACCACTGTCAAGATCGCCTCGAACGGTTACGAGGACATCGCCGCCACGACCTACGGCGACTGTCCGTCGATATGGGGCAGGGACGACAACAAGCCGTACTACTTCGGTAACATGAACGGCGGGAAGGTCCTTGTGGCCAACGTGGTCGATGCCGGCTACGGGACCGCAGCTGAGTTCGACGCGATAGGGGATCTCGGAGGCGCCATAGCTCTCGTGCACAGGGACGACAACCTGCAGGGCTGGCCGAACACCCCTGCCCTGGAGGCAGGGTACCACGGCGCTTCGGCCGTCGTCTTCTACGGATATTTCGCAGGGGCGGACACGCCCAACGCGATCAAGCAGGACTCTGTGTTCTCACCAGTTCCTGCGATATCCATATCGCCGATATCCGCTTGGAGAATACAGGCTCTCCTTGAGGCCGGGCCGGTGACGCTCGAGATCAGCGGCCGTGCGGACCTCGACTCGAAAGGCGAATCGGTCAACGTCGCTGCGGTCATGTGGGGTACCGTGAGAGCGGACGAGTACGTCGTCTTCTCGGGGCACATCGACACCTGGTGGAACGGGTCCAACGACGACTGCTCCTCGATCGCTGCGCTGCTGGAGTTCGCCAGGATGTTCTCCGAGGCCAGGGAGGCGGGCATCTTCATGAATGAGAGGACGCTCGTGTTCACTTCCGTTGGCTCCGAGGAGACCGGAGGCCCGGGCGGGACCTGGTACAACTGGCTGGTCGGTTCATACGAGTTCGTGCAGGCTCACCCGGAGATCATGGATGGGCTCGTCGTGAACCTGAACATGGACGGCGTCAGCCTGCCGAAGAGCTCGGGCAGGTACTGGGCGGAGAACACTTGGGAGATAAACGCCTTCGTCCAGAAGGCAATCAGCGACCTCGGACTGAACGGCCTGCTGACGTACTACAACCCGATATGGTCCTGGACGGATGCGTGGTCCTTCGGCGCGAAGGGCGGCGCCTCGACGGTACAGATGATAGGGTGGACCGAGGGCTACTACGACACATACCACACCCCGCTGGACTCGATAGACATCCAGTCTGAGGACGTCATAAACATGGTCCTGAAGTTCTATGTGCTGATGGCGACCAGGGCCGTCCACGCTCTCGTGGTGCCGATAGACTTCGTGCCGACTGTCGACTGGGCCGCGAGTTACCTCTCGTCCGAGCGCACCACGATGCCCTCGTCTCAGACGCCTGCGATAGACGCAGCCTCGGCCGTTCTGGCCGAGCTGAGGGCAAGCGCCATGGCCGCGAACGCATACGCAGCTGAGCTCCAGGACGCGTACGCAGATGCGAAGAGCCCCGGGAAGAAGGCGCAGATATGGTCCCTCGCGGACGAGTTCAACAGCGCCCTCATAGACGCCCGGAGGATCATAACCCCGTACACGCTGGGCGAGGGCGGTACCATGGGCTCGTGGGATGTCTTCCTGAGGTCCGACCAGCACTCGCACGACTACGGCTTCGTGGACTCGGCCATCTCGTGGCTGGGGAAGGGTAGCCTGATGAAGGGCCTCGGCTCCCTGGAGAGCGTTTACACCATGGAGTGGGGCAAGTACTTCAGCCGGGAGACATACCTCAGGACCTTCAGCGACATGGTCTACGAGTACATGTACTGGGGCGACGACTTCGACCAGCAGCAGATGTACGTGGACGTCCACGGGATATACCTGGGCCTCAAGAGCGGGACATTGTCGAAGGCGGATGCCGTCGCTCAGCTGACGTGGATCAGGGATTATCAGCTTGTCCCGTGGTTCGCAGAGGACATCGCGACCCTCGAGTGGGCCTGGTCCGAGGCGACCATGGTGCTCGACGGAGCGGTGGCCTAGTAAACCTCAACAAACCCGCCCTCCGGCCTCCGGGCCGGAGGGATTCTTGACGTGCTCATCCGGTTTTCCGAGCGCCGGCCTCGAGTTGTCTGGGAGCGTGATCGAGCTCGATCTCTTCCATGTCGAGAAGCTCGGAGAGGGGGTCGTCTAGCTCAGATACAAGATCAAGTGAAAGCGCAGGTCACGGGAGCCGTCGTCGTTCGGGCTAGCTTCACCTGACAAGAAGGACCGAGCATTCAGCCTTCTTCGATACCGCCGAGGACACGCTGCCCATCAGGATGCCCTTCGACCCCGTCATGCCCCTCGTGCCGAGGACGATTATCTGGGGCCTGTAAGAAGAGGCGAACCTGAGGATCTGCCCTGCAGGATGCCCTCTCCTCGCCGCCACCTTCGGGTCCATGCCTCGGGCACGGGCGAGCTTCGCCGCCATGCCAAGCACGAGCTGTGCACGCTCATCTGCGTGTGCGTCCTCAGTCTCTCCTATCAGCGTCGGCAGCTCCTCCAGCTCTATGACGTGGAGCAGCATCAGCTCCGCCTGCAAGGACCTCGCCATGTCCGCTGCGAGCCCCACGGCCCTTGCACTGGCATCCGAACCGTCGACTGCCGCCAGTATCCTGGTGACCTTCTCGGGTCCGCCGTCCGCCTCCTCGGTCATTCTTCTTTCACCTCCGGGCTGTACCATTTCTGGGCTATGGCAGTGGGGATAATCGCGGTCAGTATGACGGTCATCACGAGGACCGAGAACTGCTCAGAGTCGATTATCCCCGCGCTCAGGCCATACTGGGACGAGATCGTCCCGAAGGTCAGGCCCGTGCTCATGAGGAGCGTTATGTAAGTGGCGTCCCTCCCGATATACCTCCTTGATGCGGGAAGTACGCCCAGGAACTTCGCGCCGACCTTGACGACGAACAGAACGGCGATTATCGCAGCGCCTGTGACGACCGCCTCGAGCGAGACGTTCATGCCCGCGTTGATGAAGAAGAACGGAGTCAGGAACGATAGCGCGAGCGTGCGCATCTTCAGCAGGACCTCCCTGTTGCTTGCCAGGGCGCTCGAGACGACTAGGCCAAGGACATAGGCGGGGAGGACCGCGTGCGAACCGGCGATTTCCGCAATCACTCCAAGGAGAACGACCGAGAACATCAGGAGCTTCAATTCCGGCTCCCCTGGCCGTCCTTTAAGGCGCGGGAGCAGCCAGGTCAGGAACCTGGGCATGATGTACGTGCTGGCCGCGATGGCCACGATCAGGACCACGAAGTAGATGTTCGGCGTGATGAAGAGCGTGCTGAGGGCGAGGGCAGTCCCCAAGTCGGTTATGAAGCACGAGGACAGGATGATCTTACCTGTTGGCGTCCGATTCATGCCCGTCTCGACGAGGACGACATAGACAACTGCGACGGAGGTCGTTGACAACGCCACGCCCGCGAGCATGGCGGCCTCCCACGACCATCCAAGGACGAGATAGACGAAGAACCAGCATATGACGAACGGAGCGAGGAACGAAAGGGTGCCTATGATCAGGCTCGCCTTCAGGTTCTTCTTCATGGCCTCGGGATCGATCTCCGCCCCTGCGAGGAATGTGAGCACGACGCTGCCCAGGCCCGCGAGGAAAATCAGCCACTCGTGGTCCGAGGTGTCTATCCCCAGGGCGTTCCCGAAGGCCATCCCAAGGGCGATCTCTATGATGGCCACGGAGATGCCAAGCCTGAGGGACAGGAGGGAGGCCCCCAGGGCCAGGGTCAGCATCAGAAGCAGTACAGGGGCATCTATCACATGCTCACCTTCGTCATGTTCTGATCACGCTCCGGTCCGGGTGTGCGTTTGAGGGTAGAAGCCATCAGCCCCGCACCGGGCAGTTGAAGGTGAGCTTCATCACCTGCAGAAGGTTGTGAAGACGGCGGGGTTCATAAGCCTTTCCGAACCCTGGAAGGGAGGAGTTGTACTGTCGGGCCAGAGGTGGTCGGGAATGCCAGAAGGTCGGACATCCTCCCACACCCGGTCAGTCTCGTTTCTGGTCCCAACGGTAGGGCCTCTTCTTCTTTCTCAGTGTGTCGATATCGCATTCGAAACAGAGGCCGTTGTGGCAAGAGATCACGCCCCCGCACTTAGGGCATTTCCACTTCTTCGATTCGGACCTGAGGAACGCCTTGATGCCC
>JAFGHM010000123.1 GCA_016930135.1 Thermoplasmatota archaeon | reverse complement strand
GTCATGATGCTGCTGGTCTACGACCAGCCAGGGGTTATGCAGCGTGTGATGGGAGAGTTCAACAGGAAGAGGATAAACGTCGAGACGATCGTCGTCGGCAAGTGCGAGATGCCCGAGCGGGCCCGCATAGTGCTCTCCATCAAGGACCGGGAGAGGGCCTCCTCGGTAATCGAGCACCTGAGGGCGCTCCAGGAAGTCATAGAGTGCGACCTCGTAGACCGTTCCAGACATGAGGCCTACGCGCTGCTGTTCAGCAAGGACGGCGTGTGCCGCGTCACCGGCACGGTCGAAGAGGTCGACATCATAGTGCAGAAGAGTCAGGCGGACCGGTTCATCCAGGCGATGAACGCTATCTGAACAAGGAGATGGATTGATGGCGAAGATATTCCACAACAAGGACGCGGACCTCAAGGCTCTGAAGGGCAAGAGGGTCGCAGTGATAGGCTATGGGATACAGGGAAGGGCGCAGTCCCTCAACCTGAGGGACAGCGGAGTCGAGGTCGTCCTCGGGCTCAACATCAAGGACGAGACCTGGAAGAGGGCCAAGGCGGACAAGATGAGGATCATGACCATCCCGGAGGCCGTCAAGAGCTCGGACATAGTGATGATGCTCATCCCTGACGAGGTCCAGAAGGCCGTCTACGACAAGGATGTGGCTCCTCACATGAGAGAGGGGATGGTGCTCGACTTCGCCCACGGGTTCAACATACACTTCAAGAGGATCGTCCCGCCGAAGGACATCGATGTCATAATGGTGGCTCCCAAGGGCCCAGGGGCGCTGGTCAGGGAGACCTATCTCTCCGGGATCGGGGTTCCCGCGCTCGTAGCAGTATACCAAGACCACTCGGGCAAGGCGAAGAAGTACGCCCTTGCGATCGCCAAGGGCCTGAAGGCCACGACCAGGGGCGTCATCGAGACCACCTTCAGAGAAGAGACCGAGACGGATCTGTTCGGAGAGCAGGCGGATCTGTGCGGAGGTGCCAGCGAGCTTGTGAAGAAGTCCTTCGAGGTGCTGGTTGAGGCGGGCTACCAGCCTGAGATAGCGTACTTCGAGGTCCTGCACGAGCTGAAGCTCATAATAGACCTCGTCCAGAAGGGCGGCATCGAGGGCATGTGGGACGGGGTCTCCAACACTGCGGAGTACGGAGGGAGGACCAGGGGCCCGGTCGTCATAGACGATCGCGTGAAGCTGACCATGCAGGGCCTTTTGAAGGACATACAGTCTGGCAAGTTCGCAGCCGAGTGGGTCGCCGAGAAGGATGCAGGCATGCCGACGCTGACAAGGCTCAGAGAAGAGGGGGAGAAGGCCCAGATCGAGGTCGTCGGCCGCAGGATACGCAGGATGTTCGCCTGAACGTCTGGTCCGCGTACCTGAGGAAGCAATACATAGCCACTCGGCGTTCCGAGCCCAAAGGCAATTGGTAGCATGACAATCTCCAGGCAGCCCGATCACAGGCTCGGCAGGTTCGGACTTGGCAAGCGGACATTCGTAGGGAAAGTCACTGGGGAGTCTGTCATCGAGACGGATGCCTCTTGCATGACCGACGCTATCAGATACGGGGCGGAAGAGAAGAAGAGGGCCCACAACATCGGCGACCTGCGCGTGCTTGCTCCTGTGGATCGGCCGTCGAAGATCATCTGCATAGGGCTGAACTTCAAGAGCCACATCGCGGAGATGAAGGCAGAGGTACCGAAGTCGCCGATCATCTTCACGAAGCCTTCGTCATCCATCATAGGCCCCGGGGACAGCATAGTCCTCCCAAGGATGTCCTCAAGGGTCGACTTCGAGGGGGAGTGCGCTCTGGTCATCGGGCGGAGGTCAAGCCAGGAGAAGGACGGGCTGAGATCCGTCTTCGGCTATACGTGTCTGAACGATGTGACCGCACGTGACCTGCAGAAGACCGACCCGGACTGGACGAGGGCGAAGGGCTTCGACACGTTCGCTCCCGTCGGCCCCTTCGTTTCTCCGAGGCCCCCCAGCAGGGTCGTCACGAGACTGAACGGGCGCGTGGTCCAGGATGCGCCCATGACAGACCGGGTGTTCGGGGACGCGGCCCTGGTGGAATACATATCTTCGATCATGACGCTCGAGCCAGGCGACATAATCGCGACGGGCACGCCGTCAGGTATCGCACCGATGAAGGACGGGGACATCGTCGAGGTTGAGCTTGACGGAGTCGGAACCCTCAGAAACCAAGTAGTCAGACCGCAATGACAGGACAGGAGGAAGGAAGATGCAAATCCAGCCGAGCGAACTGATATGGAAGAACGGGAAGCTCATACCCTGGAAGGACGCCACGGTGCATGTCATGACCCACTGCCTTCACTACGGGACCGGCGCGTTCGAAGGCATAAGGAGCTATAGCACAGCGTCCGGGCCTGCGGTATTCAGGCTCAGGGAGCACATGGAGAGGCTCCAGAGCTCCGCGAAGGCCATCAACATGAACTTGCAGTTCAGCGTTGAGGAGCTGTGCAGGGCCGCCAAGGACACCGTCAGGGCGAACAAGCTGGTCTCCTGCTACATAAGGCCGATCGCCTTCTACGGCGTGTCGGGTGTGGGCGTTAACCCTATCGGATATCCGGTGGAGGTCTTCATCGTGGCGTTCCCCCTTGGGGCATACCTGGGGGAAGAGGGTCTGAAGAACGGGATCAGGGTTCACACGTCTTCTTGGCACAGAGCGTCGAGCGCCACGACGGCGGCGACCGCGAAGATATGCGGCAACTATCTGAACAGCGCTCTTGCGGTCATGGAGGCAAAGCTGAACGGCTTCGATGAGGCAGTATTGCTCAACGAGCTGCACATGGTCGCGGAGGGTTCAGGAGAGAACATATTCCTGGTCAGGCAGGGCAGGCTGATCACGCCCCCTCTGAACGCTGGCATACTCCCCGGCATCACGAGGGAGTCGATCGTGGAACTCGCGAAGGACATGGGCTATAGTGTTTCTGAGCAGAACTTCACCCGGGGAGAGATGTATCTGGCGGACGAGCTCTTCTTCACGGGGACAGCCGCCGAGGTCACGCCTATCCGTGAGGTGGACAGAAGGCTTGTCGGGGACGGGCGGCCAGGTCCTGTCACCAAAGCCATCCAGACGAGGTTCCTTGAGATCGTCAAGGGCAAGGACCCGAAGTATTCCGGATGGCTAGACCCGATCGGGTAGCTCCGACCCCGGGGGTTCTGTCAATAGTCGGGTGATGGTCGCTTGGACCTCCCCAACCATCGACTCGCTCCATTCGGCTCCGGCCGTGCGGCCATCTCTGGCTCGTATAGGGCCATCATCGCGTCATGCTGGAACGCGCCGGGGCTGAACCGTAGGCCCCCTGCCGTCGTGTTGAAGACGGCTGTTGGCAGCGGGCCCGCACTCGCTACAGGCGCCTGGATAGGCCTCCCTGGAGCGAGCGCGCACGGCAAACGCGCCCATTCGGGAATATGGATTTCTCCCACATGTCGGGCGCGATCCGCTGCTTCCCGGGCCGACCGTGACGGCCCGTGTATGTGCCTTGTTGGGCATCTGGTGATCAACGGGGAGACAGGCTCTTGACAGTTGACACTACATGTACCACCCGACTTTGGACAGAACCGGCCCCGGACAAGTATTATATATGCTCCGGGCCAATGCTCTGTCTGACGATTGTCATACGACAGGATGGGGTCGGCATGGCACATTCAAGAATCATGGAGCTCGCGAGCCAGGCGGAGAAGGAAGGGATCACGCTGGGAGAACTCCTAGCACGTGACTTGACCTCTGAGGAGATGGATGCGGTCCAAGCAGAGCTGGTGCGGGACATCTCTGAGGGGTACAGAGACATCAGCGATTTCATGAAGGACGTCGAGGTACCCAGCATCGATGAGCTGCTCGAGTCCGGCCCTGAGGACTGGTTCGACCTCTTGACGGATGACGACTACGAATTGTCTGACAGCATGTGAGCTGTCCGCCGAGGAAACCTCCAGCTTACTTCTTCTTGAGAATCCTGTTCTCCAGGTCGACCACATCGAAGCTGTCCCTGGGAGCGCCGAGGAGAGTCTCGGTCTTCCCCAGCATCAAGTAACCCCCCTGTCGGAGGGCCTCGAATAGGTTCCTGGCGACCACTTCGTGCATCTTTCTGGAGAAGTAGATCATGACGTTCC
The DNA here is from genome assembly GCA_016930135.1 of Thermoplasmatota archaeon. Taxonomy (GTDB): domain Archaea; phylum Thermoplasmatota; class Thermoplasmata; order UBA10834; family UBA10834; genus COMBO-56-21. Next base: position 8,044 of record JAFGHM010000123.1, on the reverse strand, counting down.
TGCAGACAATGATATCGAAGTACTTCATGGTGGGAACGTCCAGCAGGTTCTCCCGGACGTACCTGACCCTCTTCTTTATGATATCCTTCGCCTCGTAGCCCTCTCCGACAGGCACGAAGTACTTCGCCAGCATTCTATCGGAGAGGCCCTTGACCTGGTCCTTCTCGTATACGCCCGACTTGGCCTTGACGAGGGCCTGGTGGGAGATGTCAGTGCCTAGAACGGTCACCATGGGTCTCTCGGGCCCCGGGATGTCCTCGAGCTCCTCAGCGACGCATATGGCCATCGTGTAGGTCTCCTGACCAGTGGCACATCCTGCGCTCCACATCCTGAGCAAACCACCACCGGCAGTCTTGCGCTCGATCATCGGCCTCAAGACGGCCTTCACAAAGGCATCCCAAGATGACTTGTCCCTGAAGAACTCGGTCACATTGATTGACAGAGCGTTCAGTAGTTCGTTGGTCTCCTCCTCGCTCTTCATGAGATGCTTCAAATAGCCAGGATATGCCAAATGACCGGACCGGCCAATGCGCCTCCTTATGCATCTGAACACGAACGACTGCGAGTATCCGGAGAGGTCGACTCCTCGGGACCTGAAAAGATGCCTCATCACCTGCGTGGTGAACTCGTCCTCAGTCAGTTCCATGCTAGCATGTTCGCCATCGACTTATCCGATAGATATTCCTTGCCTGTCTTGGAGAGCAAAACTGGCGGAAGTCTGGCACGCTCGCTATCAGATTTGAGATTGAATACGACATATATTAATATGCTGCAGGCAGATTTTGCACACCAGCAACACTCCCCCGCTGGATGAGTGATGCTCCAGCTGGAAGGCTGTTGTCATGAAACGGTCCGGTGATAGATTGAAATTAGGGCTAACGGCGAAGTTCGTCGCCGTCATGTTGAGCTTGTCCCTGGTGCCGATAGCGGCCATGAGCTTCATTTCTTTGGAGGGGCTCCACGACATCCAGGATATGACCAAGGTACTCCACGAGGAGTCGTTCGAGACCGTCGCTGCGATATCCAGTGCCAGCAACAAACTCTCGTCCGCATACGAGTCGTACACGACCTTCGTGCTCTTGTACGGCGACCCGGAATCGACATTGAACTACAACGACATGGTCAACTACGAGAGCTCGTTTTCTCAGTTCCTTCAGTACTACGACGATCGCTATGCCCTGAGCGCGACGCCGCACATGTCGGACATCCTGACGGCCAAGGGGGAGAGTTCCCTCTTGACAGAAGAGGAAATAGCCTATGCCGCAGTAGACACTGAATGGGACCTATACAGAGAGGATACCGGAGCGACCCCAGCGCTCCTTCACGCGGGCCAGACCGAGGCGGCGTTCAATGCCGTTGCGAACGCCACCGTTCACCTGGAGTCGATCAACTCGAACATGGCGCGCCTGATAAGCATCAACACTCAGGCGGCTGGCGTGATCGCGGAGGTCTCGAATGACACGATAAAAACGGCCTTTCTCTGGACAGTTGCAGGCGCGGGCGCCGTGAGCATAGCGGTCGTCCCTGTCGCATATCTGATATCCTCGAGAATCACCAAGCCAATAGTGACCGTCTCAAAGACCGCCAAGAGGATAGCCGGCGGCGACTTCCGAACAAGGCTTAGCCTGAAGGCATCCAAAGACGAGATAGGCGACCTCATAGGCTCCATGAACCTCCTCATCGACAACACTTCGAGGCCGTTGATCGAGCTGACCGAGAGCGCACAGGCTATCGCTGGAGGTGACCTATCCAAGTCAATAGAAGTCGATGCGAAGGGCGACCTGGCAAAGCTGGTATCCGCATTCAGGCTCATGCAGGAAGGGCTCTCCAAGCTGACCGAGGAGATAAGGGAGGCCTCGGAGTCGTTGAGGGAGTCTTCAGGCTCACTCGCGGAGACCGTCGCCCACATGACCGAGAGCACGCAGCAGGTATCGTCATCTGTTGCCACGGCATCCAGGAGCTCGCAGACAGAATCCGCTAGGATCGACGAGATGGTCAGGATGCTCTCTGAGCAGACAAAGGCCATATACGACGTCGTCCAGAGCGCTCAGAACGCGGCGGGCGCCTCGGCGAACGCCAGCGAGGTCGCCCAGAACGGCAGCAAGTCGGCCCAGAACTCCCTCGAGCGGATGAACTCGCTGCTCAAGAACGTAGAGAACACCGCGGACTCGATAAAGCTGCTCTCGAGGAAGTCCAAGGAGATTTCCCAGATAGTATCGATAATCACGAACATAGCCCAACAGACGAACCTGCTGTCCCTGAATGCGGCGATAGAGGCTGCGAGAGCGGGGGAGCAGGGAAGGGGCTTCGCCGTCGTCGCTGATGAGGTCAGGAAGCTGGCGGAAGGATCGAGGAAAGCCGCCGACCAGATACAGCACCTCATTGAGCAGGTGGAATCGGATATCGAGTCGACGAGCGAGCAGATGGAGCTGACGATGAAGGACGCCGCTGAGAGCTCCCGGACCATAAGCGACTCACTGAAGTCGTTGGAGGACATCGCGGCCACGGTAGAAGAGACGGCCGCAATGGTGGAGGAGATAAGCGCCTCGACCGAGGAACAGAAGGCACTGATCGAGAGCCTGGCAAAGATGCTGGACGATGTCGCCACGATCGCGCGGGACAACTCCAATACGAGCGAGAGCACATCCGTATCGTCTGAGAACCTGGCGGCGGGCATGGAGGAGCTGGCCGCGTCAGCTCAGGAGTTGGCCCACCTGGCCACCAAGCTGACGGAAACGACGAGACAGACCGAATTGGCGCCTTCGAGGCGTCCGCCAGAGCCGTTGCCGGGCACGACGCCGGAGGTACAGGGAACGTGAGCGCCGCCGCGGACATCAGGCAATATGTGGTCTTCAAGCTCGGTGAAGAGCAATACGGCTTCGACGTGGAGAACGTCAGGGAGATACACAACTTCGAGGAGGTGGCCAAGGTCCACAGAGCCGCCAATCACATCGAGGGTGTCATGAACCTCAGGGGGAAGCTGCTGACGGTGGTCAACCTCAGGAGGAGGTTCCAGATGGAGCCCGCACCATCGGATCTGGCCCAGAAGATCGTGGTGATCGAGGCCCCTGACGCGCCCGTGGGCTTTCTTGTCGACGAAGTCGTGGAGGTCGCCAGGATACCAGACGCGTCTCTGGAGAAGCCTCCCGCATATGTGACGAGCGGCATAGAGGCCGAGTATGTCACCAACATCGCGAAGCACGAAGACAGGCTGATCACGATCGTCAACCCCGTTAGGATACTGGAGCTCTCGACTGACGAAGAGAGCGCTCCTGGAGGCAGGTGAGTATGGCGCGAATCCTGGTCGTGGATGACTCTGAGTTCATGAGAAAGGTGCTGAGGAACATACTGGAGGCCGGAGGCCACAAGGTCCTGGAGGCCAAGAACGCAGAGGAGGCCATTGACAAGTTCCTGAAGGACGGCGCGGACGTCATCACGATGGACATAGTCATGCCCAACACGGACGGAATAGAGTGTGTCCGCAAACTCAAGGAGGCGGACGGGAAGGTCAAGATCATAATGATATCTGCCCTCGGGCACCAGAGGACGGTGATGAGGTCTCTGGAGGCCGGAGCAGTTGACTTCATCATAAAGCCGTTCACGGCGGACGACGTTCTGGAATCGGTCAACGCAGTCCTTCAGATGGAGATATGAGGCGAGGCCGATGCCCTCCAAGGTCAGGACCCTCATAGTCGACGACAGCGCCTACATGCGCGTCGTCCTGAAAGACATGCTGGAGTCCGACGAGGAGATCGAGGTAGTTGGCATGGCGAAGGACGGCTTGGAGGCGATCGACAGAACCAAAGAGCTCTCGCCTGACGTGGTGCTACTTGACATCCAGATGCCGAGGATGGACGGGCTCGCGACCCTGCAGAGGATAATGAAGGAGACCCCTACAAGGGTGGTGATGCTCAGCGCCATGGACAAAGCGGACAACCTCCTTCCTCTGCGCGCCCTCGAGATGGGGGCGGTGGACTTCATATCGAAGCCGAGCGGGCCGGTCTCCGTCGATATCGTCAGTTTCTCTGACAGGATATGCGAGATCATCAAGAACTCATCCGCCGCCAGGGTGGATGTCCTCAGGAGGACCAGGGCCGCCTTGCCCCCGAAGCTCGCAGCGGTCCGGAAGGAGCTGGCGAAGAACCAGAAGGTCATCGCGCTGGGGGCATCCCTGGGCGGTCCCAGAGCGCTCGAGTTCGTGTTCGCAGCTCTGCCAAAGGAACTCCCCGCATCATTCTTCATTGTCCAACACATAGCCGCAGAGTTCTCAGGGTCTTTCGCGAAGAGGCTGGATGGCGTCCAGGGCCCGCGGGTTTTGCTGGCGGAGGACGAAGCCAAGGCTGAAAGAGGATCCGCATATCTGGCACCCGGAGGAAGGCATCTCGTGGTCGGCTGGAAGGGGACAACCAGGTTGCTCATGAGGCTGACTGAGAGCCAGCCGGTGAACCACGTCAGGCCCTCGGCCGACGTTCTGTTCGAGAGCGTTGCAGAGGCGATGGCTGAGAACGCGATGGCAATCGTTATGACAGGAATGGGCGTCGACGGCGCCAAGGGGGCCATGGCGATAAGGAAGGCAGGAGGAAGGGTCATTGCGCAGGACGAGCGGACATCCTTGGCCTATGGCATGCCGAAGGCCGTGGCCGAGGCTGGCACGGCCCACAGGGTGCTGCCGTTGGAGGAGATATCGAAGGAGATCGTCAGGTTCCTGGAGGTGTGAGCTGGCGTGGCGAAAGAGCTGGACATGAACAAGTATCGCAAGCTGTTCGTTTCTGAGAGCAAGGAGTTCCTGAACCAGATGAACGACTCGATGGTCCAGCTCGAGGACAAACCGGAAGACCGCGAGCTCGTCGACCAGATGTTCAGAGCCTGTCACTCCATCAAGGGGATGGCCGGCATGATGAACATGAAGACCGTCCAGGAGACGGCGCACGCACTCGAGGACATCTTGGGGATGGTGAGAGACGGGAAACGTGAACCCACGGGGGAGATCGCTGATGCGATCTACAAAGGCGTGGACGCGCTCGAGGCGATGGTCGTGGCAGTCGAATCCGGTCAGGAAGTGCCTGACGCTACTCCTCTCATCAGCGAATTGAGAGCCGCCACCTCAGAGCCAAGCCCGAAACCGCGGAAGAAGACGAAGGCACCAGAGAGCATGGAGAGGCCGGCGAAGACCCAGAAGCAGGCGGACCAAGACACGCTCTCTCTGGTTGTGAAGCTCGGGCGCAGATGCTCGTTGCCAGCCGCCAGGGCTGTGGTGATACTCAAGGAGCTGGCGAAGGCATCGGAGATCGTGTCACACAGCCCGACGGACGATGACATCGAAAAGGAGATCGCATTCGAGGAGCTTGCGGTCACGCTCACGCCCGGCAGCAAGATCGAGGAGGCGATGAAGCGAGTGGCCGCCATGGTCGATGTCGATGAGGTCCGTTTCGGAAGGACATCCGAGTCCCGCGACAGATGGCAGAGGCTGGCTCGCAAGGAAAGCACGACAACTGCGCCGACCGACCTGGCCCCCGCACAGACCGTCAGGGTCGGCATGGACAAGCTGGACGATCTGCTGGACAACGTCGGTGAGCTCGTGATCGGAAGGAGCAGGCTGCTCCAGAAGGCCACAATCAACGACGACTACGAGTTGCTCGAGATCTCATCGCTAATCGACAAGCTCACATCAGACATACAATCGAGAGTGCTCGAGATCCGGATGATACCCCTTGACCTGGTCATGAGCCGGTTCCCGAGAATGGTAAGGGACATATCCAAGGGCCAGGGCAAGGAAGTCGAGCTCGTGGTCGAGGGGGGAAGCATAGAGCTCGACAGGACCGTTGTCGACCTCATCGCTGAGCCCATGATGCACCTGCTGAGGAACTGCATAGACCATGGCATAGAGACCGTTGAGGAGCGCACCAGAGTCGGCAAGCGGCCAAAAGGCCTGATAAGGATAGTGGCCTCGAAGCAGCAGGACCATGTTCTGATAGAGGTCTCGGATGATGGCAAGGGGATCGACCTCGACAGTATCAAGGAAATCGCAGTCTCGAAGGGCGTGATGACCAAGGAGCAGGCGGATGCGGCGCTGGGCAGGGAGCTGATGGATCTGCTCTTCAAGCCAGGCTTCTCGACCAAGTCCGAGGTGACCGACATCTCCGGAAGAGGTGTTGGGCTAGACGTGGTCAGGCGCAACGTCGAGAACCTCGGAGGCACGATCATCGTCAACACATCGAAAGGCGCGGGAACGACATTCTCGATGTGGCTTCCGTTCACACTTGCGATCATAGAGGCGATGCTGATCTCGATCGCCGATCAGATATATGCGGTCCCGATGAGCACGATAGTGGAATCCCACAGATATCTGCCATCGGAAGTCAAGACCATACGGAGCCGTGAGGTGGTCCAACTGAGGGGCGAGGTGCTGCCTCTCATAAGCATGCACCAGTTCTTCGGCGTGGAGAGCAGGCCCAGGTCCGACAAGATCAACACCTTGGTCGTCCAGAGCAGAGACAGGAGAGCTGCGCTCGAAGTCGACGACCTTCTGGGACATCAGCAGATAGTCGTCAAGTCCCTGGACCTGAGGCTGAGGAGGGTTAAGGGCATCTCGGGCGGAACCATACTCGGCAGCGGAAGCATAGCGCTGATACTCGACGTCGACTCGATCCTCGGAGGGTGAGACTTTGGAGGACAAGGACACACAGAAGGTGCTGGAGATAGTCAGGGAGTTCGCGAACATCGGTGCCGGAAGCGCCGCGACGGCACTGTCATCGATGCTCGACACCGAACTCATGAACGATGTCACGACCGTCAGCTTCCTTCCCCTGGGCGAGGTCGCATCCTGGCTCGGGGGGCCGGATCGGCTAGTCGCTGGCACCTACACATACCTATGTGGCAACCTCAAGAGCGGCATCCTAGTGGTGCTCCCGGACGACTCCGCCAAGGCGCTTTTGGAGCACCTGACCAAAGAGGAAGTGGACCTCTCATGCCTCACGGAGATGCAGAAGTCCGCGCTGCGCGAGGTCGGCAACATATGCCTGTGCTGGTATCTGATCGCGGTCTGCAGGATGATCAACATCGACATGATACCAGCGCCCCCGGACGCGACGGTCGACCTCCTGGGGGCAGTCCTGGATATACCACTCGCTTCTCTGGGCATCAAGGTCGACACGGTGATAGCTGTCCACACATCCTTCAAGGGCATCGACAGGCAGATCGACGGCTATTTCCTGATGCTGCCTGAGGAATCAACGCTCAGTGTCATTCTGGAGAAAATGGGAGAACTCAGCAGATGAGCGCGCCAGTCATCGTGGGGATCGCGCAATTGGCTATCTGCCACTCGCCCAGTAAGCTGTCATGCTTGGGGCTTGGTTCATGCGTGGCCATCATAATGCACGACCCCGTGGCGAAGATAGGCGGCATAGTGCATGTTCTCCTCCCGAAGGCGCCGAACAAATGCGACAGGGAAGAGAAGTACGCAGACACTGGGGCTAGGAAGCTCTTCAGAGAGCTTACCACTCACGGAGCCAATGGGAAACGGCTCGTCGCGAAGCTGATTGGGGGTTCGCAGATGTTCACCGCCCTGGACCTCTCCATCGCGAACATAGGCCGGGAGAACAGCTTCATGGCCAGGAAAGTGCTTGGGGAGCTCGGAGTGAAGATCATAGCAGAGGACCTCTACGGTCATCGCGGCAGGAACATCACGTTCGATCCGGCAAACGGGTTCGTGACCGTCCAGGTGACCTTCGGCCCCACGAAAGTCATATAGGCATCAGCCGGCCTTGTCCCAGGAAGGGTTTTTATACAACCGTATCCGTCATTACAGATTGCCAGGAGAAGGCGGATGGCTGACGGTAGGTCCCTGTTCATCGGGGGCCAGCTGAGGAAAATCCCCTCTCCAAGAGAAAGTGGGCTGCTGAAGCAGCAGGGCGAGAGTCCTGGCAAGGGCGCAGAAACGACACAGTCCCGGGACAAAGTGATGATTCCTCTGAGGATGAAGTCTCCCGGGGATCTGATGAAACGGCGACTCCCCACTGGAGCAAGCTCAAACGGCCGTATCGAT
>JAFGHM010000122.1 GCA_016930135.1 Thermoplasmatota archaeon | reverse complement strand
GACCTTCTGGCCGGTCTCGTGCCTGATGCCCCTGTAGCACCTGATCATCTTCATCAGGTTCACGTCGTCCCTCCGATTGAGGTCGACATCGACCGCCATGAGGTGCATGTCCGCACCCGTGGACCAGTCGTTCTGCCTGTTGACCATCCAGTGCGGGACCTTCTCCGAGTACTCAGTGATGAGCTTCTCGATCTCGTCCGTCTTGGACTCCGGCAGGTCGCCGATCTTGACCCTCCTGGGCACCCCGGCCATCCTCGCGATGACCTCGGCGCTCCTGAGGCCGACGCCTTTGATGCCTGCGAGTGCGATGACGATGTCCTTGTTGCCGTCCAGGTCCGTGCTGACCATGCGGACGATGTACCTGAAGTCCTCGCTCTTCTTCTCGACGGGTTTGTCGGCGGCCTTCCTCTCCGCGGGCGAGCCCTTCTTACCTTTGGCTTGACTGTCTTTCTCCTTGGGCCCTCCCTTCGGCTTGGCCTCCTTCTCGTCCGGCAATCGGCAACCTCCGCGCTAATGCTTATATAGAGCTCTAAACCAGACTGCCTTGGCGGTCTGGAGAGCATCCACCCCCAGACACTATGGTGTATAAAACCCTTATGTTCTTGAACCTGCAACGGTTAGACGGTTTTCCAGGCATGCCAGCAGCTCGGGCGTTTTCCTACTTGTCGCGGCCTTCACCTGGATGTTTGTGCGCGTGGTTCGCATCGTCCTTCCCGTGCTCATGCTCGTGGATGTGTGCATGCACATGCTCTCCCTCGCGGTCTATCACCTTCGTGAGCTCGGCTACGGCCTGGTCCATCAGTCCATCTGGAATGTGCGTTTGCTTCCCCGTTGTATTACACTTCCGCGATTTCGTAATAACGAATAGTGACCACCTATTTATGGCCTCCGTCTTTTGGTCCGCCAAGAGTTAATGACCAGGAACGGCGTTGTCGCAGCGATGGCCGAAAGCACGCGGATCTCGCTGAGCCTGCCCAAGAAGCTCCTGAAGGAGTTCGACTCGCTCTCCCATATGACTGGACAGCCCAATAGAAGCAAGGCGGTGAGCCAGGCGATGCGTGAGTTCGTCTCCAGCAGGCGCTGGGACCTCTCTTCCAAGGGGGAGGTCCCGGGGGTCATACTGCTCACATACGACCATCACTCGAGGGGGGCGAACAGGGCCCTTACGGAGCTCCAGCACGACTACCCGGACGCCGTCACCGCGACCATGCACATCCATCTCTCGAAGCACACGTGCCTCGAGATAATCGCTTTCAAGGGTTCGGGAGACAGGGTGCGGTCCCTAGCGCGCATGCTGCAGGCACAGAAGGGCGTCCTGGACGTCAAGCTGGTGACCTCAGCGGTTTGAACGCTTTGCGGGTCTTTTCGCGCCTGCTGACGGGGACCGTCACAATGCGCGCTTGAACGAATTACGGTATGGGCAGCCCTCAGGCGAACTCCCCGCCGCCTATGAGTATCAGGATGATCGCCGTCGCCAACCCGGCTATCACGAACCTCAGGCCCGTGTAGACGATCATCTCCCGGATGAGGCTTCCCAGGTAGGCCCCGAGGACGAACAGGAACGCGAGGGTGACGCCTATCGCGACCATGACAGCCTCGTCCAGGGGCATCAGGAAGAACGGTATCAGCGGGACGAACGCCGCCAGCAGCGGGGCGACGCCGTGGGATATGGCGCTGACCGATATGCTCACGCGCATCGCATCCTTCCGGTCGCCCTCGACGCTTCTGAGCATCGCCTTCTCCAGCTGATGATGGCTCAGGAGGTGCTCTACCCTCTCGGCCTCGTATGCGCCCACAGCGCTCGAGACAGCGAGCGCGACGCCTCCTGCCAGGCCCGCTGCGAGTATGAGCTGCTTCGCGAGCTCCGGATGCGCATGCCCCTCGGCGACATACGCACCGAGTATCACCCCGAGGATCGTGAGGGCGCCGTCGAACGCTCCGATGACGAAGTATCGTCTGGCGATGGCGCCAGACTTGGTCAGGGTCACATACTCCCTGAGCTTGGCCATTCTCTCCGACAGTCTGCTCATCCGGCAATCACTCTTTCTCCAGGGCCTCCTTGACCAGCCCTTCCACCCTGTCGACGGCTTCCTCGAGCCTCTTCGCATCCGGGCCTCCGCCCTGGGCGAAATCCGGCTTGCCTCCACCTGAGCCTCCCGCCACGGCCATGGCCTCCTTGATCAGAGGCCGGCAGTCGAGCTTCAGGTCGCCGCTCCTGGCGACCACGAGCTTCGCCCCGCCGTCATCAGAGCCTAGGACGGCGACGGTCTTCGGGTTGCCTATGATCTCCTTCGCGAGGCTGACGAGATGCTTCATGTCCTCCGACTCGACATGCCTGACGATCCTCACGCCCTTGACAACGGGAGCCTTCTCGATCAGTCCCTCGACGGTGTCCCCCACCCGGCCCTTCTTCATGGCCTCGAGCTCCTTGGCCAGCTCCTTCCTGTCCGCCAAGAGCTTGTCGACAGCCTCGGATATCCTCTCCGGGGTAGTGTTGAGCTTCTCGCTCGCGTCCGTCGCGGCGTTCCAGAAGGCCATCATCTGCTCGACCGCTGGCATGCCCGCCACGAACTCCAGCCTCACGACGCCGTCCTGGATGCGCTTGGTCCTGAGTATCTTGATGGCCCCTACCTCGAGTGTGTTCTTGCAGTGTATGCCTCCGCACGCCTCGACGTCGAAGTCGCCCGCTCTCACGACCCTTATCTCCTTCCCCGGCACGGCGCCTCCCTGGTAGAGCCTGAAGCCGTACCTCTTCTCGGCCGCTGTCCGCTCCATGAATGAGCTGAACACCTTGGTCGCTGATAGGACGGTCTCGTTCGCGAGCAGCTCGATCCTCTCGAGCTCCTCGGGCGTGAGGTCCGCGTAGTGAGTGATGTCCAGCCTTGCGAGGTCGGCCGACTTGTGCGCGCCCGTCTGCCAGACATGGTTCCCGAGGACATTCCTGGCGGCGCCGTTGATGATGTGCGTGGCCGTGTGATGCCTCTGCAGCCTCTTCCTGCGGGCCTCTTCCACGACGCTCGTTATCAGCTTGCCCGGCACGGCCTGCATCTCGCCTTCGACCTTGTGGACGACGACGTTGCCCACCTTGTCCACGTGCACGACCTTCATCTCCTTCATCGTGCCGTGGTCGCTCTCCTGGCCGCCGCTCTCGGCATAGAAGTAGGTCTTGTCTAGGACCACGAGGTCGCCCACGACCGCGAGGACCTTCGCCCTGAACTTGTACTTGCGCGAGTCCTTGTAGAACAGCAGCTTGGTGGCTGGGAGGTCGGGCGGCAGCTCTATCTGCGGGACGATCTCCTCCTTCTCCACCTTGGAGTGCCTGGCTGCGACCTTCTTGTAGAAGTCGTCGGGGACCTCGACAGGATTGGAGGCGAACTCAGCCACCACATCCGGGTTCAGCCCGTGGGAATCATAGAGCTCTATCAGGTCCTCCTCGGTGATCTTCCTGTGCTCCTTCTTCTCGGAGAGCTCGAGCCTCTGGACGATCCCCTTGCCCTTCGTGAGCGTGTCGTTGTACTTCTCCTGCTCGACATCGACCAGCTTGATGATCTCGTCCCTGTTCTCCTTGAGGTCCGGGAAGTCCTTCGAGAAGTAGTCCACCTGCTTGGCCACGATCTCCGAGAGCTTCGTCTCGACGCCCAGCTGGGCCATCTCCCTCAAGGACCTCCTGACCAAGAGCCTGGCGAAGTACCCTTGGCGCACGTTGGACGGGACGACGCCGTCGCTGAGCATGAACATGAGCGCGCGGGTGTGGTCGCATATGACATACATGCTCTCGAACGGCCGGATCTGCTTGATGAACTCGTCTACGTCCATCCCGAGCTTGGCCGCCGCATCCGACTTGAGCGCCCTCACATCAGCAGAGGTCTCTATCTTCATCGCGCCGGCAGCTCGGGCGTACTGAGCCAGGACGGCGTCCTCGACCTTCGTGCCCGAGAGCCTCTTCAGGTCCTCGAGCACGTCCCCGAAGACCGCCTCGTACGCGGACGGAGTGCCCTGCGATATCCATGTGATCCTCTCGAGGCCGTAGCCGGTGTCGACGACCTGTATGTCCATGGGCTTCTGGACGCCGTTGTCGACCGCGTACTGCATGAACACGAGCGTGGCGACCTCCAATCCTCCGAGAAGTACCTCCAGGCACGGGCCGGAGTTGCCCCCGCCCTCCCACCAGGCCTCGGAGTAGTTCACGGCCTTCGGGTCGAGGCCGTGCACCTCGGTGAGGAACTTGTGGCACAGCTCGGTGGTCCGGTCCTTCCAGTAGACCTCCTTGCCTCTCTTGTTGAACACATGGTGGGCCATCATCTCGAACATCGTGAAGTGCGACCCGGTCTTGCCCACGTTGTCGATGTCGTTGAACCTCACGCAGGTCTGCGAGATGGCCAACGGGTTCGCTGGAGGCTCCACCACTCCCTGGATGACCCAGGGCTGGAAGCCGTAGATGCTCGCCTGGGTGAAGAAGACGTCGTCCCTCCACCGGGCCGTGATAGGATATCTGGACACCCTGGTGTGCCCCTCCCTCTCGAGGAACGACAGGAAGCTCTCGCGCATCTCGTGCACGCTGAGCTTCTCCTTCAGGACGGGCTTTCCGATGAAGGTGTACTCGATGCACGGGGCCTCGCCGCAGACATCGGTGTCCGCGAGCGTCCAGAAATGCTTCCCACAGCTCCTGCATTGCCTCCGCTGGAAACCGTTGGTCCTGAAGAACTCGAGCTCGTAGTCCTTGGGCTCCATCCACTGCTCCTTCTGCTAGATGTGTACTGGGAATATAAACCGTTTTGTGTAATCCAGTCTGCGCGGACTCACGCGAACGAGTAGGAAGGGTCCGACAGCTTCGGCTTGATCGCGTCGATGGGCACGCCGTCCTTGACCATCTTGGTGACCTTCACCGCCTCCTTCCTGGTCCCGAGGAGGATCGCGCCGATCAACTTCCCGTCCTTGATCACGAACTTCTTGTAGACGCTCCTGTCGGGCGTGAACGCCCGTATCTCCTCGTAGCCAGGTTCCGGGGGGTCGTGAGCGCTCTTGACCATGCCTACGGACGTGAGGTCCAGCCCCGTGACCTTGAGCGTGTTCGAGGGCACCGTGCCCCCGTAGTCCGGGCCCGGCTGGCCCAGTATCCTCCTGGCAGCTATCCTCGCCTGGTCGAGCGCTGGCGGTATCATGGCCCATACCTGGCCGTTGAACTCCGAGACGTCGCCGATGGCGTATATGTTCGGATCCGACGTCCTGAGCGAGGAGTCGACCACGATGCCTCTGTTGACCTTGAGGCCCGCATCCTTCGGGAGGTCGAGGTTGGCCCTAGCTCCCGCGGATATGATGACCATGTCCCCTTCGATCGTCCGGCCGTCCTTGAGCTTCACGCCTGTGACTGAGTCTTGGCCCAGGACCTCCTCCGTTTGGGCCTCGGTCACGACCTTGGCCCCGGTGCTCTCTATCCACGCCTGGAGTATCTCCGCACCCTCGTGGTCCAGCTGTCTCATGAGCAGGTGCTCGGCGTATTCCAGGATGGTCACCTCGAGATGCGGGTTGGAGGAGCATATGCCTCTCGCGCTCTCCAGCCCGAGCAGGCCGCCCCCGATGACTATCGCGTGCTTCGAGTGCGCAGCCGTCTCCTTGATGTTCCTCGCGTCCTCCATCGTTCGGAGGGTGAAGACGTTCTTCTTCGGTAGGCCTTTGAATGGTGGCACGAACGCGCTCGAGCCCGTCGCGAGCACAAGGGCATCATAGGGCACCCAGATATCCTTGACGAGGACCTTCTTGCCCGCGGCGTCGATCTTCTCCACCTTCGAGTTGAGATGCAGCCCGAGCATGTTCTTCTCGTACCACTCAGGCTGGTAGAAGAGCATGTCCTTCTCCTGGACCTTGCCCTCAAGGTAGTCGATGAGCTTCGGCCTCGGGTAGTACGGCCTCGGTTCGTCCGTGTACATATCGACCTCGACGTTGGCGTCCGCGTCCCTGAGCGCCTTCGCGAGGGTCGTCCCCGACACGTTGTTCCCTATGATGACGACCTTCACCAGTCTCACCTGTGAATGCGCGCTTGTCGGCCCGATGATGAAATGCTCACGCATTAAGTTTGCGAGAGACGGGTGCCTCGCAGAAACCATTAAGCTGGATACGCATTCAAAGGCCGGATGAGCTCTGAGCAGAATGCCGTCGAGAAGCCACCCGGGCGCAAGATCGCGCTGAGACTGGGCGGATTGATGACGCTCATCACCGGCATCCTGTCACTCAACAACGGCCTTCAGGGGATGATCGCGGGAGATGAGTTCCCCTTCGGGCCGTACCTCACGCGCTTCGCCGCATGCAGCATAGCAGTCATCTTCTTCGGGATCATAGCTGTCGCGGGCGGCGTCTCCGCCATGAGGGGGACGCACTTCTCATTGGCGCTGGCGGGGGCCCTGCTGGGCATGATGGGCGGAGGCATAGTGGCCTTCTTCTTGGGATTGTTGGCGTTCATCTTCTACTTCTTCGCTGACGAGGACTTCTAGCCCGGGGTTGCTCGGGTCGGGGCATTTCCGCGCCATTACTTCATCGATCCTACGGTCCACTCCGGACCAAACGCCATCAGCCAGCGGATAGTCGCCCAAAGTGCTATATGACCTGTGTTCTGTTCTGGTGTCTGGTGTGGGAAATGGTAAAATGCCCTTCCTGTGGCTCGGACAACCCAACCCATGTGTCCTTCTGCGGACGGTGCGGCGCGGCCATACCCTATGACCTCAGGATGGCTGCCCAGAACGAACCGGTGACCTCAGCCCCTCAGGAGCAGACACCCGATTCCGTTCCGATGAAGAAGTGCAACTGGTGCGGCGAGCTCAACAAGTGGAACGCGAACTATTGCACTAATTGCGGACGAGACCCGCACGGACAGCCCTATCTTCATGCCGCGTCCCGCAGCGGGCCATCTTCATCGCACTATGGTTATGTGGGCCGCAGGAGGAAATCCGGGCTTCCCGTTGCCGGAGGCATCCTCGCGATCCTTGCAGGCGTCTTGGCTCTGGTGCAGGGGCTGCTGTATCTGGTCGTGGAGTCCGTGGTTTTCGACATCGGTGGCGTGGGCACGGGCTCTCTCTGTTTCTGCGGGGGCCTGGACATCGTATTCGGCCTAGCTAGCTTTGCCAGCGGTATCCTGGCGATTCAACGGAGGAATTTCTGGCTGTCAATACTGGGCGCCGTCCTCGGGATGCTCGGCCTGGGCTTCCTGATCGGAGCCCTTTTCGGGCTCTTAGGCCTGATACTGATAGCCGTGTCCAGGGAGGAGTTCTCGAGCTGAGGCCTATTCAGCGAGTTCGGAGAAGATGGTGCGATGAAGAAATGCCCACACTGCGGCGAGGAACTTCCTGACAGAGGCGAGTTCTGCAGCAGGTGTGGGCGACAGGTCGGCACCCCCGCTCCTGAGGCCGAGTTGGCCCGCCCAAAGAGGTGCCGGTCTTGCGGCGCCCAGAACGCGAATACCATGACCAAGTGCGGCTCATGCGGGGCACCTCTCGATTCGTCTGCAGTTGCAGCCGTTGAAGCGCCTCCTACGTCCTCACACGTGTACGATTGGTCGCCTTGGAACCAAGAGCCGCCGCCCCCGTCGAGAGGGCGGCTCAGCTCAGGGCTGAACATCGCGAGCCTGCTGCTGATGGGCTCGGGCGCCTCCGCCCTGATATCCATCATGTTATCGCTGTATCAGATGTCTTGCACGGACGCGCTCGCGGATGCATGTCTTCCGACGGATTTCTTCGATGTCGTGGTTGGCGTCGTCGCGTTCTGCCTCAGCGTCATGATGGTCGGCGCCATCATGGCCTTCGCCACTGCATACATGCTCAGGATCTCCAGCAGAAACCTCACGCTATGCCTCTTGGGCGCTGGAATCGCCATACTCGGGGTCGGGCCGATGTATATCGGCTCTGTGCTCGCGTTCGTCGCCCTGGTGATCATAGCTATCTCAGGCGAGGAATTCGAGTAGTGCTCGGGCCGATGTCCAGCATCCTGGAACGAGGTGAGCACTTCGTCTCTCTCGTAAAAAACGAAGAAATGGGAAGGGTGCAGCAGGCTTCATGTGCGGATACGAGTAACGGCTGAGCCGAACTGCTGGATCGGCATGTTGTATAGCGGCTACAGCTCTTAGTGGTCGCGGACTGAATGTCTCGGCGAACCTTGACACTTACATCCCGACTCTATCAACGCCGTCATGTAACGGCG